>PMJQ01000079.1 GCA_003157485.1 Ignavibacteriota bacterium
TCGAGCGCGAACTTCATGATGATGTCCCTGTCGGCCGAATGTATCACGAGCGTGTGCCCGATCCCGCCGAATTGAAGCAGCTCGATGCACCGGTGGCAGGCATCCCGCCACCCGTCCTCGGTATAGAACGAGATGACGGGCGAGAGCTTCTCGCGTGAGAGGGGATGCTCCCTCCCCACCCCCCGCTCTTCGGTGATGAGGACGGTGGTGGAAGAGGGGACCATGAATCCCGCTTTCCCGGCGATATAGGAGGGAGGCTTGCCCACGACGTCCGGGTTGATCGCGCCCCTCTCGTCGAACAGAACCCGCGCGAGCCGCTCTCTCTCTTCACCCGCGGCGAAGTATCCCCCCCGTTTCCTGCACTCGTCCATGACCTGAAGTTTGACGGGAGCGTCGCACACGAGCGCCGACTCGGTGGAGCAGAGCACCCCCCAGTCGAACTCTTTTCCCGAGATGATGTCCGCCACCGCCTTCGGGATATCCGCCGTGCGCTCGATGAACGCGGGGACGTTGCCGGAGCCGACGCCGAACGCCGGCTTCCCCGAGCTGTATGCGGCCCGTACCATCGGGTTCGAACCTGTGGCGAGTATGACCGCGGTGAGCTTGTGCCTCATGAGCTCGTTCGTCCCCTCGATCGTCGGCGTGGAGAGTGCCGCCATGAGATGCTTCGGGGCGCCCGCTTTCTCCGCCGCATCCCGTATGACGTTCATCGCTTCAAGCGTGCAGCGTGAGGCGCGCGGGTGGGGGCTCGCGACAATGGCGTTGCGNNATCAGTGCCGCGACGACCCCCATCGGCTCGGCGATCGTGAAGATCTGGCGTTCCCGGTCCTCGGCGATGACGCCGACGGTCTTCAGGTCGCGGATCGACTCCCAGATGCGCCGGGTGGCGAATTCGTTCTTTGTCTTCTTGTCCTCCGGTTTTCCGAACCCGGTCTCCTCCGAGGCAAGGCGTCCCAGCCGGGCTGCATCGGCGAATCCCGCATCCGCCATCGCATGCGCGACCCGGTCGACCTGTTCCTGGGAGTAGCCGTGAAACTCGAGCTGCGCCTCCTTCGCCGCGGCGAGGAGATCCCTGACTTCCTGTATTGACGCGAGATCCCTGTCGAGTGCCATCAGAGGTTCCCTCCCTGGGAAAAAAGTCCCGGCTCTTCCGGTCGCCGCCGTTTCATCTTGAAGTGTCCGTAGCAGAGGTCCGTGGCTTCCCTGCCGCGGGGCGTGCGTTTGATGAACCCTTCCTGTATCAGGTACGGTTCATAGACCTCCTCGATGGTGCCGGCTTCCTCGCCGACGGCGACGGCGAGCGTGTTGATTCCCACGGGTCCGCCGCCGTACTTTTCGATTATCGCAAGTATGATCCGCTTGTCCATTTCGTCGAGTCCGTGCTCATCGACCTCGAGTTCCTGCAGTGCGTATGCGGCGACGGCCAGCGAGACGGCGCCGCCGTGCGCGGAAAGTTTCTTATCCGCCTGCGCAAAATCCCTGCACCGCCGGAGGAGACGGTTCGCGATCCGGGGCGTTCCGCGGGACCGCCTGGCGATCTCGGCGAGCCCTCCGGTCTCCGAGTCGATGCCGAGTATGTGCGCTGACCGGGCGAGGATTTTCTCGAGGACGTCGGAGGCGTAGTAGTCGAGCCTGTTCGTGATGCCGAATCGCCCCCTCAGGGGCGAGGTGAGGAGCCCGGCACGCGTCGTCGCCCCTATGAGCGTGTACTTCGGGAGGCTGAGCTGCACCGTCCGCGCGCTTGGTCCCGAATCGATCATGATATCGAGCCTGTAGTCTTCCATCGCGGAGTAGAGGTACTCCTCGACGACCGGGTTAAGCCGATGGATCTCGTCGATAAACAGGACGTCTCCCTCCTCGAGGTTCGTCAGTATGCCTGCGAGATCTCCCGGTTTGTCGAGGACCGGCCCGGAGCTGATCCTGATCTTCACCCCCATCTCGGCGGCGATGATGTGCGCGAGCGTCGTTTTCCCCAGCCCCGGCGGGCCCGTGAGAAGGACATGATCGAGCGTCTCTCCCCTCCCGCGCGCTGCGTCGATGAAGACCCGCAGGTTCCTTGTGATCTTCTCCTGCCCGAAAAAGTCGCCGAATTTCAGGGGGCGGAGCGCCCGGTCGAACTCCACCTCGCCTTCAAGGCGCTCGGGAGCAGTGCTGTCGTGTTTGCGGATCATGCGACCATTGTAGTATTGCTCCCGCTCAAAGGCAAGTGGATGCCCGGCGCACCGTCACTGGGGTGCGTGCCGGAGTGCGGCTCGTATGAGCGATTCCACTGTGGATTCGACATCGGGAGACTCCTGCAGGGCTCCCCGTATCGCCTTCTCCGCCGCCGGGCGGTTGTACCCGAGTGAGGTGAGCGCGAGGAGGGCTTCCGTGCGTATGCGGGATCCTTCGGGTGAGGAGCTCCCTCCGGCGGGAGCGGATGCGCCGTCAAGCCGCGAGATTTTGTCCCGGAGCTCGACGACAAGCCTCTCGGCGATCTTCCGGCCGACTCCCGGGATCGACGTGAGCGCGCCGGAATTCCCGGACAGTATGTGGCTCTTCAGGTCGGCCGTGCTGATTCCGGAGAGTATCCCCTGCGCCATCTTCGGCCCGATGCCGTTGACCGATATCAGTATGCGGAAGAGATCCCGTTCTTCTTCCGTGAAAAACCCGTAGAGCTGGAGTGCGTCCTCGCGGACATGGAGATGCGTGAAAACCGAGACCGGGGATCCGGGTTCCGGCAGTCGTTCAAACGTGGGGAGGGGGACGCTGAGCGCGAATGAGACGCCGCCGACGTCCACGACGATTTCCGTGGGGGATTTCGCGGCGAGTCTCCCCGAAAGCCGCGCGATCATTGCACGATCCTTTCCGGGTGCGCAGCGACAAACGTCGACCAGCTCCTGTGTTTGACAGAGCGGCCGGCAAGCCTGTGCATGTGGCAGATCGCGATTGCGACGGCGTCGGAGGCATCGAGTCCCATGGGGGTGTCATCGAGCGCGAGTATCGATCTGACCATGAAGCGAACCTGCTCCTTGGAAGCGGTTCCCTTCCCGGCGACGGCCTTCTTGACCTCCCGGGGGGAGTATTCCGTGACCTCGAGACCCCGTTCGACCGCGGCGAGCATCGCGACGCCGCGTGCGTGCCCAAGCTTGAGCGCGGACTGGGCGTTCTTCCCGTAAAACGCGGATTCGATGGCGAATTCGTCGGGGCGGCTCCGGTCGATCACCGCGGCGAGCTCACCGTGAATCCGCTGGAGGCGCAGGGCCATCGGCGAGGCTGCGTCGTTCCGGATCGAGCCGCAGCCGACGAGCCTGAGACGCGTTCCGGTCCGCTCGACGATGCCGTAACCCGTGGCGAGCGTCCCGGGGTCGAGCCCGAGGACAACGACGGTCCCCGCCCCGCGCGCCCTCCGGTCCTCAGGTGTTGAGCGAGGCAAGTTCCTTTTCATCGATGTCGAAGTTCGCGTAGACGTTCTGGACGTCGTCGTGCTCCTCGAAAGCCTCCAGAAGCTTCATGAGCTGCTCGGCTTCCCGACCCGTCACCTTGACGGTGTTCTGTGGCACCATCTGGAGCGCGGCGTGTTCGACGGTGATCCCTTTGTCATCCACCGCCTTTTTCACCGGATCGAACGTCTGCGGGGTCGTCGTAACGATGAATTCCGCATCGTCGCTCTGCAGGTCGTCGGCGCCGGCGTCGAGTATGATGCCAAGAAGATCGTCCTCGGTGAGCGGCGTCTTCTGCCCGGCCCGCGGAATCGTGATGATCCCTTTCTTATGGAACATCCAGCCTACGCTCCCCGAGGTCCCCATGTTGCCGTTGTTGCGCGAGAAAATGTGGCGCACCTCGGAGACCGCCCTGTTGATGTTGTCGGTGACGACTTCCACGAGTATGGCCACGCCCCCGGGGCCGTACCCCTCGTACGTGACTTCCTCGTAGGAGACGCCGGGGAGCTCACCCGTTCCTTTCTGGATGGCCCGTTTGATGTTGTCCGCCGGCATGTTCGATGCCTTGGAGGTCTGTATCGCAAGCCGGAGTCGCGGGTTCGCTTCGGGATTGCCCCCGCCGCTCCGCGCGGCAATCGTGATTTCCTTGATGAGGCGTGTGAAAAGGCGTCCGCGGGCGGCGTCGGTCGCCCCCTTCTTCCTCTTTATCGTTGCCCACTTTGAATGGCCGGACATTGTCGGGGTCTCCTTACGCTCGTGTTACCGTAGGTCTTTGATTTTGAGTTGTGAAGGTGGATCCTGCGGACGGGTCCCGCCTGGGGGGACCCAGTCGTTCTCTTCTACCGTGAAGACACACTCGAGATTCTTTCGCTCCCCCTGGACGCGGCTGATAAGATGACCCAGTCCGAAACCGATGGCGTCGAACATGGCGCCGTTCTGCCGGACCCTGAACCGGAGATGGTTCTTGCCGACGACCCTGGGGTTCCCCGTCACGTCGAGCCCCCGGGCGATAAACGTGGGACGGGTGTTCCCGGGTCCGAACGGTGCGAACTCCCTGAGTATTCTGATGAAGCGCGGGGTCAGGTCGGCGAGCGTGATCTCGACGTCGACAAGGATTTCGGGCGTCTTCAGCTCGTCGGTCATCAGCTCTCCCACCGCCTGCTTGAACGCCTCCCGGAACTCATCAAGCCTGGAGAGCTCCACGGTGAGGCCCGCGGCGAACTTGTGCCCCCCGAACTGGATGATTTTGTCCTCGCAGCGCTTGAGCGCCTTGTAGACGTCGAACCCGGAGACGCTTCGGGCCGAGCCCTTGGCGACGCCGTCCACCGTCGACATCATGATCGACGGCTTGTAATACCTCTCCACCATGCGCGAGGCGACGATGCCGACGACGCCGGGGTGCCAGTGTTCCTGGTGCAGGACGATCGCCGGGTCGCTTTCCGTGTCCGGCTCTTCATCCGCGAGCCGCCGCGCTTCCGCGAACGTGTCCTCGTCGATCTTCCTCCGGTTCCTGTTCTCCTCCTCCAGGACCTGTGCAAGCTCCATTGCTTCCACGGGATCGGTGGATGTGAGGAGCCTGACCGCCCGCATTGCGTCTCCCAGCCTCCCCACGGCGTTGATTCTGGGGGCGAGGACGAATATGATCTGTCCCGTGGTGATGGCGCCGACCTTCAGTCCCGCGCTTTCGATGAGCGCCTTGATCCCGGGTCGGGGGGAGGCATTGATAAGCTCCAGCCCGATCCTCGACATGACCCTGTTTTCATCGACGAGGGGGACGATGTCGGCGGTGCTCGACAGCGTCACAAAGTCAAGGTACTTGTGGACGTCTCCGTCACGGCCCAGCCGGTGTGCGAGCCCCTGAATCAGTTTGAATCCGACGCCGCATCCGCAGAGGCTTTTGAAGGGGTAGGGATCCCCGGGCGTGATGGGGTCAAGAACGGCGAATCCCGGAGGGAGAACCGGTCCCGTCTCGTGGTGATCGCAGATGATCACGTCCAGCCCCAGTCCCCGCGCGTACTCGACCTGATCCACCGCGGTGATCCCGCAGTCGACGGCGAGGAATATCTTGACGCCGTCCGCTGCCGCCTTGTCGATTCCCTGGCGTGATATCCCGTACCCTTCTTTGATCCTGTCCGGGATGTAGAATTCGACGACGGCCCCGATTTCCTTGAGAAACAGGTAGAGCATCGCCGCGCCGTTCGTCCCGTCCACGTCATAGTCGCCGAAGACGAGGAAACGCTCTCCGGCGGTCACCCCCGCAATGATGCGGGTGACGGCCTTCTCCATCCCGCCAAGAAGGAAGGGGTCATGGAGAAGTTCGAGCGAAGGGCGGAAATAGGCTTTTGCCTTGTCGTAGTCGTCGATGCCGCGATGAACGAGAACCCTTGCGAGGGGTTCGGGGACGTTGATCTCACGGGAAAGGCGGGCGACAACGACGGCGTCCGGCGGATCGACGATCGTCCACCGGTGCTCCCTGACGGTAGAATTCACACAGACTCCCCGACTTCGATCCCGCGGCCCTCGCCCGGCAGTTGCGGCGGGCGGGAAAACGCGGTGCAGGTCTGTAAGCCGAATTCTGTCTGTTCCCCCGAAAGGGGGAAGAGGCAGCCATTTCTCTGGGCCGCGGATTGCTCCTTGGCTCTAGCGACCTACCCGAGAGTGTCGTCATGTCAAAGGCGTGACGGTGAGACGAGCAGTCTCTCCTCTCTTATTTGGTCTTGCTCCGGGTGGGGTTTTTCGTGCCTCCGTCATTGCTGGCGGAGCGGTGAGCTCTTACCTCGCCTTTGCACCCTTACCCGCGGTCCGCGCGCCGAAGCGCCCGGTGCCGCCGGCGGTGTGTTTTCTGTGACACTCTCCGTTCCCTTCCGCTTGGGCGGAAAGGACCCCCGCTGTTCACGGGGCACCCCGCTCTGTGGAGTTCGGACTTTCCTCATGGCACCCGAGAGCGCCACGCGGCTGCCCGACCTGCATCGTTAATGTGGATTGTTAGTTAATGTTACACTCATACGGGGATCTTCTCATCGATCCCCAGGTTCGCCAGCCTGTCGGCCTCCCGGTTTTCTTCCCGGGGGATGTGCGTGACCGAGCAGGGAAACGGGAGGGACTTCATCAGCGCGACGGCCCGCGCATGATGGGATTTCAACCCGCTGTCTTTGACGCGGTACCTTCCGTTGAGCTGGCGTACCATAAGTTCGCTGTCCGAATGGATGATCATGCGTGCGCACTCAAGGGAGGAGGCTCTCTCCAGGAGAGTCTCCATGGCGGTGTATTCGGCGACGTTGTTCGTGCAGACGCCGATGTAGCCGTGAAGCGAAAGAACGGTCTCCGACTTCTCGTCTCTGACGAGTATGCCGATCCCCGCCTCCCCCGGGTTCCCACGGGACGCCCCGTCGGTGAAGGCGCGCAATATCATGCCGGGGAGGTGTTCCCCACCGCGATTTCGTCCGAGACGATGATGCGCCCGCAGTGTTCACAGAGGTAGATCTTGCTGTGCTGCCTCAGCTCCAGGATCTTCTGAGGCGGGACGCGCGCGAAGCACCCGCCGCAGGCCCCCCTGCGGACGGGGACGACGGCCATTCCTTTTTTTGCCTTGCGTATCCGTTCGTACTGGGCGAGATCCCCCTTGACGACCCTGTGGACGATCTTCTCGCGTTCGTGCCGCAGCTTTCCCTCTTCCTCTTCCGTGGTCTTCGAGACTTCCGCCAGCGCGGCCCGTTTTTCCGTGAGCACGGTCCCGAGTTCGCCGAGGCTCAGCTTGACGGTCTCGATGTCCGACCTGGCGAGCGTCGCCTTTCCTTCGAGCATCTCCATCTCTTTTTCGAGCCGGACGATGGTGTCCTGCGCCGAATCCATCTCCCGTGTCAGCGCGTCATATTCGCGGTTGTTCCGTACCTGAAACTGCTGTGCCTTGTACTTTTCGGCCTTCTCTCTGAGCGCGATGATCTCGCCGTCCGCGTTGTCCCGCTGGGTGAACGCCGTTCTCATCGTGTTCTCGAGCGCCGCAAGCTGATCCTTCAGCGCGGTCTCCTGTGCCTCGAGCTCCCTGATGCGGCCGGGGAGGTCACCCTTCAGCTCTTCAAGTTCATCAAGGTTGGAATCGATCTGTTGCAGCGCATACAGTTGCCGTAGCTTTGTTTCCAATGAACGCTCCTTGGTAATTGTTACATATGCCCCCTGACCGGGTTCGTCGACTGTGATGCCGCACGAACCGGAATGCGTTCGCCGCGGCTCTGAATCTCCCGTCGCAGCCGCGCGACGACCGACGCGACGACCGGAATTTCTGTCTCGTAGTGCCCTGCGTCCACGAGGGCGATTGTCCCCTCCGCCTCCTGGTACGTGTGGTACCGGACGTCGGCAGTGACGAACACGTCAGCGCCCGAGCGGACCGCATCGGGGAGGAGATCGCTTCCGCTCCCGCCGCAGAGCGCCACCTTCTGCACTGAGGAACGGGGGTCGCCCGTCCATCGGAGCGCCGGTGCCCCGAGCGCCGAGCGGACTGTTGCGAGAAATTGTCTGAGCGTGACGCTCCGCCTGAGCGAGCCGATTGTTCCCATCCCGTATTCCGCCGACGTGTTTTCGAGCGGATAGACGTCGTAGGCGACTTCTTCGTACGGATGGGCCCCTATCATCGCGCGGACGACCTTTCCGACCGTCCTGCGCGGCGCCGCCATTTCAAGCCTTACTTCCTCCACCTCTTCCAGCACCCCTTTCCGTCCGATGGCGGGGTGCGACGTCCCGGTCCCCCGGAACGTCCCTCTTCCAGCCGTTCTAAACGAGCAATTCTCGTATTCTCCGATTCTTCCTCCCCCCGCCTCCGCCATTGCGGAGGCGACCCTGTCGGCGTGGGAAGGGGGGACGAACGTGACGATCTTGTCCTCGAGCGTGAACGGGGATTTCAGGAACCCTTCTACCGTGACCCCGAGCGCGTCCGCCAGTGCGAAGCTCGTTCCGTCCCGTGTGAAGTCGAGATTCGTATGTGCCGAATACAGGGCCACGCCCTTCCTGATCAGGGCGGCCAGGCATCTCTCCCGGGGCGTCCCGTTCGTCACTGTACGCAAGGGGCGGAAGAGCAGAGGATGATGGCTGACGATGAGATTGGCTCCCCGCCTGATGGCCTCCCGAGCGATCCCCTCCGTGACGTCGAGTGCGACGAGTATACCCCGCAGGCGCGTTCCCGGATCGCCGGTCTGGAGCCCGACGTTATCGCGTTCCCACGCGATGTCCGGCGGCGCCCAGGCTTCCATGAACTCCTGTATGTCCCTCACCTTCACCGGAGGCTCACCCCTGAAAAATAAGTAGTCCCGCGATTGGGCGGGACTACGTTCGAACAGAATTCAAGACTGGCGAAATATGGTTCTTATCCGTGTATGGCCTGCGTTTGACCATGGGGTCCGTGCAGTCATTGAATCAAGTGCTGTTCTTCAATATACGGAGGGCGGGCTAAAGATGCAACATTTCACCGCGTACTCCCATCAGCGGTCCCGGAACGGGGCATCGACGTGTCAAAATCGAGATCGCGCAGCCGGGCGATCTCCTTTTCCACAAGCCCGACGTTCCTGTCCATCCCTTCGACCATGGCCCGTTCCCCGGGTGTGAGCGTTTGTCTCAGGAGGATATCGGTGCTGATCTTGATCGCCGCGAGCGGATTGTTGAACTCGTGGCACACCGTGACGATCAGCTCCCGTATCGCATTGGTTTTGTTCTTCGCGATGAGGTCCCCCTTCGCCCTTTCGGAGATCTGTTTCTTGAGGCGGACCCGCTCCAGTATGTTGACGATCGTCCGGGGGAGGACGGAGTCGACCGCCTCGTCCTTAACAAGATAATCCTCCACTCCGTACTTCATGGCTTCGATGGCAAGCCGGAAGTCCCTGTTCGACGTCAGAAAAATGATCGGGATATCAATGTTCTTTTCTCGGATCTGGCGGGTCACCTCGAGCCCGTTGTCCTCGGGGAGGTGGTAGTCCATCAGAATAAGGTCGATTCCGGGGCTCTTTTCCAGCACCTCCAGCGCCCCCCGGCCGTTCTGCTTCCACAGGATGTCGAACTTCGTTCCCTGGTATTTCGAGAGGAGGTGCTGTGCGACCGCCATGTAACTCGTATCGTCGTCGACGAAGAGGACCCGTATCGGGGAAGGGGAGGGCATTCCCCAGTATAGCATTTCAGCGCGGAATATGCAACCGACCCCGTCCCGTCGCTTTGCGACCCGACATCACAAAAGACGGGCTTTTCGAGTTGATTTTGTCCGATTCTTTCTCTATTATCGGTCGTTGTACAAGCTGCCTGGCTGCACAATGCGGCAGAACGAGGTTCCACCCCCTTCGGAGACCTGATGACCAATCCGGTTACAAAGAAAAGCACCATTCTGGTCGTTGACGACGAGGATGCCCTACGGACGGTGTTGAGCGGAGAGCTTGCCAACGAAGGTTACGACGTGAAAGCCGCGGCGGACGGCGATGAGGCCATCGGTGAAGTCGAAAAAGTCTCCTACGATCTCGTGCTGCTTGACATCAAGATGCCGCGGGTGAACGGTTTTGAAGTCCTGAAGTTCATCAAGGAAAAGCACGCCAAGACGAAGGTCGTCATGCTGACGGGGTTTGCGGATCTCAAGAACGCGATCGAGTCGAAGAAGCTCGGAGCCGACGATTTCGTCAGCAAGCCGTACGACCTTGTTGACCTGCTGACGACAATCGAGCGTGTCCTGAGCGAATGACGCCCCTTTCAGCATGGGAAAGAAATACAACCTCCTGATCGTCGACGACGAAGAACCTCTCAGAGTACTGCTCGACAGCGAACTATCTGAATCGGAGGAATTCTCCGTAGACGTCGCCTCGGACGGCGGGGAAGCGATAAACAAGATCCAGGCGAAAGTCTACGATGTCGTGCTTCTGGACATCCGCATGCCCCGCGTGACGGGCATCGAAGTCCTCAAGTTCGTCCAGGAATACTCCCCCACCACGCAGGTCATCATCCTCACCAATTACGCCGACGTCAAGACCGCCATCCAGACGATCAAGATGGGGGCGTACGATTTCCTCGCCAAGCCGTACGACATCGACGAGCTGTTCAACACGATCCACCGCGCAATAGAACGGAAGCAGCTGTTCATCGACAACAAGCTGATGAAAAGCGAGCTGACGAGGAAAGCGGGGAGTTCCGAGCTTATCGGCCAGGCCCCCGTCTTCCTGAAGCTCATCGAAAGCGCGACCCGGTTTGCCGAAAGTGATTCGTTCGTCCTCATCCAGGGAGCGAGCGGGACGGGGAAGGAGCTCATTGCGAGCCTGATCCACAGGCGGAGTCCCAGGAACAACCGTCCGTTTGTTGCGGTCAACTGCGCGTCGATTCCCGACACTCTTCTGGAAAGCGAGCTCTTCGGCCACGAGAAGGGGGCATTCACGAACGCCGTGGCGACAAAGCAGGGTCTTGTCGAGGTGGCGAACGGGGGGACGCTGTTTCTCGATGAGGTGGGGGACATCAGCCCGGCGATCCAGCCCAAACTCCTCCGGTTCCTTGAAACCGGCGAGTTCCGACGCGTGGGGGGAACGAACCTCCTCACGGTGGACGTCCGGGTCGTGTGCGCGACGAACAAGGATCTCCGCGAGGAGGTGCGCGCAGGCCGGTTCCGCGAGGATCTCCTCTACCGGCTCAATGTGATCACCCTGCACGTCCCGCTTCTCCGCGACAGAAGGGAAGACATACCGGTCCTCTCGGAATATTTCCTCCAGAGGAAGGCGAAGACCAAAAACGTGAAGAAACTCTCCCCGGCCGCCAGCCGTGTGCTCATGGAGTACGATTGGCCGGGGAACGTTCGGGAGCTCGAGCACGTGCTCGAGGGTGCGGTTCTTCTCTCCACGGGGGAGACGATTGAGGTGAATGACCTGGCGATGTACTTCCACCGGGCGGACAGGCCCCCCCTTGCGGCCGACGCCGGGTCCGCAGGGTCGGGAGAGGATGCGGGGTCCCTCGAGGACCTCGAACGCGAGCATATCGAGAGGATGCTCCGGCAGTACAATTTCAGCAGGACCAAGACCGCCGACGCCCTCGGCATCAGCAAGAAAACGCTCTATCTGAAGATCAAGAGGTACGGATTGAAGGTGGAGAACTGAGAAGTCACCCTCCCGTTGACTTTGTGCCCCTTTTTTCTTTCCTTTGTTGAAATTCTGAGCCCTCAGGCCCTGTGTTGCTTTTCGTGGACAGGGCTTTTTTCAATCTATGAGGCGTATGGCGAAATTCCAGGGAGTCGATTACCTCGACCTCGACGGTCTCCTCAGCGCTGACGAGCGGCTTGTCCGCCAGACCGTCCGTGAATTCGTCGACGACAGAGTCCTCCCCGTTATCGAGCATCATAACCGCGCAGGCACATTCCCCCTTGATATCGTCCCCGCCATGGCGGAGATGGGGTTCTTCGGCGCGACGCTCCCTCCCGAGTACGGCTGCGCGGGGATGAACAACGTCGCCTACGGACTCGTGATGCAGGAGCTCGAACGGGGGGACAGCGGCGTGAGGAGCTTCGCATCGGTCCAGAGCGCTCTCGTGATGTATCCAATATTCTCCTACGGGTCTGAAGAGCAGAAACGGCGCTGGCTCCCCGCTCTTGCGCGCGGTGAGAAGATCGGCTGTTTCGGGCTCACGGAACCCGACTTCGGCTCGAACCCGGGGGGGATGATCACGCGTGCGGAGAAAACCTCCGACGGCTACGTCCTCAACGGTGCAAAGATGTGGATCACAAACGGGTCAATTGCCGACGTGGCGGTCGTCTGGGCGAAGCTCGACGGGGTCGTCCACGGATTCCTTGTCGAGAAGGGGACGCCGGGATTCAGCGCGCCGGAGATGAAGGGAAAGCACTCGCTCAGGGCCTCCGTCACATCCGAGCTCATACTGGACAACGTGCGCGTGGCCGCGGAAAGCATCCTCCCGAAAGGCGACGGTCTGCGGCTTCCCCTTTCCTGTCTCAGCCAGGCGCGGTACGGCATTGCCTGGGGCGCCGTCGGGGCTGCCATGGCCTGTTATGACGCGGCGCTCAACTACGCAAAGACCCGGATACAGTTCGACAGGCCGATCGCCTCGTTCCAGCTCACGCAGGCGAAGCTCGTCCACATGGTGACGGAGATTACGAAGGCCCAGCTCCTCTCGCTCCAGCTCGGGCGCCTGAAGGACGCGAACCGCGCACGCTTCCAGCAGATTTCGCTTGCCAAGAGGAACAACGTATACCACGCCCTCGAGATCGCGCGCGAGGCAAGGGGGATACTCGGCGCGAACGGCATTCTTGACGAATATCCCGTCATGCGGCACGCCGCGAACCTCGAATCGGTGATCACTTACGAGGGAACGCACGAAATGCATACGCTTATCGTGGGAGAGGACATCACGGGCGTTCCCGCGTTCACCTGAACCCACCCTTCACTCACACACCGGGAGCACCCGTGGCCAAAGGGAAGATTATCGGCGAAGCGCTCACCTACGATGACGTGCTGCTTGTGCCCGCCCGATCCTCGGTCCTTCCCCGCGACGTCGACGTCAGGTCCCGTCTCACGAATCGGATCACGCTGAATGTCCCTCTCATGAGCGCCGCAATGGATACCGTCACGGAATCCGCGATGGCGATCGCCATGGCGCGCGAAGGAGGGATCGGTGTCCTCCACAAGAACATGACGATCCCGCAGCAGGTGGAAGAGGTCGACCGTGTCAAACGGTCGGAGAGCGGGATGATCCTCGACCCGGTGACCGTCCGTGCCGACCGGCGGGTCAGGGACGTCCTCGCGCTCATGAACAAGTACCGGATCTCCGGCATCCCCGTCGTCGACGAACAGAGAAAGCTGATCGGGATCATCACGAACAGGGACCTGCGTTTTGAGCCCGACGAGGATCAGCATGTCTCCGACATCATGACGAAGGAGAACCTGGTGACCGCCCCGCTCGGGACGACGCTCGAGCAGGCTCAGCGGATTCTCCAGAAACACAAGATCGAAAAGCTCCCGGTCGTGGACAGGCACGGGATCCTGAACGGACTGATCACGTTCAAGGACATACTCAAGAAGATCAAGCACCCGAACGCCTGCAAGGACGAGCACGGGAGGCTCCGCGTCGGCGCCGCGGTGGGGGTGACCGCCGACACCATGGAACGGGTGACCGCGCTCCTGAAGGCGGGTGTCGATTTCGTCGTCGTGGACACCGCGCACGGACACTCGCGGGGCGTGATCGAGATGGTGAAGACGATCCGCAGCAGGTTTCCCCGCATCGATCTCATTGCCGGCAACGTCGGCACGGCAGAGGCGACGCGCGACCTCATACGGGCCGGCGTGGACGCCGTCAAGGTTGGAATCGGGCCGGGATCGATTTGCACGACCCGGGTCGTCGCGGGCGTCGGGGTCCCCCAGGTGACCGCGATATTCGAATGCGCGAAAGCCGCCGCCCGCACGAAGACCCCCGTTATCGCCGACGGCGGGATAAAGCAGACGGGAGACATTGCCAAGGCGATCGCGGCGGGAGCCGATGCGGTGATGATCGGGGGGCTCTTCGCAGGGGTCGACGAAAGCCCGGGGGAGATGGTCCTCTACGAAGGACGGAGCTACAAGTATTACCGTGGGATGGGCTCACTCGAAGCGATGAAGCAGGGGAGCAGGGACAGGTACTTCCAGGATGCGGAGGATGACATCGCGAAACTCGTCCCGGAAGGGATCGAGGGGCGGGTTCCGCACAAGGGCCCCCTCGGCGACACGATGTATCAGATGGTGGGCGGGCTCCGCGCCGCCATGGGGTACTGCGGCGCGAAGAACATAGCGGAGCTGAAGTCGCACGGCCGGTTCGTGAAGATGACGGACGCCGGCCTGCGCGAAAGCCACCCGCACGACATCGCGATCACCAAAGAAGCCCCGAACTACCACGGGTGACGAACCGTGACACCCACCGGAGGCCACTGCCGTCCGTGAGCCGCGAACGCGTCGCCGCACTCCGATCGGGAATGAAAGAGCATGCGCTCGATGCCCTCGTCGTCTCTTCCCTCGCAAACATCAGGTACCTGACGGGCTTCAGCGGTTCGAATGCCCTTGCGGTTGTCACGGCCGGAAAGGCATTCCTCATAACCGACTCCCGGTACGCGCTTCAGAGTGCGGAGGAGGTGAGGGGATTCCGCAGGATCATCGGACGGAGGGGGCTCCTCGGGGACGCCGCAGCGCGCGGAGCGCTCCGCGGATGCCGCACGGCCGGGTTTGAATCCGATTCGCTCACGTACGCGCAATACCGCTCACTCCGGAAACTTTTCTCCGGCGTCCGGTTCAAACCGGCTCCGGGAATTGTCGAGGCTCTGGCCCGTATTAAGGACCCTCAGGAAGTTGCCGACATCGCGGAGGCCGCCGCAATTTCGGACCGGGTCTTCTCCGGCGTCCTGGGCCTGCTCCGTCCGGGGATGACGGAACGGGAGATCGCCTCGGAAATCTCGCGGCTCAACGTTGGCCTCGGGTCGGAATCCGACGCGTTTGATATCATTGTCGCGAGCGGGCCGCGCGGTGCGCTCCCGCATGCCCGCCCTACGGATCGGCGTATCAGAAAGGGAGATTTTGTCCTGCTCGACTTCGGCTCGACAATCCGCGGCTACTGCTCCGACATGACAAGAACTCTCGCCGTGGGGAACGCTCCCCGCCGGCTCCGCGAGGCGTACCGGGCGGTCCGGGAAGCGAACGAATCGGCCGTCGCCGCGGCACGGGGAGGGATGAAGGCCCGCGATCTCGACGCCGTCGCACGCGGATCCATACGGCGCTCCGGATTCGGCCGCTATTTTGTGCATTCACTGGGCCATGGCATCGGACTCCGCGTTCACGAGAGCCCGCGCGTTTCCCCGCTGAGCCGTGAGGTCATGGAATCCGGGAACGTCATCACGATCGAACCCGGGATATACATACCCGGATCCGGAGGGGTGCGGATCGAGGACGACGTCCTTCTCGGGCCCGGCGGATGCCGGATCCTGACAAAGTCACCCCGCGAGCTCATCGTCCTCTGACAAACCCATGCCATTCCAATCAATTCCGCAGAGAAGGGTCCTCGTCATTGCGTACTATTTCCCGCCGATGGGGCTGAGCGGCGTCCAGCGCACGCTCAAGTTCGTCAAGTATCTCCCCGACTTCGGCTGGCTTCCCACCGTGCTCACCGTCGATCCGCGCGGGTACTTTGCAAAGGACGAGTCGCTTCTTGCCGAGCTCGAAGGGCGGAGCGTGACTGTAGTCAGGACTCCGCATTCGGGGCCGGCCCGCCTCACGGGGAAAAGAGACGTCGTCGAAATACCCGCGGAATGGATGCGGAAAATGCTGAGCAGGCTCAGCGACACGTTCTTTATCCCGGATAACAAGATCGGGTGGCGGCGCAAGGCCGTGGCGCGCGCTCTGGCGCTCCACAGAGAGACCCCGTTTGACATGATATTTGCCACGGCGCCCCCCTTCACGTCGTTCCTGATCGGGCGTGACCTGAAGAGGAAGATCGACAGGCCGCTCGTGCTTGACTACCGCGATCCCTGGGTGGACTACCCGTTCAAGTTCTATCCCACGCCGCTCCACCGGCTCGTGAATGTCCGGATGGAGCGGAAGGCGCTCCGTGCGAGCAGCCACATCGTCACGACGAACCGCCGCGTCAAGGAGCAGATACTCAGGCGTCACCGGTTCCTCACATACCATGATATCGACATTATCTCGCAGGGATTTGATCCGGCGGACTTTGCGGCCGCCCTGTCGAGCGGCCCGAAGAAGCCCGCCCCGGCGCCGCAGGGGGAACGCCGCATGCGAATAACATACGCGGGGGTGTTCTGGGAGGACCGGATTCCGGACTATTTCCTCCAGGGGCTTCATGACCTCTTCGCGGAAAAGCCCCGCCTGCGGGGGCGGATCGAAGCGGTCTTCGTCGGAAAGTTCCGGGATGAGAACATGAAGATTGTGTCGCGTCTCGGTCTCCAGGACTGTGTTCGCGTCCTCGGATACCTCCCGCACGGCGACTGCATAAAGGAGCTCTGCGCGTCGGACGTTCTCTGGATGACCGTGGGGGATGACGTCGGCTCGCCGGGCAAGGTCTACGAATACATCGGGGCGCGCAAGCCGATACTCGGGCTTGTGCCGGACGGGTATCTGAAGACCACGATACTCGAGGCCGGCGGGACGGCGGTGCCGCCGACGGACGCCGGGGGGGTCAAACGCGCGCTCGAAGAATTTCTGATGCTCCACGAGAAGAGGCAGTTGAAGGGACCGGGCGAGGACGTCGTGGAGAAATACGATCGCGTCGCGCTCACGGGCGCGCTTGCGAAACTTTTCGAATCACTGTTCGAGCCATGACATGAATGTGCTCGTCATCGGTTCAGGCGGCCGTGAACATGCGCTCGTCTGGAAGCTGTCGCAGAGCCCGCGGGTGAAGCAACTCTACTGCACTCCCGGGAATCCGGGGACCGCCGAACTCGCGCTCCCGTTTCCTTCTGATGCGGGGGATTTTCCCGGTCTCATCGCGGCGTCGCGCAGGCTCGGGATCGATCTGACCGTCGTCGGGCCCGAAGCACCCCTTGCCGCCGGCATCGTCGATGAGTTCAGGGACGCCGGGCTCGCCGTATTCGGGCCTGCGAAGCGCGCCGCCGAGCTTGAGTGGAGCAAAGCGTTTGCCAAGGATTTCATGAGACGCCACGCCATCCCGGCCGCGTCCTCGACGACGTTCACCCCCGGCCGTGTGGACGAGGCGCTCGCGCATGTCCGCTCTGCGCCGCTCCCCCTTGTCATCAAGGCGGACGGTCTCGCCGCGGGCAAAGGGGTCGTCGTCTGCCGTACGCGCGATGACGCCGTTCGGGCGCTCGAGGAGATAAGCGATCCGGCGCTCTTCGGGAGCGCAGGGAGCACGGTGCTTGTGGAGGAATTCATGGCGGGGGCGGAGGCCTCGGTCTTTGCGGTGACGGACGGTTCTGATTTTGTCACGCTGGCGCCGGCGCAGGACCACAAGCGCGCCCTCGACGGGGACAGGGGGAAGAACACGGGGGGGATGGGTGCGTATGCCCCGGCCCCGTGCGTCACGCCCGCTCTCATGAAGGAAGTCGAGGAGAGGATCATACGCCCCACGCTGGAGGGGATGGCCTCCGAAGGGAGGAAATACACGGGCTGTCTGTACGTGGGACTCATGCTGACAAACGAGGGCCCGAAGGTTGTGGAGTATAACTGCAGGTTCGGCGATCCCGAAACGCAGGTCGTTCTTCCGCTCTACGGAGGGGATTTCGCCGATCTTCTCCTCGCCTCCGCAACAGGCGCCGTCGGTGCTCTTCCGCAGGCTCGCCCTTCCGCCGGGTCCGCGGTGTGCGTTGTCATCGCCTCCGGGGGCTATCCCGGCAGCTATAAGACAGGAAAACCGATCTCTCTCCCCGGGCCGGGAGAGACGCCGCCCGGCGTGCATATATTCCATGCCGGGACTGGACGCGGGCCCGGGGGGGAACTTGTCACCTCTGGGGGACGCGTTCTCGGAGTGACGGCGGTCCGGCCGGACGGGGGGATGGCGCAGACGATTGCTGAGGCGTACGAGGCGGTCACTTTGATTTCATTCGACGGGATGCATTTCAGACATGACATCGGGAAAGGAGCTCTTGCATGAACATACTTGTATCCGGGGGTGCGGGATTCATTGCTTCCCACGTCGTGGATGCGTACATCGGACTCGGCCACACCGTCTCCGTCATTGACAACCTGTCCACGGGGAAGAAGGAGAATCTCAACCCGAAGGCCCGGCTCGTTGAGATGGACATACGGGACGCTCCCGCCGTCAAGCGGGTCTTCGCCGAGGGGAAGTATGACGTCGTCAACCATCACGCGGCGCAGATCGACGTCCGCCGGTCCGTTGCAGATCCGGCGTTTGATGCGTCGGTCAACCTTGTCGGGGCGCTCACGCTCTTCGACGCGGCGGTTGCCTCCGGTGTCCGGCGTGTGATATTCGCCTCGAGCGGCGGGGCGATTTACGGGGAGCAGGACGTGTTTCCCGCCGACGAGACACATCCCACACGCCCGATTTCTCCGTACGGCGTAGCAAAACTCTCCACCGAGCAGTACCTGTACTTCTACTCGGTTGCGTACGGGGTCGTTTCCGTCTGCCTCAGGTATGCGAACGTCTACGGACCCCGGCAGAACCCGGAAGGGGAAGCGGGTGTTGTCGCAATATTCGCCTCCAGGATGCTTGCGGGCGGGCAGCCCCTCATCAACGGAGACGGGAAGCAGACGCGCGACTATGTGTTCGTCAGAGACGTCGCCACCGCGAACGTCCTCGCTCTCTCCCGCACGACACCGGCGATACTGAACGTTGGGACCGGCGTGGAGACGGATGTCAACCGGCTTTTCGCTTCGATACGGGAGGCCACGGGCTCCAGGTGCGAGGAGCGCCACGGGGAGGCAAAGCTGGGAGAACAGCAGAGGAGCGTCCTTGACAACAGGAAGATAAAGAAGGAACTCGGCTGGGCGCCTTCGGTTTCGCTGGATCAAGGGGTCGCCTCCACAGTGGAATATTTCCGCAACCGGCGGAACCGCGGTGCGTAGAAGCGTGGATGTCGGCAAGCTCCTTTCGGGCGACCGTGTGGCGATCGCCCGGGCGATCTCGGTCGTGGAAAACGGGGAGCCTGATGCCCGGTCTCTCCTCCGTTCGGTCTTTGCGCGGACGGGGAGGGGATACAGGATCGGGATCACCGGTCCCCCGGGAGCGGGGAAGAGCACGATCACGAGCCGGCTTGCAGGGTACTACCGGGCGAGGGGGCACGGTGTCGGGATCATTGCCGTCGATCCGACGAGCCCGTTCAGCGGCGGGGCGCTCCTCGGCGACCGGGTGCGGATGGCGGACGTCGAGAGCGATGCCGGCGTGTACATCCGGAGCATGGCCTCGCGGGGGAGTCTGGGGGGCCTGAGCCGGAAGGCGGTCGAAGCGGCCGACGTGCTCGACGCAGCCGGCAAGGAGATCATCATCATGGAAACCGTCGGCGTCGGTCAATCGGAGCTCGACATCGCGGGTGCGGCCGACACCACGATTGTTGTCCTGGTTCCTGAATCCGGAGACTCCATACAGGCGATGAAGGCCGGGCTAATGGAGATCGCCGATTTCTTCGTTCTCAACAAGGCGGACCGGGCCGGTGCGGAGCAGGCGGTTTTGTCGATCCGGATGATACTCCATTTCAGGGAACCCGCCCCCTGGAGTCCGGCGGTCCTCACGGCGACGGCGAACACGGGTGAGGGGATAGACACGATCGCGTCCTGCATCGGGGACCACAGGGCACATCTGGAAAACACCGGGGAGCTCACCCGGAGGCGGCGCGCGAGGATCGCCCGACGGATCGGCGAGCTTGTGAGCGAGACGCTCCGCGTGGATTTCTGGTCCCCCGAAAGGGAGGGGATGCTCGAGGACCGGATGGACGCGGTCATGACGATGGCGTCCTCCCCCTACGACGTTGCAGACGAACTTATCGACAATTTCAAATCACGCTGACGGAGCCGGGGAGACTACGATGGAATTTACGCCGTCGGAAAGCCAGAGTGCGGTCGCAAAGGCTGTCCGGGATTTTGCGGAGAAGGAGATGCGCCCCGTCGTCATGGCTTACGACGAGACGCAGGAATTCCCCCATGCCGTCGTCCGGAAGCTCGGGGAGCTCGGATTCATGGGGATGACCTGGCCCGAGGATCTCGGGGGGGCGGCGCTGGGTGACCTCGAGGCCGTCGCGGTGATCGAGGAGCTTGCCCGCGTGGACCCGTCCATCGCGCTCACCGTCGCATCGCACAACAGCCTCTGCACCGGCCACATCATGCTCTTCGGCAGCGAGAATCAGAAAAAGAAATTCGTCCCCGGCCTTGCGTCGGGGAACGTGCTGGGTGCCTGGGGGCTGACGGAGCCGGGATCCGGGAGCGATTCCGGGGGGATGAGGACGACGGCACGCCGGGAAGGTGACGGCTGGGTCCTGAACGGGAGCAAGACGTTTATCACGCAGGGCTCCGTCGCGGGGACGTACGTCATCATGGCCGTCACGGATTCTTCGAAGGGGAAGAAGGGAATTTCGGCGTTCATCGTTCCTGCGGGACTCCGGGGCTTCACGATCGGAAAAAAGGAGAACAAGCTGGGGATGCGTTCGAGCGATACCGCAACGCTCCTCTTTGACGGCGTCAGAGTTCCGGATGAGAACCTCATCGGGAAACCGGGGTACGGATTCCCGCAGGCGCTGGCGGTCCTTGACGGCGGGAGGATCGGCATCGCTGCGCTCTCCGTCGGCATCGCCAGGGGGGCGCTCGAGGCGAGCATTGCATACGCAAAGGAACGTCGCCAGTTCGGCAAGGCGCTCGCGGAATTTCAGGCGATCCAGTGGAAGATCGCCGACATGGCGACGGAGATCAACGCCGCCCGTCTCCTCACGCAGCGCGCCGCCTGGCTCAAATCGCGCGGCGAGCCCTTTTCGCTGGCGGCGTCGAAGGCGAAATACTTCGCAAGCGAGGCCGCGGTGCGTGCCGCCGGTGAGGCGGTGCAGATACACGGTGGATACGGGTTCATAAAGGAATTCCCCGTCGAGAAGCTCTACCGCGACGTCAAGCTCATGACGATCGGCGAGGGGACGTCCGAAGTGCTGAAGATGATAATCGCCAGGCACCTGTTGAACCCCACGCACGTGTAGGCACGCACGACAGGATTGAATGGGGTAAACGAGGATTCTGGTACGGGAGGGGAACGATGGCGCTCATCGGCTCCGAGATACAGAAAACCGCTGGCTTCGTGAAGAACGAGGAGCATTGCCGGTCGCTCCTGAACCATCTCCGGACGCGCCAGGAGGCGGTCCGCCAGGGGGGCGGGAAGGGGGCGATGGAAAAGCACCGCGCCGCGGGGAAGATGACCGCCCGTGAACGGATCGCGCGGCTTATCGACCCGGGGAGCGCATTTCTGGAGATCGGGCTCTTCGCGGCGTGGGAGATGTACGAGGAGTACGGAGGGGCGCCTTCCGCAGGAACCGTTTTCGGCACCGGGAGGATAAGCGGCCGCGAGGCGGTGATCGTCGCGAACGACGCCACGGTGAAAGCCGGAGCGTGGTTCCCTATGACGTGCAGGAAGAATCTCCGGGCGCAGGAGATCGCGATCGAGAACAGGATCCCGATCATCTATCTCGTCGACTCCGCGGGTGTCTTCCTCCCGCTCCAGAGCGAGATATTTCCCGACAAAGAGCACTTCGGGCGGATATTCAGGAACAACGCCGTCATGTCGTCCCTGGGCATACTGCAGATTGCCGCCATCATGGGCCCCTGCGTTGCGGGGGGAGCCTATCTCCCCATCATGAGCGATGAAGCAATGATCGTGGAGGGGACGGGGAGCGTTTTCCTCGCCGGGTCGCACCTTGTCAAAGCCGCGATCGGAGAGGAGATCGACAACGAGCACCTGGGGGGAGCCCTCGTGCACTCGGAGATCAGCGGCGTGACCGACCACAGGATGGCGAACGACGCCGAGTGCCTGGCGCGCATACGGAGCATCATAGCGAAGACCGGATCCCACCCGAAGGCCGGGTTCGACAGGGGAGTCCCGTCGCCTCCGCGGTTCGATCCGGCGGAGATCTATGGGCTGCTCCCCGCCGACAGGACGAAACCCTACGACATGCACGAGGTCCTTGCGCGGATCATCGACGGTGGGGACCTTGACGAATACAAGGCAGGGTACGGAAAGACCATCGTGACGGGGTATGCCAGGATCGACGGCTGGGCGGTGGGGATTGTCGCCAACCAGCGCGCCGTTGTCAGGACGAGCGCCGGGGAGATGCAGGTTGGCGGTGTGATTTACAGCGACACCGCCGACAAGGCGGCCCGGTTCGTCATGAACTGCAACCAGAAACTGATCCCCCTCGTGTTCTTCCAGGACGTCACCGGTTTCATGGTCGGCAGCCGTGCGGAGAAGGGGGGAATAATCAAGGACGGGGCGAAGCTCGTCAACGCGGTTGCCAACAGCGTCGTTCCGAAATTCACGTTCATTGTCGGCAACAGTTACGGGGCGGGGAACTACGCGATGTGCGGGAAGGCGTATGATCCCAGGCTCATCTTTGCGTGGCCGACCGCACAGATCGCCGTGATGGGAGGGAAGCAGGCGAGCGAGACCCTGCTGGCGATCAAGATCCGGCAGATGGAAAAGGGGGGGCAGAAGATCGATCCTGACTCCGGGAAGCGGCTCCTTGCCGACATACAACGCCGTTACGAGCGGGAGACCGACCCCTACTTCGCAGCCGCCCGGATGTGGGTGGACGGGATCATCGATCCGGCGGAGACGCGCGCGGCCGTGTCGGAGGGGATATCTCTGGCGATGCATAACCCGGAGATTCCGAAGTTCAATCCCGGCCTCCTTCAAACCTGACGCACGAGCGATGGTCCGGTTCTCTTCCCGGGGTTTTCCGCTGCTGCTTATTGCGGCGGCCTGTCACGCGAACTCTCCGGGACAGGGGACGCCCCCGCCCCTCCCCTCCAGGGGTCAGGTGCCGGCGGTGCTGACGTTTCTTTCTCCGCTCCTCATTCCCAAGGTCTTTCAGGACTGCTACAGGTTGAGGGAATATGTCCGGTCGGGGGAGCTTGCGCGCATCCGCTCCGCATACGGCGATCTGTACGCCGTGGATTGCGTGTTTGACAGGGCGATGCGCCTGTCGTGGAACAACGTATACGAGGCGCTCGTTGTGAGCGCGTTCGCGCTCATGGACCATCACAGGGTCGGGGTGCGCATCCCCCTCCTCGGCGCCGTCCTCTGGTTTCCGCTGTCGTCCGAGTTTGAGGAGGAGTTCCGTGCCCGGGTCGATTCGCTTCCGTCGCATCTGTATCCCGATACACCGCCGGGGCGGGAGGGGGACAGAGACAAGCTCCAGCATTTTTTCGGATCGGCGTTTCTGACGGCAATCACGGAATCCCCGGATGGGGCGGACCGTTTCGGGCTCTTTATCGAGTGGGGGGAGGAGCTCTTTATCGTGGGGGGGGTGAACGATGACAGGGACGTGCGGGCCAACCGCGAGGGACAGCGGTTCGGCCAGCGCCTTCTCACCGACCCCGACGCGCGCCCGTCCAGGTTCTTCATGCTCGATGGTTCCGGGGAAGGGGCACCGTCGGGCGCTCCATGCGCGGATTCGCTCGAATCTCACCAGGAGGAAAAATGAAATCCGTTCTTGTTGTCGACGACGAAAAAGCCGTCAGAGATTCCATACGGATGATCCTCGAATACGAGAAATTTGATGTGCATTATGCGGAGGACGGGCCATCGGCGATCGCGGCCGTGGGAAGCGGCAATTTCGATCTCGTGCTCCTCGACATCAAGATGCCCGGCGAGGACGGGCTGAAGGTCCTCCGCCGGCTCCGCCAGGCGCATCCCGATCTGCCGATGGTGATGATCTCCGGGCACGGGACGATCGAAACTGCGGTGGAAGCGACCCGGCTCGGAGCGTATGATTTTCTTCCCAAGCCGCTCGATTCTGACAAGCTCGTCATTGTCGCCCGGAATGCCGCCGAGCAGCACCGGCTCGTCATGGAGCACCACCGCATGCAGGCGCTTGTTGAAGGGAAGGACGCCATCCTCGGATCGGGACCGAAGATCAAAGAGGTGATCGCCACGATCGAGCGGGTCGCGCCGACCGACGTCCGCGTTCTCGTCACCGGCGAGAACGGCTCGGGGAAGGAGCTCGTCGCCAAGGCGATCCACCGCTTAAGCAAACGGAGCGCGAAGCCGCTTATCGAAGTCAACTGTGCGGCGATTCCGAACGAGCTGATTGAATCGGAGCTCTTTGGACACGAGCGGGGGGCTTTTACGGGAGCGACGGGCCAGCGGGCTGGAAAATTCGAGCTGGCAGACGGGGGGACGCTCTTTCTCGACGAAATAGGCGACATGAGCCTGAACGCGCAGGCGAAGGTGCTCCGCGCGCTTGAAGAGGGGAAGGTCGAGCGCGTGGGCGGCTCACGCCAGATTCCGGTGGACGTCCGGGTCATCGCCGCAACGAACAAGGACCTGAAGGAGGCTACCGGGGCGAATCTCTTTCGCCAAGACCTCTTCCACAGGTTGAACGTCATACCGATTCATGTTCCCCCCTTGCGTGAACGGCGCGAGGATATACCGCTCCTTGCGACCGCGTTCACGGAGGATATCTGCCAGAGAAACGGGATGGCGGTGAAGCGGTTCAGTGACGAGGCGATTCGTGCCCTTCAGGCGATGGAGTGGCCGGGGAACGTGCGGGAGCTGAGGAACATGGTGGAGAGGCTCGTGATCCTGACTCCGGGGTCGTACATCGAACCTTCGCATCTGGAATCGGGGCAGGGAGGGGGGAGCAGGAGCGTGTGGGACGATCTTCTCGGTGCCGGGGGGACGTTCCAGGAGTTCAAGGACCGGGCGGAAGCCGCATTCATAAGGAAGAAGCTCGAGGAGAGCGGGTGGAACATCAGCCGCACCGCCGAGGCGCTCGACATACAGCGGAGCCACCTGTACAACAAGATGAAGAAGTACGGTCTCGAGCGAAAGGATTGACCGAAGGTCACGCCCTCTTCAGGCGCCAGCGGTGGCGCAGCTCTCATGCGCCATGCCGAAGGCCAAGCCGTCTTTGGATTGGCCACCGGTCACGCCGCTCTTAGGCGTGACGCTGTTTCGCCGCCTCGTACATGACGAGCGCCCCCGCCACGGAGGCGTTGAGCGACTCGATGGCGCCGTACATCGGTATCCGCACAAGCCGGTCGCAGTGTTCGCGCACGAGCCGCCGTATGCCCTTCCCCTCGTTCCCCACGACGATCGCTGCGGGCGTCGTGTAGTCGAATGCGGTATAGGGGATGTCCCCCTCCAGCGCAACACCCGCCGTCCACAACCCCCGCTCCTTCAGCTCGTCGAGCGTGTTGACGATATTCGTCACCTCGGCCATCGCCATGTGTTCCGTCGCTCCGGCGGACGCTTTGACGACCGCTGCCGTGACGGAAGCCGCATGGTGCTTCGGGATCACCACGCCGTGGACGCCGGCGCATTCGGCCGTTCGAACGAGCGCTCCCAGGTTCTGCGGGTCTTCGATCCCGTCAAGGAGGAGTACGAGGGGTTTCTCCCCCTTCGCTTCCGCCCTCCGCACGATCTCGTCGAGTCCGACGAATGTCTTCATGTCGCGGACGATCGCGACAACCCCCTGTGTCGTTGCATCGCTTGCCAGTTCCCTGAATTCCTGCCTGCTCGACTGGCTCACCGGCACCTTGTTCCTTTGCGCCGCCTGCCGGATTTCCTCGATGACCGTTCCCTGTACACCGAGGAGAAACACGATTTTCTCGATGCTCGTCCCCGCACGCAACGCCTCCATGACCGGTTTTCGTCCCGCGATGATGGCTTGCATGGGCGTCTCCGCTGGGTTTGTGAACGTGAGTGACGCTCCGCGTGAAAGTCTTACGCCCGCTTCTCGAGACTCCTTCCTGCGATGAACACGATGATCCCGGCAATGCTCAGGTACAGTTCCATCCACATCGTCGATCCCATGACCCCCTCGACGAGCCCGATCATGACGCAGGCGATGCCGAGGGCTTCAAGCGATTTTCCCACGATCTTCACTTGCCGTTCTCCCCCGCCTACGTGCTTCTGCGGGACGCCTGCTTTCTGTCCAGTATGTACACTCCCGCGGCGCCGCCGAAAAAGAGGGGGATCGCGATAAGCTGTGCCTCCGAGAGTCCGAACAGGAGCCGCGGGTTCAGCCTGAGAAATTCCACGGAGAACCTGAACACGCTTGACATCATCAGATACACCATGAACATCTTCCCATCGGGCCACGGCCTCTTGCGCAGGTTCCAGAGGACCGTGAACCCCGCGGCACCCAGGAGAAACTCGTAGACCGGCGTAGGGTGGCAGGGGGTGTTGTCCGGAACGACGCCGCCGGGATACCGCGACGTGATCTCGGGGAAAATCGCGAACGCCCGGGAAGGAGGGAGCGTCCCCTTTGCGTAATTCGTCCCCCAGGGGAGCGTCGTCGGGAGGCCGTAGTCACCGTCCCCCGAAAGGTGGCAGCCGATCCGCGAAACGCCGTATGCGATGATGAGTCCCATAGCGAGCCCGTCCCAGATCTTCAGGAAGGGGATCTTCTTCCGCCGCACGTAGACCGAGATCGCGATCATTCCCAGGACAAACCCTCCGTACCATGTCAATCCCCCGGGGGAGAACGCTTCGCCGACCGGATTCCTGATGAACGTGCTCCATTCCTCGATGAGGAACAGCATCTTGGCGCCCGAGATGCCGAAGACGACCGCCAGTATCGTGATCGTGCTGGCGATCTCCGGGTCGAGATTCTTCCGTTTCATCTCGAGGGCCAGGATATAGCTCCCGAGGAGGAAGCCTATCCCCAGCATGAGTCCGAAACTGTAGATCGGGAAGGGGCCAATCTTAAAGAGGACGGGGATCATGAGATGTGCCGGTCTGTGTGGGGGTTGCCGACGGGATGTCGACCTGGAGTGCCCTGCCGCTCACCGCTGACGTCAGCGTGACGCGGTCCGTGGTGATGTGTGTGCCGATCGTTGACCGGGCGCCGTCAAGCCCCTCGATGACGATCCTGAGGTCGCCGGAAAGCCCCTCGTATTCCTTCCGGAATTCCGCGGGACCTGTCGCAGGGAGGTCGAGCGACGGGGTCCGGAGCCCGAGAACCTTCAGACGGAGAACCCCCGGCTCGAGGCGGTCTTCCACCGCCAGGACGTACCGGAACGTGGAAAACGACTTCGTGGTCTGCAGTGTGACGATCGTCGCCGGCCTCCCCGTCCGTTCGTTCACCGCCGGTGCGACGAGAATCCGGAACTCCGTCGACTCCTGTTTGTCCTTGCGACCGGCCATCAGGCTTCGAAGTATGTTGCCTCTTCCTGCCTGAACGCGTCGAGGATCTCGCGCGGGGACTTCAAATCGAGGAGGCGTTTGCGGAACTCCTCCTTGTTCATGAGCCGCGAGATCCTGCTCAGGAGCTTGATGTGCGGGCCGACGAGATTGTCCTTCCCCACAAGCAGGAACACAAGGCGGACCGGCTTCTCGTCGAGCGACTGGTAATCGATCGGACGTGCCGTCACGGCGAATGCCGCGACGATGTCCGTCACGGCCTCCGTCTTTCCGTGAGGGATGGCGAACCCGTTGCCTACTCCTGTGGACATGATCTCTTCCCTCTCGAAGATGGCCTTGCGGACCTTCTCCTTGTCCGTCACCTTGGGGGAGGTCGCCACGAGATCAATCATGGCGTCAATCACCTCGTTCTTCGTGTTCCCCGGAAGCCCCGTCGCAACGAGATTCTCGGTCAGGATGTCGCTGATTTTCATGTTCTCGCTTTTCTCCTATGGTTCATCCCGCCAGGCCATGACTTTCTTTTCATATGCCGAGGCCAGGCCCTCTGCCGCGTCCTGGGTCGGTGCTTCCGTGTTGATGTGAAAGAGAGGCCGCTCCTTGTCGGGGATAAGAAGGGCCGAGCTGCCGTCGTCGAGATAAATCTTCACGCCGTCGACGAGATCGCGCCGCCGGCCGTCCGAATCGTTCATGATGCGCCGCATCACCTTCCCCTTGTGCTCCCAAGAGCAGTTCACGTTCCTCCGCGCCCCGCTCAGCCTGGGGATCGAATCGTCGATCTCGCCGAGCCCGGCGCCCGCCTTCGCCATCATCTCGAGGATCTTCGCAACGGAGTACATTGCATCGGTGGCGAAGAAGAAATCGGTGAAGATAAAGCCCCCCTTGTTCCCCCCCACGAAACGGATGCTCTTGTCCGCGGTCGCTTCCATCATCGCCAGATGGCTGTTGCGCGTCTTCACGACCCGGACGCCCCGCGGCGCGGCCACCATGTCGATTTCCCCCGAGGAAGTGATGGGGACGGCGATCGCCTTCGTTCCCGGGTGTGTCCGCATGAACATCTCGGCCACGACCGTCAGGAGACGGTCGCTTTCGAGTGCTTCTCCGCGCTCGTTGACGGCGAAGAGCTTTTCCCCCCCCGCGTCGATGAGGCAGCCGAAATCGTATTTCAGCGACGTGACGATGTGGGCGAGCTGCTGGATCGAGGAGTCGAATTCCTCCTTGTCTCGCGTCAGCTTTTTGGGGTCGAGATGGGCGTTCAGGGCGACGACCTGGCAGTCGAACGAGCCGAGGAGGATCGGGAAGATGGTGGAGGCGATGCCGTTGGAATAGTCGATCACGATCCTGAACTTCCGTTTGCTTATCGCCTCCACGTCGAGCGAAGAGAGGAACTTCTCCTTGTACGCCTCCGTGGTCCGCTCGGGGAAGAATATCCCACCCACTTTTTCGCGGGGCGCGCGCGCGAAATCCTCGCCGAAGAAGAGCCGCTCGACGTTCTTCGTCTTGCCGCTCGGGAGGTCTTTGCCGTTTGCGTCGAAGAAGATGATGTCGGTGAGGTTCTTGTCGAACGGGGAGCGGCGCACGTGTATCCCCCCCGCCTCCTTGCCGCTCGAGAGCTCGTGGCGCAGGAGCGGGATCGACGTGGCGCGCAGGTCGAACGTGTTGACCCCGGCCGAGATCAGCCCGCAGATCAGCGAGCGGTTGATCATGCGGGAGACGTTGTCGGAATCGCGGCAGGTGACGATGGTCTTTCCCAGCCCGATGAACGCCCCGTACGCGGCCCCGAGCTTTGCGCCGAACTCCGGATTCATCTCGAGGTTGGAGAGTCCCGTCACGCGCGAGTCCGCAAAGAGCTCGCGGAGCCACTTGTCCTCCCAGACGAGGCTCCGTGTGACGACCGCCCCTTCTTCGACGACCTTCTCCGGCCACAGCTTGATGTTGGCGCTCAGGCGCGCATTGCGCCCGATCCAGCACCCGTCCCCGATGAAGGCATTCTCGGCGAGGACGCTCTTTTCGCCTATCGAGCATTTTGTCCCCACGACGTCGTAGGAGAGCTCCGCGCTGTGGCCGATGACGACGTCGGACCAGATGACGCAGTTCGAGATGATCGCGCCGGGGCCGATGACGCAGTTGTCGCCGATGACCGTGTTGGAGAGCGAGACGTTTTCGCCGATCGTGCAGTTGCTGCCGATCACCACGGTTCCCGTGACGTGGAGGGACCCCTCCGGAAGCCTCGTCCCTTCCCCGGTGTACACCTGACCCTGCCGGGTTCCGGGGAGCGTGAGGTTGACGGCTCCCGTGAGCGCGTCGAAATGGGCGTCCTGATACTCGTTGAGGTTGCCGATGTCCCGCCAGTACCCGTCCGCGACGTACCCGTACAGTCCCGCGTCCTGCTTCAGGAGGAGGGGGAAGAGGTTCTTGCTGAAATCGTATTCTTCGCGGTAGGGGATGAGCTCGAGGACTTCGGGCTCGAGGATGTAGATGCCGGTGTTGATCGTGTCGCTGAAGACCTCCCCCCACGAAGGCTTCTCCAGGAAGCGCGTGATCCTCCCGTCCTGGGCGGTGATCACCACGCCGAACTGGAGCGGGTTCTTCGCGTGCGAGAGGACGATCGTTGCCTTCGCCCGCTTCGATTCGTGGTAGCGGATCGCCGCCCCCAGGTCAAAGTCCGTCAGCACGTCGCCGCTGATCACCATGATCCGTTCGTGCATTCCGTGGGTCGCGTTGCGGACGCTCCCGGCGGTCCCGTAATCCGCCTCCGCCCGTACGTAGTTCATCGTCACTCCGAACGACCTCCCGTCGCCGAAGTATCCCGTGATGATTTCCGGCTGATAGAACAGGGAACCGATGAGGTTGGTGATCCCGTGCGTCCTGAGCAGTGCGACGATGTGCTCCATCATCGGCTTGTTCATGAGCGGGACCATCGGTTTCGGGGTGTTGCAGGTCAGGGGACGGAGCCTTGTCCCGAACCCGCCAGCCATTATGACCGCTTTCATAGCATTGTGTGCAGGGAATGAGGAATGGGACGCAAGATAGCGAAACCCCGCATGGAATTCAACACGCTCATGTGCTGCCGCGGCGTTTCAGCGCACGGTGTGCGGGACTCAGATACCCGCCGCATGCAGCGCCGCGTCGAGGTCCCGTATGATGTCGTCCGCGTCCTCCAGGCCGACGGAGATCCGGACCATGCCGTCCGTGACGCCGATCCTCTTCCGCTCCTCCGGAGGGACTGCGGCATGCGTCATCGAGGCAGGATGGGTGATGATCGATTCCACCCCCCCCAGGCTCTCGGCGAGCGCGCAGAGCCTGACGTTTCTGAGGAACGCCGCCGCCGCGGCCAGGCTCCCGAGCTCGAACGAGATCATTCCTCCGAACCCTCTCATCTGCCTCTTTGCAAGCGCATGCCCGGGATGCGACTCCAGTCCCGGGAAGAGGACCCGGTCGATCCCCTTTCGCCCGGCGAGCCAGCGTGCGACGGCGTCTGCGTTCTCGCAGTGCTGCTTCATCCGGACCGCCAGCGTCTTCGTCCCCCGCAGGCAGAGCCACGAATCGAACGGCGAAAGTATCCCCCCGACGGCTTTCTGCATGAAACGGAGCCGTTCGGTGACCCCGGCATTGCTCGTGACGACAAGCCCCCCGAGCATGTCGCTGTGGCCGTTCAGGTATTTTGTGAGGCTGTGAACGACAATATCGATGCCGAAGGAGAGGGGCTGCTGGAGATAGGGGGTGGCAAACGTGTTGTCGGCGACGCTGAGAATGCCGCGCCGCTTCGCGAGTGAGGCGCAGGCGGCGAGATCGGTAATCTCGATCGTGGGGTTCGTCGGCGTCTCGATGAAGAGCATCCGGGTCGCCGGGAGGATGGCCTTCTCGATGTTCTTCACGTCCGTCGTGTCGACAAATGAGAACTTCAGCCCGTATACTTCCCATATCATCTTTGCGATCCGGTACGTGCCTCCGTATACGTTTTGCGACATGACGACGTGGTCTCCGGGAGCGAGCAGGTGGAAGAGCGCGTCCACAGCGGCGGTGCCCGAACCGAACGCCAGCCCGTCGGTTCCTCCTTCAAGCGCGGCGACGTTTTGCTCGAGTGCCGTCCGCGTCGGATTCGACACGCGCGAGTACTCGTAGCCCTTGTTCCGCCCGAGCTCTTCCTGGACGTACGTCGACGTCAGGAACACGGGAGTCATGATAGCCCCTGTCCCCGGGTCCGGCTCCTGCCCGGCGTGTATCGCCTTTGTGGCGAATCCCTTCATTTGCTCGGCTCGTAATCCTCGATCCTCGATCTTCAATCCTCCATTTTCAATTAGTCTTCATCTCCCGAGGTATTCCATCACATCATATCGATTGAGAATCCCGTCGATTCTTCCATTTTCTTCGACAAGCACCGCATAGTTCTCTTTCACCCTCATTAATTGCAGCACTTCCTCGACGGACGCGGTGATGCTGACGACAGGGAAGCTCGGGCCCATGACGCCGCGGACCGGCGCTCCGGCGATCGCCGGGCGCTCCATGACTTTCATCATGAGATCGTGATCGTGGACCGTCCCGGCCGGCCGGCCTCCTTCCATCACGGGGATCTGGGAGATGTCGTGCTGGCGGAGCATGTCGAGTGCGTGCCTGACCGTCGTCGAGGGATCGACGGAGATCACGCCCCGGGAGTGCTTGGATTTTGAGTCGAGCACGTAGCGGACGGTGATCCGCTCAGGCGTGAGGAATCCGTTCTCCCGCATCCAGTCATCGCTGTAGATCTTGCTGATGTACCGCTCCCCGGTGTCCGGGAGCAGGACGACGACGACGTCGTCGTCGGTGAATCGCGGCGCAGCCTTGAGCATCCCGGCGACAGCCGTTCCCGAAGACCCCCCCGCCAGTATCCCCTCTTCCCGCGTCAGGCGCCGTGCCATCAGGAACGATTCCCTGTCGTCCGCCTCGATCACCTCGTCGATCGTGCTGAAATCCAGGACCCCCGGGATGTAGTCCTGTCCTATTCCCTCCACCTTGTACGTCTTCGGAAGGGGGGTTATTGTTCTCGTGTAGAAATACTCGCGCAGCGCGGACCCCCTGGGGTCGATGCCGATCACGCGGATGCGGGGATTTTTTTCCTTCAGGAATTTCGCGGTCCCCGTGATCGTCCCCCCCGTCCCGATTCCGCAGATGAACTGCGTGATCTGTCCCCCCGTCTGATCCCAGATCTCCGGCCCGGTTGTGGCATAATGGGATTCGGGGTTGCGCGGATTCTCATACTGATCGGCGAGTATCGCATTGGGGGTCTCCCGGACGATCCTCTTTGCCACCTCCGTGTAGCTCTCAGGCGAATCGTGGGCGACGGCGGTCGGCGTGACGATCACTTCGGCGCCGAACGCCCGGAGAAGCCGGATCTTCTCCATGCTCATCTTGTCCGGGAGCGTGAATACCGTCTTGTATCCCTTGACCGCGGCGACAAGGGCGAGTCCCATCCCGGTGTTTCCCGACGTCGATTCCACGATCGTCCCTCCCGGCCGGAGCCTCCCGGACTGCTCGGCCTCCTCGATGATGCGGACGCCAATGCGGTCCTTGACGGATCCCCCCGGGTTCATCGATTCCACCTTTGCGAGTATGAGCCCCTTCACCCCGGACGTAACGCGGCGGAGCCGCACAAGGGGTGTATTCCCGATCGTCTCGAGTATGGTCTCCGAGTAGCTGATCCTTGATGTGTCTATGCTCATGCTCACCGTTTCCTGTTGATGACGCTCGCCGCGAACCCTGCGCCGAACCCGTTGTCAATGTTCACGACGGTCACTCCAGCGGCGCACGAGTTAAGCATCCCCAGGAGGGCCGCCACCCCCTTGAAGCTCGCCCCGTAGCCGACCGACGTCGGAACGGCGATGACGGGGATGTCCACGAGTCCACCCACGACGCTTGCCAGCGCCCCCTCCATTCCCGCCACGACGATGATCACCGACGCCTTGCGCAGGACGTCCGTCCTGCTCAGTATCCTGTGTATCCCTGCGACCCCGACGTCGTACAGCGTCCCGGTCTCGTTCCCCATCACGCGCGCGGTCTCCGCCGCCTCTTCCGCGACGGGGATGTCGGACGTCCCGGCGGATATCACGAGGACCGTCCCCTTGCCGTTCCGCCTAATGTTCCGTTCGTTTGCAGTGATCGTGCGGGAAACGGGGTTGAAGAGGGCCCCGTGGATCTTTTTCTTCACGGCTCTGAAATGATCACGGTCTCCCCGCGTCGCAAACAAAACGCTCCCGCGCGCGCAGATCCGTTCGGCGATTGCAGCGACCTGCGGGGGGGTCTTCCCGGCGCAGTAGATGACCTCGGGAAAACCCTGGCGTGCTTCGCGCTGGTGATCGATCGTTGCGAAATCGAGCGATTCTGTGGAAAGTGATGTCAGACGGGAGAGCGCTTTTTCCGTGCTGAGGAGCCCGCGCCGGTGGCGGAGGAGGAGGAGTTCAATCTCTTTTTTATTCATGTGTGCTGATGCACGACGATCGCAATACACCTCCTGCAGTATGAAATCGGGCACAAATATCACAAAATATACCTCAAGAGAACCGGAGAATCAACCGGGAAACTCTGCCTTGACACTCCGTCGGTATTTGCGTATTTTAGGATTAATTCCCCCGATATAAACGCCATCGCCCGGTGTTCTCTTTCGTTCTTGCGGGTCTACTGGGATACATCCTGGGTTCGCTCCCGACCGCTTTTCTTCTCGTTCGTTGGAAATCTAGACTCGACGTTCGCACCGCGGGGAGCGGAAACGTCGGGACGCTGAACAGCTACCAGGTGACAGGATCCATCCTGGTGGGGGGAGCGGTTCTCGCGGTGGATGCCGCAAAAGGGCTCGCCGCAGTCCTCCTCTCCGGGCTGCTCACAGATCACGATTTTGCCCGTCAGGCGTGTGCAGGAGCGAGCGCGATACTCGGGCACAATTTTCCCGTCTGGCTCCGGTTCAGGGGAGGGAGGGGTCTGGCGACGGCGGCGGGGGTCGTTTCCGTGTTCGCCTGGCCTCTTATTCTCGTGTGGGGGGTGCTCTGGAGTCTGGCATACGCGATTCTGAGGGAAGTAAACCCGGCCAACGCGGCGGCGTCGTTTGTGCTTCCCCTGCTTCTGGTGTCCGCTCCCGTCTGGCTCATCGCGCGGGTTACGGTGGCGGGGATCCCGCCGGGAGAGTTTACTTCCTTTGTCGCGCTGTCGATGATCATCGTACTCGTGAAACATTGGGAGCCGGTTCGAGCGTACACAGGGAGGAAGCGGGAATCGGACTCCCGCGCGCAGGAAACCGGAAGAGGGACACACAATGAATAGGAATGTCGCAGTCATCGCCGTTGTTCTTCTCATCCCGCTCCTCGCGGGAGGAGTGATCGGGTACAACCTCGGCCGCTCTCCCGGCAGGACGATGGAAGGAGCCGCCTTATCTCAGGGAGCGCCGTTCACGGAGGCGGTGTCGGCCTCCTCCCGTGCGGACTCCGGAGACTCCACAGGCGAGTCCATCAGCGGCTCGCGGAGGAACGCCATAACCCGGACTGTCGCCGCAGTCAGTCCCGCGGTCGTCGGCATCAACGTCACCGAAGTGAGGCAGTACCGGTACAGGAGCCCGTGGGGGGACGACCCCTTCTTCCGTCAGTTCTTCGGCGACCGCACGTACACGGAGAGGGTCCAGGGGCTCGGCTCGGGGTTCCTTGTCTCCCCCGACGGGTACATCGTCACGAATGACCATGTGGCGGGAAACGCGAAAGAGATCACCGTCACGCTCACGAACGGCGAGAAATACAAAGCCGAGCTTGTCGGGACCGATCAGGTCGCCGATATCGCGCTCCTGAAGATCAACGGAAAGGATCTCCCGTATATTCGCCTGGGGAATTCCGATGACGTCATCATCGGCGAATGGGTGATCGCATTCGGGAACCCGTTCGGCCTCTTCGACATCAGCGACAAGCCGACAGTCACCGTGGGCGTCGTGAGCGCGACAAAGATGAACCTGCGCGCCGAGGAGGGGCGGGTGTACCGCGGGATGATCCAGACCGACGCGGCGATCAACTCCGGGAACAGCGGCGGTCCCCTTGTAAACAGCGTGGGGGAGGTCATCGCGGTCAACGCGGTGATCTACACACCGAACCAGGGGAGCATCGGGCTCGGGTTCGCCATCCCGATCAACCGCGTGAAGAACGTCATTGCCGAGCTGAAGAAGTCGGGGAAGGTCGAGAGGGAGTTCTGGACCGGGCTCGAGGTGCAGACCGTCGATGAGCGGGTGGCCAGGTATTTCGGGCTCGAGAGCGCCGAAGGGGTCATCGTGAGCGACGTCAAAAAGAACAGCCCGGCGGAAAAAGCGGGATTCCGCGTGGGGGACATCATCGTGGCCGCGAACGGTGAGAAGACTGTCGACGATGCGACGCTCATGTCCGCCGTTGACGATGCGAAGACGGGGGATACCGTGGATCTGACGGTGATCCGGGAACGAAAAAAAATCGATCTCAAACTCAAGCTCGAAAAGCACTGACGATGATTGAACGGTATACACGGGCGGCGATGGGGAGGATCTGGGAGGAGCACAATAAGTTCCAGATCTGGCTCGATATCGAGATACTCGCCTGCGAAGCGCAGGCCGAAAACGGCGTCATCCCGCGGGAAGCGGTCGAGGTGATACGCTCAAAGGCGTCATTCGACGTCGCGCGGATAGAGGAAATCGAGCGCGAGGTGAAGCACGACGTGATCGCGTTTCTGACGAACGTCGGCGAACACGTCGGCCCCGAGGCCCGGTATATCCATCTGGGGATGACATCCTCCGACGTGCTTGACACGTGTCTCGCCGTGCAGATGAAACAGGCGGGGGAGCTGCTCCTGGGGGGACTCGGGAAGCTCGATGACGTTCTCGCACGGCGGGCAGTGGAATTCAAAAACACGGTCATGGTGGGGAGGACGCATGGAATTCACGCAGAGCCCACGACGTTCGGTCTCAAGCTGGCGCTCTGGTTCGACGAGATGCGCCGGAACATCGAGAGGCTCCGCGCGGCCGTCGACAGGATCAGCGTCGGCCAGATTTCCGGCGCCGTGGGGACGTACGAGCACCTGAGCCCGGCGGTCGAGGAGTTCGTCTGCGACCGGCTCGGACTGACGCCGGCCCCCGTCTCCACGCAGATACTGCAGCGCGACCGGCATGCGGAATTCATGACGACGCTCGCCCTTGTGGGGAGCTCGCTGGAGAAGATCGCCACGGAGATCCGGCACCTCCAGAGGACTGAGGTCCTGGAGGCCGAAGAGTATTTTTCGAAGGGCCAGAAAGGCTCGTCCGCGATGCCGCACAAGCGCAATCCGATCACGTGCGAGAGGATCGCGGGCCTCTCCCGGGTCCTCCGCGGCAACGCGCTGGCTGCGATGGAAAACGTCAGCCTCTGGCATGAACGGGACATCACGCACTCCTCCGTTGAGCGGATCATCGTTCCCGACAGCTGCATACTGCTCGACTACATGATCGCGCTGACGACGGATGTCATCGACAGGCTCATCGTCTATCCCGACACGATGGCAAAGAACCTTGACAGGACGCACGGGCTCATCTTCTCGCAGTCCGTTCTCCTGGCGCTCACGAAAAAGGGGATGCGGCGGGAGGACGCCTACAGGATCGTCCAGGGTGCCGCGATGGAAGTGTGGCAGTCGGGGAGGAATTTCCGGGACGTCCTCACGGGAATCCAGGAAGTCGCAAACGCCCTTTCGGAGGCGGAACTGGGGGAGATCTTCAACCTGGAGAAGAGCATCCGGAACGTCGATTACATATTCAGCCGCGTCGGGCTCTCGTGACACGGCGTCACGCATTTCCTCAGGGAATCTCATGGCAAAGAAATTTCAGAATTTCATAAACGGCAGGTGGGTCGACGCTGCGTCGGGAAAGACATTCGAGAACAGAAACCCGGCACGCTGGGATGAGGTCGTCGGCGTCTTCCCGCTCTCCGGGAAGGAAGACGTCGAAGCGGCGGTCCGTGCTGCGAGGGAGGCGTTTGAGACCTGGCGTCTCGTTCCCGCCCCGAAGCGGGGTGACATCATGCGTGCCGTGGGGGACCTGATGGTCGCCCGCAAGGAGGACCTGGCGCGGCAGATGACACGCGAGATGGGGAAAGTCCTTGCCGAGACGCGGGGGGACGTCCAGGAGGGGATCGACACCGCATATTACGCGGGGGGGGAAGGGCGGCGGCTGTTCGGCCACACGGTCCCGTCCGAGCTCCGCGACAAGTTCAATATGGCCCTTCGCGTTCCGATCGGCGTTGCGGGGATCGTCACTCCGTGGAACTTTCCCATGGCGATCCCGACCTGGAAGATTTTTCCCGCGCTCCTGTGCGGCAACACGGTCGTATTCAAGCCCGCGTCGGACACTCCGGCGACCGCCACTGCCCTCGTGGAGATACTCGCGGAGGCGGGGGTTCCTCCCGGCGTTGTCAACATCGTCCACGGAGGAGGGGGAGAAGTCGGCACGGCGATCGTGGGCCATCCCGATGTCGACTGCGTCAGCTTCACGGGGTCGACGCAGGTCGGGAAGACGATCGCCGAAACTGCGGCCCGGACGCTGAAGCGCGTGTCGCTCGAGCTCGGGGGAAAGAACGCGCAGATCGTGATGGATGATGCGGACCTCTCGCTCGCTCTCGAGGGAGTGCTCTGGGGGGCGTTCGGCACCACCGGGCAGCGCTGCACCGCCACGAGCAGGCTCATACTCCACGAGAAGATACACGAGAAGTTCCTCGCCATGCTCGTCGACCGCGTCAGGAAGCTCCGGCTCGGCGACGGACTTCTGCCGTCGACCGATGTCGGTCCGTGCGTCAACAAGGGCCAGCAGGAGACCGTTGCGGGATATGTCCGCATCGGACTCGAACAGGGTGCGACGCTGCTGACCGGCGGGACGGTCCCGAAAGGGGAAGGGCTCGACGGCGGATGGTTCTACGCGCCCACGGTCTTTGCCGGCGTGAAGCCGGACCACCGCATCGCCAGGGAGGAGATCTTCGGGCCGGTCCTCTCCGTTCTGAAGGCCGGTTCTCTCGCGGAGGCCGTTACGATTCTCAACGACACGATATACGGCCTTTCCTCGTCGATTTATACCGCAAATATCGACGCCGCGTTCCGCGCGATACGCGATGTCAGGGCCGGGATCACATACATCAATGCCCCGACGATCGGCGCGGAGGCGCACATGCCCTTCGGCGGCGTGAAGCAGACGGGGAACGGCCACCGCGAGGGAGGGTGGACGGTCTATGATTTCTTCTCGGAGTGGAAGACCGTGTACGTCGATTACAGCGGCGGGCTCCAGAGGGCCCAGATCGACAACTATGCGAAGTAGACGGACTGTCACAATGTGAGCGGTGACCGAGGTGGTCAGGATACGGCTCTATATCGTTTCCATGTTTGAGCACCAGGAATTCTTCTGAAGGATGACCGTTGTGCGGCACGATAACAATGGGCAATCACATCCAGCAGAGGAGTTCCGTCATGACCGTTCACACTGTTAAGGCACGCACGAAAAGACGCCCCGTTAAGGCGGCAAAGACACTCAAGACCCCCCGGCGGACAACTGCGGGCGCGCGCAAGCAGAAACCGCGGCGGGCCGCCAGTTCCTTCATCGCCCCCTCTCTCGCAATCCCGACGATGTCCCGGCACATGCTCGTGGACGGGTTCGATATCGTCGTCGATCTGAAGAAAAGCAGGGGGACGTACCTGGTCGACGCCAGGGACGGGAAGCGGTACCTGGATTTCTTCACATTTGTCGCCTCCTCACCGCTCGGGTTGAACCATCCCGCGCTCACCGAGCCCGGGTTTCAGAAGAAACTGGCGTACGTCGCCGTCAACAAGCCCTCCCTGTCCGATATCGCGACTGCGGAGCAGGCGCAGTTCGTCGACACGTTTGCGCGCCTCGCGATGCCCGCCACTCTCCCTCATGCCTTCTTTGTCGAAGGGGGTGCTCTTGCCGTTGAGAACGCGCTGAAGGCGGCGTTCGACTGGAAGATACGGAAGAACCGGACGCGGGGGTACAGGGAAGAGCGGGGGAAGCAGATCGTCCACTTCCGCCAGGCGTTCCACGGCCGGTCCGGCTACACGCTCTCCCTCACGAACACCGACCCGGTGAAGACGGACCTCTTTCCCAAGTTCGCATGGCCCAGGGTGCTGAACCCTTCCATCCGTTTCCCTCTGAACGACGAGAACCTGGCGCGGGTCATCGCCGACGAGGAGACGAGCCTCGGACAGATACGGCAGGCGTTCCGCGACAACAAGGACGACATCGCCGCGATCATCATCGAGGCGATCCAGGGGGAAGGGGGGGACAACCATTTCCGCGGTGAGTTTTTCAGGGCGCTCAGGGAGGTTGCGGATGAGAACGATGCGATGCTCATCATCGACGAGGTGCAGACAGGCGTCGGGATGACGGGAAAGATGTGGGCGCATCAGCACTTTGTCGAACCTGACATGATCGCATTCGGCAAGAAGATGCAGGTGTGCGGTTTTCTCTGCGGGCGGAAGATCGACGAGATTCCTGACAACGTCTTCAGGGTTTCGAGCCGGTTGAATTCGACGTGGGGAGGAAACCTCGTGGACATGGTCCGCGCGCAGAAGTTCCTTGAGGTCATCGCGGAGGAGAATCTGGTCGAGAACGCGCGCCGGCAGGGGGAGCTGCTTCTGAGTGCGCTGAACCGGCTTGCGGAGGAGTTTCCCGCCGTGTCCAACGTGCGGGGGCTTGGTCTCTTTGCCGCATTCGATATGCCGGATGCCGCGTCACGGGGTAAGCTCCGCGACGGATGCATGAACAAAGGGCTGATCATACTCCCGAGCGGCGAGCGCTCGATGCGGTTCCGTCCGCCTCTCAACGTGAGCAGTGCCGAGATCGAGGAGGGGATTGCGATTATTGCGGAAGTACTCAGAGAGCTCTGAGATTCCCCTTCCGTAACCGACAGGCCCCCTGCGTACTTGTGCGCAGGGGGCCTGTGCTTTTTTGGGGGGGTGGCGTGGTTTTGTCCCCGGTGGTCCCGGATCCGGCGGACCTTATCTCAGGAGCATCATCTTGAGCGCTTGTCTGAACGACGCCCCGGAGACGCCCGTCGCGCTCATCCTGTAGAAATAGACCCCGCTGGCGACGTTCACACCCCCTTCATCGGTCCCGTCCCAGATCGCGAAGTACGCGGTCCCCCCGGTTGCAGGCAGCACGCCGTTGAGAAGGGTCTTGACGTGTCTTCCCAGGATGTCGAAGACGCTCAGGTTGACGTTTGACTGCTCGGGAATCCGGAACTCGATCCGTGTCCCCGGGTTGAACGGGTTGGGGTAATTGTGCGAGAGCGTGTATGTTGCCGCCGTGACGCGAAGTGTCGTTACCCTTTCGATGTTCGAGAAGCCGCTCGAACTGCCCGTGCCTGCCGCCTGGAGCCTGTAGTAATATGTCGTGCCGGGCTGGAGGCCCGCGATCGGGTAGCTCGTCACGTCATAGTCAAGAGTGTACGAATGGACGAGGGAAGAAAACCCCGTGTCGGCCGAAGCCTGGAGCACATAGCCCGAAGCTCCCGAAACCGTCGACCAGTTCGCGGTGAATCCGGTCGCCGATGTATCGCTCGCGGAAAGCGCAGCCGGGGAGCCGGGATGCGATCCGCCGCCGAGGTAGTTGATCGCCGCAAGCGCGTCGACGATCCCCCATCCGTAGAAATTGTCGGGACGCACCGTCTGCGCCGGAGGGCGGTATGCGGTCGTCTTTATCGCCTTGATGATCTGCATCGCGGTCGCCTCCGGGTGCGCCTTCAGAACGAGCGCGGCGACACCCGCGGTGAGTGGGCAGGAGAACGACGTGCCCTGCTCGTATGTGTAGCCGGCAGTATCCGTGGCGCTCGCGATGTAGTCGATCGAACCGACCGCCATCACGTCGGGTTTGATCCGGCCGTCTGTCGTCGGCCCGCACGAGCTGAAATATGCTCTGACGCTGTCATTGGTGACCGCGCCGGCCGCGAGTATGCTGTCCGCGTCGGCCGGAGCCATAAGTGAATTTTCTCCGGCGGGAGGGGCGTTTTCGTTCCCCGCGGAATTCACGACGATGACCCCTCTGCGTGCGGCCATGACGGCTGCCCGGGAGATCACGGAAGTCCTCCCGTCCATGTCCTGCCAGGTCAGGCTCGTATACGGGCTGTCAAACGTCAGATATCCAAGCGACGTGCTCGTGACCTGCACCCCGAGGCTCTCCGCCCACTGGATCGCCGCGGCCCAGTTGTCCTCTTCGATGGGGGTCTCGCTGCTGTCGTTTTCTGTCCTTGCCAGTATAAACGTTGCCCCGTATGCAGGACCGATGATTTGACCGGGCACGTATCCGGCGATTGTTGAAAGCGTGTACACGCCGTGTGCACCGAACGAGAAGTTCGGGTTGTTCGGTATGACGCTTGTCTTGTGGTCCACAAAATCGTGCTGCGCGATGATCCTCCCGCGGAGCTGGTCAAATGCCTGGTGTGTCTGAAGCCGAACGCCGTTGTCGAACATTCCGATGATGATTCCCTGTGCTGAGTTTCCTGTGGCGTGTACGGCAGGGATGTTTTCCTGCTCCACCTGATGTATCGAGGGGCCGTAGTCGAGGGCCCCGGTGGCAGACGGTCTGAGGGCCGTCGGGGCGGGAGGTGGCGTCTGGAGGGTTTCAACGTCTGCCCCCCTGCGGTACTTCTGGACAATGTCGATCTGGGCGACACACGGGAGCGATTCGATTCGGGCCACACCGGCCGGGGTGGCGTCCGCACTGACGCCGTTGAACCACTTTGATACCTGCCGGATCCTTGTGACAAGTGGGGTGACCTGCCTTATGTACTCCTCGTTCACCGGGTAGTCCGTTTCATCGACGATCGTATTGGCTGGGAGAACGCGTGCCCTTCGGCGGAAGGCAGCCGGGGAGATAAATTCCAGGGGATCGGCCCCCGGCTTTGCAAGTGTGTTACCCTTGTCCCTGAAAAACACCCAGACGGCAATCTGGTCGGCCGGCTCCGCGGAGGCGAGCGCGCGGTCGAGCCGGCCGCTCGTCCGCGTTCCGCCTGAGGCTATGGCGGAAGAAAGGAGCAGTATGCCCAGTGCGGCCGTCGGAATTTTCATTGCACCCCCGGAAGTGATCGGATCTCCCCCACGCAACACGCTGGGGAGGTCGTCCTCAGTATAGCAAACGGGTCCCGCCGAATCAAGAACGGACCTCCGGCACGGCCGGTTCCCTTCCCTTGTATCCGAAGTGCAAATTGTTTAGTTTGGCCTCATGGAAACTTCCGGCCCGCCATCGGACCTTTCGCTCAACACTGCCGTCGTCCGGACACTCCTCGAAAAGTTCCTTCTCGACGAAACGCATAATGCGGGGTTCACGAGGGGCATTATCGGGCTCTCCGGAGGGGTGGATTCCGCCCTCACCGCGTTCCTCGCGGCGGGGGCCCTCGGGCGGGAGAATGTGAGGGCGGTGATGATGCCCTACCGCACGAGCAGCAGCGAAAGCCTCTCGGACGCCCGGCGGGTCATCGACGTGCTGGGGATCGTCCCGGAAACCGTGGACATCACGCCGATTGTGGATCCGGCGCTCTCCTCTCTCGGCGCGGGCGACCGGGTCCGGGGGGGAAATATCATGGCGCGCGCCCGGATGATTGTTCTCTATGATATCTCCGCGCGGGAGGGGGGGCTGGTCCTGGGGACAAGCAACAAGACGGAGATCCTGCTCGGCTACGGGACCCTGTTCGGTGACATGGCGAGCGCGATCAATCCCCTCGGCGACCTCTACAAAACGCAGGTGTGGCAGCTCGCCGCAGCGGTGGGGGTGCCCCGCGAGATCGTCGACAAGAAGCCGACGGCGGATCTCTGGTCGGGACAGACCGACGAGGGAGAACTCGGGTTCTCGTACCGGGACGTCGACAGGCTCCTGTTCGCGATGATCGATGAACGGCGGAGCCCCGCGGAGCTGGCTTCAGCCGGGTTCGACGAGCGTTTTGTCAGGAGCGTGCAGGCGATTGTGAAGAAGAGCCAGTTCAAACGCCGCCCGCCTGTGGTGGCGAAGGTGTCGCACAGGACCGTGAACGTCGATTTCCGGTACGCCCGCGACTGGGGCATATGAGCGAAGAGATACAGAAAGGCGCGCTGTACGTCGTCAGCACGCCGATCGGTAACCTTGACGACATCACACTCAGGGCCGTTCACATCCTCAGGTCCGTCGATCTCATCGCAGCGGAAGACACACGCACGACGAAGGTTCTTCTCGATCATCTCGGGATCCGCCGGCCGCTCGTCAGCTACTTCAGCTACAACGAACGCCGGCGCGCCGGCGAACTCATCGCATCGCTCAGGAAGGGGAACGCCGTTGCGGTGGTGACCGACGCAGGGACCCCGGGGATATCGGATCCGGCGTATGTTGTGATCCGGGAGGCCGTCGATGCGGGGATCAGCGTGATCGCTTCTCCGGGGGCAAGCGCGCTCCTCGCGGCGCTCATCATAAGCGGACTTCCTACGGACAGGTTCGTGTTTGAGGGTTTCCTCCCCGTGAAGAAGGGGAGAAAGACGCGGTTCGAGGCACTTGCCGCGGAACCGCGGACGATCGTGATGTATGAGTCTCCTCACCGGATCGAAAAGACCCTGGGTGAGGTGCTCCAGTTCATGGGGGACAGGCAGGTAGCTCTCGTGCGCGAGGTGACCAAGAAGTTTGAAGAGGTCCGCCGCGGACCGGTCTCGCGCGTTGCTGATGAAGTGCGGGCCCGCCCTCCGCGCGGCGAATATGTCCTTGTTATCGCCGGCACATCGTACCGAACCGGCGCGCCTCCCGGCAACAGTGACGATACATGAAAGTACGCTCATGACAGACGCAGAGACGGTCCCGGCGGGACTTCGCGCGAAGGCGCATCCGGTCCTCTACGAGGTAAACTCGAGGGTCATACTCAGGGAGCTCTCCGCCGCCGCGGGGAAGCCCGTCACGCTCGGCACGTTTCCGTCAGCGCTCCTCGATGATTGGAAAGGGCTCGGGATCGACGCCGTCTGGCTGATGGGGGTCTGGACTTCGGGGCCCGCCGGGATCGTCATTGCGAGGGAGGACGAGGGCCTTCGCGCGGCGTACAGAAGCGTCCTTCCCGACTATACAGACGCGGACGTCGGCGGCTCGCCATACGCGGTATACGCGTACGAGATTCCGGAGGCAATGGGGGGGGAGAAAGGGCTTGCATCGTTCCGCAGGAAACTGGCCGAACGAGGGATGGGGCTCGTTCTGGATTTCATTCCCAACCACACCGCGCGCGACAATGCCTGGGTCACCGGGCATCCTGAGTATTACGTTCAGGGGGGCGAGAACGAGGCGTTGGAGAAGCCCGACCTCTTCTTCCGCGCTGCGACCGCGAAGGGGCCCCTCACGATCGCGATGGGACGCGACCCGTCATTCGCGGGATGGACGGATACCGCGCAGATCAATATCGCCCACCGAGGGGCGCGGAAGGCGATGATCAGGCTTCTGAAGCGGATTGCCGGGTTGTGCGACGGGGTCCGCTGCGACATGGCAATGCTCGTCCTGAAAAGCGTGTTCGCGAGGACATGGGGGAGTCGCGCCTCTGCCCCGGGAGAGCCGGAGCAGGCGGAAGAGTTCTGGCGTGAGGCGATCGGTGCGGTCCGTTCCCGGCACCCCGGGTTTCTCTTTATCGCCGAAGCGTACTGGAACATGGAATGGGACCTGCAGCAGCTCGGGTTCGACTATACGTACGACAAGACACTCTTCGACAGGCTTCTCCGCGAGGGCGCCGGCTCGGTGCGGGATCACCTCCGCGCCGAGATGGACTACCAGAAACACTCCCTCCGATTTATCGAGAACCACGATGAACAGCGTGCGGCGTCCTCCCTGACGTCAGAACCGTGGCTTTTTGCGGCCGCGGTGGTGATCGCGACTGTCCCGGGGATGGTGATGTTCCAGGAAGGTCAGTTCGAAGGGAGAAGGGTCAAAATTCCCGTGCAGCTGACCCGCCGTCCGGCGGAAGATGTCGCCCGAAGGACAAAGGCGTTCTATACCCGGCTCCTGGAGATCATCGCCTCAGCTCCCATCAGAGAGGGGAACTGGCGGCTCCTGATGCCCAGGGCTGCCTGGCATGAAAATTACACCTGGGGAAATTTTCTTGCCTTCTGGTGGCACCACCCTTCGGCGGGCACCCGTCTCGTCGTGATCAACTATGCCCCCTTGAGCGGCCAGTGCCATGTTGACATCCCTCTCGAGGAGATTCCCGGCACGCCGGTGGAATTCCGTGATCTCTTGAGCGACGCTGCGTACTCCCGTGAAAGAAACGGACTTGCATCAAGAGGTCTCTACTTCGACATCCAGCCGTACGGCATACACGTGTTTGAGGTCTCCACGCCTGGCTGAAAGGGCGTCACCCCTCTCTCCACACACCTCGCTCCTCCCGGGGACTTGACTTTCATCTTGAATTCACTATATTACTAGCACTCTTCAATGTGGAGTGCTAGTACGATTGCCCGCCGTAAGTCTTTATAAATAAACAACATACATTTAGAGGAGAAATTCGCATGAAGATTAAGCCGTTGGCTGATCGCGTTGTGATTAAGCCGTCTCCCGCCGAGGAGAAATCAAGGGGGGGAATCATCCTTCCAGATACCGCGAAAGAGAAACCCGTTGTGGGTGAAGTCGTGGCGATCGGTCCAGGTAAAGTGACAGACGATGGGAAAAAGGTCAATCCCGAAGTCAAGGTGGGCGATAAGGTGCTCTACGGCAAGTACTCCGGGACGGAAGTGACGATCGAGGGGGAAGAATACCTGATCATGCGCGAAGCGGATATTTTCGCGATCGTGTAACGCCAAATACGACAATACACAAAGGAGACGAACGACTATGTCAGCAAAACTAATTCAGTACAATGTCGAAGCGCGGGCCGCCCTCAAGAGAGGGGTCGACCAGCTTGCCGACGCCGTTAAGGTCACGCTCGGCCCGAAGGGCCGCAACGT
>PMJQ01000157.1:0-34129 GCA_003157485.1 Ignavibacteriota bacterium
TCTCCTTCGGCAGCATGAGGACGATAATCATTCCCACGACGGGCAGGAACGTTATCCACGAGAGAATCCCGATTCCGGCAATATCCATTGACCTTCAACCCTCCTGAAGATGAGCGTGGCGGGTGAGCGCGCGGCTCACACAAGCCTGAATATGAAATAAAACGCCATGACCCCGAACACGGCAAACAGGACGTACGTCTGAACCTTCCCCGTCTGGAACTTCCTGAGCACGAGCCCGAAGAACCCGGAGATGTACGCGGAAAAATTGACGAGACCGTCGACGACATACGTGTCGAACTTCCCGCTCACAAACGAGACGACGCGCGTCAGGCTCCCCGCCCCGTTTACGGCGCCGTCGACGATCCAGGTGTCGACCCAGCGGAGAACCGACGCCAGGCCGAGAACGCCGTTGACGACCACGGCCTGGTAGAGCTCGTCAAAATACCACTTGTTCAGAAGGAACGTGTGGACGGGCGCAAGTGCGCGGGCGACGGCATCCGCGCTGATCTTCTTCCAGTGGTATGTGGCAAACGCCGCGAGTATTCCCAGACCGGCGACGGTGAGCGATATGAGCATCGCCGTCAGGCTGACGCCGCCGAGGACATTCTCGAATACTCCAGCCGAAGGGGCGGCGAGCGCCGGCGGGACGACGCTTTCCGGCCGCTCGACCGCGCGCGGGATCCAGCCCGAGGCACCGTCGAAGGGATTTACCGCATAGAAAACGAAGATCGAGAAGACGGCAAGGACCACGAGCGGTATCGTCATCACCAGGGGGGACTCGTGCACATTGTCCAACCGACCCGCGTCCCTGTGCTCTCCCATGAACGTCAGTATGACAAGGCGGAACATATAGAACGCCGTCAGTCCGGCGACGAGGAAACCGATCACCGGGATTATGAAGTGTCCCGTGAGCGTTCCGAACGCCAGCGTCCCGGCGAGGATCTCGTCCTTGCTCAGGAACCCGGAGGTGAACGGAACGCCGGAGATCGCCAGCGTGTAGACGACAAACGTCCAGAACGTGACGGGCATTCTCCTTCTGAGCCCTCCCATGTTCCGTATGTCCTGCGCGTCCGTGCCATGATCGTTCGCGTGATGGAGCGCGTTGTGCATCGCGTGGATGACGGATCCCGATCCGAGAAAGAGCCCGGCCTTGAACATCGCGTGCGTGACGAGATGGAAGAACCCCGCCGAATAGGCCCCGACGCCGAGCGCCATGATCATGTACCCGAGCTGGCTTATCGTCGAATACGCGAGGACCTTCTTGATATCGTTCTGTGCGATCGCTATCGTTGCCGCGATGAACGCCGTCACCGCCCCGATGTAGGCGATAACGAGGAGCGCATGGGCGGTCATGAGCGGAAAGAGCCGCGCCACGAGATAGACGCCTGCCGCGACCATCGTGGCGGCGTGGATCAGGGCGCTGACCGGCGTCGGGCCCTCCATCGCGTCGGGGAGCCAGACGTGGAGGGGAAACTGCGCGGACTTGCCGACGGCTCCGCAGAAAAGCAGGACTCCCGCAGCGGTGAGCCACCACTGGCTCCCGAACGGCAGGACGCCGGATTTGATCCCGTCAAAAATCTCCGGGAGCGAAAACGTGTGGAAGGTCATGTACAGGATCGCGATGCCGATGAAAAACCCGAGATCCCCCACCCTGTTGACAACAAACGCCTTGATCGCCGCATCGGACGCGCTTTTCTTTTCGTACCAGTGGCCGATCAGAAGATATGAACAGATCCCGACGAGCTCCCACCCCACGTAGAGGAGAAAGAGGTTGTTCGCAAGGACGATGACAAGCATGGAGAACGAGAAGAGCCCCAGGAAAGCGAAATACCGCGCATAGCGCACATCACCCTTCATGTACCCGATGGAGAAAAGGTGCACGAGCGTGCTTATGAGCGTCACGACCACGAGCATGATCGCGGTCAGATTGTCGACGGCGATCCCCAGAACAATCCGGAGGGGTCCGATCCCGGGTACGCCATGGAAATCAACCCACGTGAAGTTGAACGACAGCGTCTCCGCGCCGTAGAGCGTCAGCTTGGCGTACAGGACCGTGCAGGCAAGCACAAGCGCCGCCCCGATCGCCGACGTCGACAGCCAGTCCCCCTGCCGCGGGAGCCGCTTCCCCGTGAATATCATCACGGTGAACGCCGCCAGCGGGAGGAGCAGGATCGCGAGGGAAAGCGTGAGCAGTGTGTCCTGAGCCATGGCCTTATTCTTTGAGTGAGCTCACTTCGTCGACGTTGACAGTCTGGAAGCGGTGATAAATGTTGAGGACGATCGCCAGCCCTATCGCAGCCTCGGCGGCCGCAAGGATGATCACGAAGATCGCTGCAACCTGGCCGTCAAAATTCATGTCGGGGCTGTAACGCGAGAACGCGATGAAATTGATGTTCGCCGCATTCAGGACGAGCTCGACGCCCATCAGCACCATGATGCCGTTTCGCCGGGAGGCGATCGCATAAATCCCGAAGGAAAAGAGGATCGCGCTCACGACGAGAAAATGCGCAAGCTGCACGTGCGGGAGCCAGGCCGAGAATTCGTTCCAGAAACCGTCGAATGAACCCATGGGATTACGGTGCTTTCAAGAGTTCCGGTGGCGCCGGGCGGTCATCGCGGCGCCGATCAGGGCGACGAGAAGGACCACCGAGGCGATTTCAAACGGGATGACGTACGACGTCATGAGCATCTGTCCCAGCGTCCCCGTCGTCGTCTGCGGGCCCGCGGCGGCAGGAGCGCCAACGCCCTTCCACGTCGCGTACGAGAGTCCCGCAAGGGTCCCCGCGACGATCGCGACGATAATGAGGGCGGGAATCGTCTGGACCGTCCCGGTCCGTATCTCGACGCTGATGACGTTGTTCGTGAGCATCACCCCGAAGAGGAGGAGAACAAGTATGCCTCCCACGTAGATCAGGACCTGCGTCACTGCAAGAAAGTCCGCATGGAGGAGGACGTAAAGGGCAGCCACGCCGAAGAACGTAAACAGGAGAGCGAACGCGGCATAGACGATGTTGCGTGAGAACACCACGATGCCCCCCGAAACGAGCGTGATGAGCGCGAAGACGTAGAAGACGATGTCGAACAGTTGCATTGTGTCTATCCCTTTGTGCCGGGAGCGTCGGATCCCGGCGGCGGTGTAGCAGGCGCCGCAGGCGGCTTCGGTGGCGATGGCGCCACTGAAGGCGCGTTCGATGGCGCCTGCGGCTTCAGTGGCGCCACAGAAGGCGCCATCTTCGCCGCTGCAGAGAGCGCAGCGGCTTCGACTTTCTCCTTTTCGTACGAGGAGAGGCGCGTTTTTGCGGTTTCGGCCTCCGCCGGCGTCATCGTCGCAAACCTGTAGATCAGGTTCTCCCTGTCGAATTCCGAGAACTCGTAGACGTCGGTCATCTTGATGCACTCGGTCGGACAGGGGTAGACGCAGAGACCGCAGTAACAGCACTTTGCGATGTCGATGTCGAACACCGGGACGTAGAGCCGCTTCTTGGTCCCCACCGACGTGAGGCCGAGGTCGACGTCGGGAGTCGACTTGACGGTCTCGATCGTGATGCAGTCGACCGGGCACGCCATCGAACACTGATCGCACCCGATGCAATCGTCCATGTTCACGTAGAGCCGGTTGCGCGCCCGCTCGGGGAGCTTCAGCTTGACGTCCGGATACTGGATTGTCACCGCCGGCGTGAACAGATGCCGCCAGGTAACCCTCATCCCGATGAGCACGGTCACGACGCCGTCCCAGACATCCCTGAAGTATGTCAGCATCACGATCCCTTTCTCAGCGAACTGCCATGACCCAGAACCCGACGCCGATGACGACGGCGAACGCGAACGGAATCAGGACCTTCCACCCCACGTACATCAACTGGTCCACGCGGAGCCGCGGGAGCGTCCAGCGGAGCCACATCTGCACGAAAATGAACATCATCCCTTTCCCGAGGAACCAAAAGAGTCCCCAGAACGGTCCGGAGAGGAACTCCCCGAACGGACTGTTCCATCCGCCAAGGAACAACGTCGTGGCGATGGCCGACACGGCGAACATGTTCGCGTACTCCGAAAGGAAGAGGAGCGCGAAGCGCATCCCTCCGTACTCCGTGTGATACCCCGCGACAAGCTCCGACTCGGCCTCCGGGATGTCGAACGGCGTCCGGTTCACTTCGGCAAGAGAGGCGACAAAGTAGATGATCGAGCCCACAAAGAGGAACGGGAACTTCTGGAACAGGAACCAGTTCCAGAACCAGCCGGTCTGGAGGCGGTTGATCTCCTGGAGATCGAACGTCCCCGCCACCATCACGACGGCAAGAATCGCGAGGGCCACGGGAATCTCGTAGCTCACGATCTGGGCCGCGGAGCGGAGCGCGCCGAACATCGACCATTTGTTGTTCGAGGCCCAGCCGGCCATCAGGAGCCCGACCACGACGATGGAGGAGATGGAAATGACGTAAAACAGCCCGATGTTGATCCCGCTGCCGACATAGGCGGCGCTGAACGGGATCGCCGCGTAGGCCGCGTACGAGCCCGCGAACACGAGATACGGGGCGAGGATGAAGAGCTTCCTGTCGGCCGCGGAGGGGATGATGTCCTCCTTCTGGATCAGCTTCAAAATGTCCGCGACGGTCTGCGCCCACCCGTGGTAGCCGCCGGTGCGCATCGGGCCGAGCCTGTCCTGCATGTGCGCGGAAATCTTCCTCTCCCACCAGACTGCAAAAAGCGCAAACGGGACGACCCAGACGAGCGGAACGAATGCCATCAGGGTGTAGACGAGGGCCTCGTTGTGCAGGAGATCGATCAGGAATTCTTTCATCGGTCGACCTCCCCGAGCACGATGTCAATGCTCCCCAGGATCGCCACGATGTCGGCGATCATCGCCCCCCGGCTCATCGCCGGCAACGCGGAGAGGTTTACGAAACAGGGGGACTTCACTTTCACGCGGAACGGCGTCGCTGTCCCGTCGGAGACGATGTAGTACCCCAGCTCCCCCTTTGGCGTTTCGGTGCGGACGTATACGTCGCCGGCGTCAGGCCGAATGCGCTTCGGGATCGCGGAGGCAATGTCCCCCGCGGGGAGCCCGTCCACGGCCTGCTCGATGATGTTTACGCTCTGTTCCATTTCATGAATGCGGACCATGTACCTGTCCCAGCAGTCCCCCACGGTCCCTTTGAGCCCCTGCCCGACGGGGATCTCGAAATCGAACCTGTCGTAGACCGAGTAGGGGTCGTTTTTCCGCAGATCCCATTTGACGCCCGAACCGCGAAGGACGGGCCCGCTGACTGCGTAGTTGAGCGCGACCGCCGCCGGGAGAACACCGACGTTGGCGGTCCTCTTGATGAAGATCTTGTTGTAGGAGAGCAGATCGTTCAGCTCTTTGATCTTGGAGCGGAAATATCTGCAGAAATCCTTCACCTTCTCCGTGAAGCCGGCGGGGACGTCGTGCGAGAGGCCGCCGATCCACATGTAGTTGTACAGAAGCCTCGCGCCGCAGGTCTGCTCGAATATGTCGAGCACACGCTCCCTGTCGCGCATGCAATACAGAAACGGGGTGAAGGCGCCGATGTCCATCCCGTACGTCCCGATCGCGATGAGATGGCTGACGATCCGGGAGAATTCCGCCATGATCACGCGGATGTATTCGACGCGCTCCGGGACCTTGATCTTCAGGAGTTTCTCGCACGCAACGACGTACCCGAATTCGTTGCTCATCGCCGCGACGTAGTCCATCCGGTCGGCGTACGGGATCACCTGCTGATAATTCGTCATGTGCTCGCAGTGCTTCTCGAAGCACCTGTGCAGGTACCCGATGTGCGGGATCACGTCTACGACGACCTCGCCGTCAACGACAAGCTCGAGCCGGAGGACGCCGTGCGTCGACGGGTGCTGCGGGCCCATGCTTATCACCATCTCCTCGGATTTCAGGTCGCGGCCGAACCCGGCGACCTGCCTCGGCTGTGTCATCGTCTCTTCCATCAGTACGGCACCTTCATACCGTTGTAAAACTCGGGGACCTGGTAGTCCTTGCGCATCGGGAATCCCCGCCAGTCGTCCGGCATCAGTATCCTCCGGAGGTCCGGGTGGCCGTCGAACACGATCCCGTACAGGTCAAACGCTTCACGCTCGTGCCAGTTTGCGGTCTTCCAGACGGATTCCACGGAAGCGACATGCGGATCCGCGTCCGTGAATTCCGTTTTCAGAACGATCCTGTGGTGCTTTGCCGTCGAATCGCAGTGGTACACGACGCCGAGCTTCCCGGCGCGGTAGTCCATCCCGCTCAGGCACATGAGGACGTCAAAGAGCATCTCTCCGTCGTCGCGAAGATACAGGCAGATCTCCCGTAGCTTAGCAGGGGCGACCCTGATCCAGGGATCGGGGAAGGCGTCGATCTTCGCCTCCAGGACGGCCTCGCCGAAGCGGGATTTGAGCGATTCGAAAATCTGCTGTGGAGTCATCGGGAGCGCGGGTGAGGGTTCGGGAGCGGGATCACGCGGATTTCTTTCTTACAAGGCTCTCCGTCCGGATCTTCTCCTGGAGCTTCAGGAGCCCTTCCATGAGCGCCTCCGGACGCGGCGGACAGCCCGGGACGTAGACGTCGACGGGGATGATCCTGTCGACCCCCTTCAGGACGTGATAGCCGTGCTCCCAGTAGGGGCCGCCGCAGTTCGAACAGCTTCCCATGGAGATCACGTAGCGGGGCTCGGACATCTGATCGTACAGGACCCTGATCCTCGACGCCATCTTCAGCGTCACGGTCCCCGCCACGATCATCACGTCCGACTGCCGGGGCGTACCGCGGAAAAAAGTCCCGAACCTGTCCAGATCGTAGTGGCTCGCCCCGGTCGCCATCATCTCGATCGCGCAGCACGCAAGGCCGAACTGCATCCCCCAGAGCGACGACAGTCGCGCCCAGTTCAGGAGGTTGTCCATCGACGTGATGACGATGTTGCTGTTCTCGAATTTCTGGTCTAATAGTCCCATTCACGTTTCCTTGAGTGCTCCGTGAGCGCCCCTCAAACAGCGGTTTCTTCTTCGGTCAGATGGGTTTCCCGCACCCCGATCCCCTTTTCGTAGGAGGGGACCTTCGGCGAGGGCTTGTCCCAGTCGAGATCCCCTTTCCTCCAGACATAGGCGTACCCGACGAGAAGTATCCCGAGGAACACGAGCATCTCGATGAACGCGAACCAGCCCAGGTTCTTATAGACGACCGCCCAGGGGAAAAGGAAAACGACTTCGACGTCGAAAATCAGGAAGATGAGGGCTACAACGTAAAAGCGGATGTTGAATCTCACGCGGGTGTCGCCGACCGGGACCTCTCCGCATTCGTACGTGGTGAGCTTGCTGGGGTACGGACGGTTCGGGCGGAGGAGCCAGGCGAACAGAAGGCCTCCCGCCACAAACACTCCCCCCACGATCAGAAAGATCAGCACCCGGCCGAATTCGGTAATCATGAAAGAGGATCCTCGCTACGCACGATAGGTGTGTGTGAAGCCCGAAGGGCGGGAACGTCACCGCGGGTCTTCCGGGAACCAGAGCGCATCAATATACGGAGTACGGGAAAGATTGTCAAACCTCCGTTCGAACAGAAACTTCACCAGCGCAACCGGGCGACCGGTCATTCCCACCGGAAGAGCCTGACCGCCAGGACGCATGAGACCACTCCCCACACCGCGAGCCCCAGTATCTGCGGCATCACCTGCAGGAGCGTGGCGCCGTCGATCGCCACGCTCCGGAGCCCGTCCGCGAGGTAGGTCAGCGGGAAGAACGCCGTCACCGACCGGACGAACCCGGGGAGATTCGAGCGGCTGAAAAAAACGCCGGAAAGGGCGAGCATGGGGAGCGTGATGATATTGGCGAGGGGCGCGACCTGATCTTCGCTCTTCGATATACCTGCCAGCGAGAAACCGAACCCCAGGAACACCACAGCCCCGAGAACCCCTAGCAGGAAGATCAGGGCCATGTTCCCTATGAAATGAAGGTTGAGGAAGAGGACGCCGACCCCCACCATGATCGCCATCTGCATCACGACGACGAGGAGCCGCATCGCCACCTGCGCGATGATGAAATCGTTCGGACGTATGGGTGTGACCCAGAGCCGGCGGAGGATCCCCCGCTTCTTGAGCGTCACAAATCCGAATGCAACGCCGAATATCCCCGCCTGCATAATGGACATCGAGAGGATTCCGGGGAGGAGGAAATCGATGTAGGTGAGGTTCCGCGATTTGAACGGGAGCGTTGTGACAATCGTCCTCCTGATCCCGGGTGCTCCGGCAAACGCGGATTCGTCAAGGACACGCTGGAGGACGAGGCCGCCGAGCTGCGTCACCTGCGGCTTCGCTTCGACATCGCCGTAGGCCGTCAGGCTTGCCGCGGCGGAGCCCGCATACACGGATGGAATGACGAGAACAAGATCCCGCTCCCCCCTGGCAAGCCGCGCCATTTCCTCGTCGCGCGCGCCCACTGAAACGTCGAACGTGGTGACCGCCCTGATGCGGGAGAGGAGTTCCTCTCCCTGCGGGCCGGCTTCGTTGACAACACCCATGTCGATCTTCCCCAGGCCGTTGAACTTCACGAAGCCGAAGAGGACGACGACAAGGAGTGGAAACAGGAGGGTCCAGAGTATCGCCTCGCGCTGACGGAAGAACATCTTCATCGACGCGATCGTAAGCATCCATTTTATGCGCATGGGGCCCCGGTGGAAGTGGACGGACATTCATCGCCTGCAATCATCATCGCTTCTCCTTCACTCGTCGCGGATCGTGTGTCCCGTGAGGCTCAGGAAAACGTCCTCGAGACTCGCGAGCCGTTCGACCTTCTCCTTCCGGAACCCGCCCGCCACGAGCGCATCGATCATCTCGTGGGGCGGAGCCATCGCGATGATCTTTCCCGCGTCCATGATCGCGACGCGGTCACAGAGCTCCTCCGCCTCGTCCATGTAATGTGTCGTGATCACGATCGTTTTCCCTTCCGAGCGGATCCGCTTTATGACCCCCCAGAGATGGCGGCGCGCCTGCGGATCGAGCCCGGTCGTCGGCTCGTCGAGAAAAATGACGACGGGATCGTTCACGAGCGCCGCGGCGATGGAGAAGCGCTGTTTCTGCCCCCCGGAGAGCTGGACCACCTGCGAACGGGCCCTGTCGCGCAGCTCCACCTCGTCGAGGAGCGCGAGCGGATCGACATGCCGCCCGTACATCCCGCCGAAAAGGACGAGAAGCTCCGCGAGGCTGAGCTTGTCGAAAAACGAGGAGGACTGGAGCTGGACGCCGATGATCCGCTTCACCTCCTGAGCCTGCCTCCGGACATCCAGGCCCCCCAGCAGGATCGTCCCGGCGTCGACGGTCCTCAGGGTCTCGATGCATTCAAGCGTGGTCGTCTTCCCGGCGCCGTTCGGACCCAGGATGCCGAAGATCTCCCGGGCATGCACGCTGAAACTCACCCCGTCCACCGCCGTCACGCCGCCGTACCGCTTGACGAGGTCATCCACCTGCAGCACGATCTCCCCGGATTCCGTCATTGATTCCTCCCTTCCCGTGCGCGGATCGCCGCGCCCGCATCCACGATTGTCCGTTTCAAAAAGTACGTCATGTCCCTGTCGAGCGAAAGCGGATACTCCAGGCTGTCGTACGTGATTTCGACCGTCTCCCTGACACTCTGCGAATCCCGGAGCTTCAGAGTCACCGGCACGACAAGGGGCGTATCCGGGAACGCGTACCACGTGTAGACCGCGTTCTTCGCCGAATCGGGGGAGGCGCCGCGGCGCACGCCTGTGCGGGGGGCGGCCGGCATGCGCATTACGATTTCCAACGGGTTTCCGGGATTTCCGCGCACTGGTTGGCGTACCGGGCGAGAACGAAGAGAAGATCCGAAAGACGGTTGAGGAACATCGTCACCCCCTCGCCGATATCCTCGTTGCGGGACAGGCGGACAACGACGCGTTCAGCCCTGCGGCAGATTGTCCTGGCAAAGTGGAGACGCGCGGCCAGCGGGGATCCCCCGGGGAGAATGAAGCTGTGGAGCGGTTTCAGGAGCGCGTCGACCCTGTCGATCTCCCGTTCGAGCACGTGGGAATCCCGGGGCTCGATGCGCCGGATCGTTTTCCGCGGGACCGAACGAGGCGTGGCCAAGTCGGCCCCCAGGTCGAACAGGCGGTGCTGGATCTCGAGGAGGAGCCGCCGGACCTCGTCATCCGGCCCGTCGGCAAGGGCGACGCCAAGAACAGAATTCAGCTCGTCCACGGTCCCGTACGCTTCGATGCGGAGGGCGTCCTTCGGAACCCTCTGACCGCCGAAGAGGGACGTGTCCCCGCTGTCTCCGGTCTTTGTGTAAATCTTCATCCTTCGTTGATTTTCACGGAATGAATGTAGCCAATTCACGCTTTACAATCAACGAACAGATCCGGCCTTCCGCGCGTTCCCATGCTGGAATTGACACTCCCGCGGGCTTTCCCTATGTTTCACATCCGCCGCCGGTCCGGCGGCGGCTACGTCCACTTTCTCCGCACCGCACCACATGCGCACAACAGAACGGCTCTTCCTCCTCGACGGCATGGCGCTCGCCTACCGGGCCTACTTCTCGTTCATCGCCCGCCCTCTGATCAACAGCAAGGGGGAGAATACGAGCGCGATCTACGGCTTCATCACCGCGCTCATGAAGATCCTCGACGACGAGAAGCCTGATCACATCGCGGTCGTGTTCGACACGAAGGAGCCGACGTTCCGCCACAAGCTCTTCGCCCCCTACAAAGCCACCCGGCAGAAGATGCCGGAAGACATGGCCGCACAGATGGAAAAACTGAAAGAGGTGGTCCGCGCGTTCAACACTCCCCTTCTCGAACTTCCCGGTTTCGAAGCGGACGATATCATCGGCACGCTTGCGCGGCGCGCCGAGAAAGAGGGGGTCATGACGATGATGGTGACGGGAGACAAGGATTTCATGCAGCTGATTTCCCCCATGATCAAGATGTACAAGCCCGGAAAGTCCGGCGGGGACCCGGAGATCGTGGAAGAAGAGGGGGTCATGGAGAAATTCGGCGTCACGCCCGACAGGGTCATCGACGTCCTCGGCCTGATCGGCGACAAATCCGACAACGTCCCCGGCGTCCCGGGGGTGGGAGAGAAGACGGCCATCCCCCTCATACAGAAGTACGGCTCCATGGAGGCGGTCTACGAACATGCGGAAGAGATCCCGCAGAAAGGGCTCCGCGAGAAGCTCATCGCCAACAGGGAGACCGCGTTCCTTTCGAAGCACCTGGTCACGATCGACACCGCCGTGCCGCTCGACATTGATTTTCACTCGCTCCGCGCGACGAAGCGGGACACGGCCCGGCTGATCCGCATGTTCGGCAATCTGGAGTTCAAATCGCTCGCCGCGCGGCTGAGGGACAGCGAGAAATTCGATGACACGCCGGGCACTCCTGCTGCAGAGCCGCCTCCTGCATCCCCGGCCGCCGCGGAACTGCTCCCGTCGGACATCGGGACCGACGTTCACGAATACACTTGCGTTACAACCGCCGGCGCTCTCGACGAGCTCGTCGGGGAGCTCATGCAGAGCCCCCTCATCGTGTTCGACACGGAGACGACGTCCAAGGATCCCCTCCGGGCCGATCTTGTCGGGATCTCCCTCTGCGCCGGAGCACGGCGGGCGTGGTACGTCCCCGTCCGGTGGGAAGCGCGGGAGGGGAGCGGCAACGGCCTGTTCGCGGGGGGCCACGGGAGGGACGTCAACACGACCGCCGGGGCGCTCCCGCGCAAGACGGTTCTCGCGAAGCTCGCCCCCATGTTCGCGTCGCACGACATACTGAAGGCCGGACAGAACATCAAGTACGACATGCTCGTTCTCCTGAACAACGGCCTGGAGGTGAACGGCATCGCCTTCGATACGATGGTGGCAAGCTACATCCTCCGGGCAGACGGACAGCACAACCTCGACGCGCTGGCGAAGGAATACCTGAATTACAGCATGGTGCCGTACGACGATCTCGTGGGGAAGGGAAAACAGGCGCGGCACATCACGGAGGTACCCCTCGAGTCGGTGGCCATGTACTCCGCGGAGGACGCGGACATGACCTACCGGATCCGCGAGCTGCAGATTCCGCGCCTCCGGGAGATGAACCTCCTCGGACTGTGCGAGAAGATCGAGTTCCCCCTCATCCCGGTGCTCGCGAGAATGGAAAGCGAGGGGATCGGGCTTGACGTCCCCTGCCTTGAAGAGATGTCGAAGGACCTCGACCGCCAGATCGACAATCTCATCACGGAAATCCACCGCCAGGCAGGCGGGAAGTTCAACATCAATTCCACGCAGCAGCTCGGCGACGTCCTTTTCAATACGCTCAAGCTCCCCACGGTCCGCAAGACGAAGACCGGGTTTTCGACCGACGTCGGAGTCCTTGAGACGCTCCACGGCATGCACCCGATCATCGGGAACCTCCTCGACTACCGGCAACTCACCAAGCTCAAGTCCACGTACGTCGACGCGCTCCCCTCCCTCATACACCCGGAGACCGGGAGGGTCCACACGTCGTTCAACCAGACCGTCGCCGCCACCGGGCGACTCTCCTCAAGCGACCCCAATCTCCAGAACATCCCCATCCGCACGGAGATCGGGCGATCGATACGGAAGGCGTTTATTCCGCGTTCGCCCGATTCGGTCCTCATGTCCGCAGACTATTCGCAGATCGAACTGCGCGTGATGGCACACATGTCGGGCGACGAGAGCCTCGGAGCCGCGTTCCGGAACGACGAGGACGTGCACGCCACGACCGCCGCGGGGGTCTTCGGCGTCCCCCCGGACGGCGTCACACCGGACATGCGCCGGAAAGCCAAAGAGGTGAATTTCGGGATCATGTACGGCATCGGCCCCTTCGGGCTTGCCAGGCGGCTCGAGATTTCCCAGACCGAGGCGAGGGAGATCATACAGAGATATTTCGCCAGGTTCCCGAAGGTGAAGCAGTACATCAACGACACGATCGCCGGGGCTCGCCGGGAGGGGTACGTCGCCACGCTCACGGGGCGCCGGCGGTACCTTCCCGACATCAACAGCAGGAACCAGAACATAAGGGGGAATGCGGAGCGTCAGGCGATCAACATGCCGATACAGGGAACGGCCGCGGACATGATCAAGATCGCCATGATCAGGCTCGACCGGTCGCTGCGCGAGAAGAGGCTGAAAAGCCGGATGCTCCTGCAGGTCCATGACGAGCTTGTTTTCGAGGTCCCGCGCGGCGAAGAGAAGAAGATGACGGTCCTCGTCACGGAAGGGATGCAGGACGCCATGCCTCTCTCCGTCCCGGTCAGGGTGGACGTCGGGACGGGGAAAAACTGGCTCGAGGCGCACTGACGGCGCAGCGGAATCTCCCGCTACTCCCGGCGCCGTGAGGAAAGGGCGGTGTTCACGATGAGCGCGGCGCCGGAGAGGACGAGCCCTGCGGGCCACCATCTGTTCACGACCGGGGCCACCTCCCACGCCGGGAACCAGCCGAGCTCAGTCAACAGGATCGCCCCCCCCACAAGGAGGAGGCACGCTGCGGGAACAAGGAGGTGCCAGTCGCGCGGGGAGACGACGTACATCAGGATCATCCCAGCCCCGAAGACGAGGAGAAGCCCTGACACGACAATTCCCGGGTCAAGCCAGACGACCTCGCACGTGCGGAGGAAGCACGCCCCTCCGAGAACGAACCAGAAGAACCCCCAGAAGACTCCTCCCCGCGATCGCCGTACAGTCCCGTTGTAGAGCATGATCCCTCCTCCGGCGGCAACGGCCAGCCAGAGGACGGGAGCCCAGCCCGCCCAGATCACGTGAAGGCGGTGGAGAAGCATCACCGCGCCGAAGAATATGAGGAGCAGCGGAAACCAGTAGTTGCGAACGGGCAATGTGTGCATGTCTCCTCCCTTGTTCTATGCAGGAACCGGTTCGCGCGGCGTCACGATCGCCATGATGACGTACAGAAGGAGCATGAATCCGAACGACGCAAACGACGCGACGATGAACAGGAGCCGGACGATCGTCGGGTCGACCCCGAAGTACGACGCGACGCCCCCGCAGACGCCGAAGATCTTCCTCTCGGCGCGCGACTTGAACAGGCGGGCCCGGCGTCCGGTCCCGGCCGCATCCTCCGGTGCGGGAGCCGTGCCCGGGGATTCGACCGACGGCAGAGGTGCGCCGCCGAATGAGTTCCTCCCGCCGAACAGAAACGCCACCCCCGCCAGTATGAGCATAACGGGGAGAACGACATCCCAGGCCATTCCCCACCACCGGTACCAGAGCGGAAGCCCGAGATTTCCGAGGAACCAGACGGTTCCGATCGCCACGAGGAGTATCCCCCAGAACTTGCTGTTCCTTTCCCGCACGGCCGGGGGCGCCGCCGGCTCCGCCGGCATCTCCCCGCGGTTGACGGGCATAATGATCATTGCGATGATGTACAGAACCACACCCATCCCTCCCACCAGGGTCAGCAGGACCCAGGCCAGGCGGACAAGCGTGGAGTCGAGACCGAAGTAGTCAGCCACCCCCCCGCACACGCCGTCAAGCATCCGGTCGGTGCGCGATTTGTACAGGCGCCTCATTTCCCCATGCTCAGTCATAGCCGCCTCCAGAGTGTCGGTGAGCCCCTCCCTTATATTCTGATACGCATGGGGGAGCCGCATGTTACAAAACGCCAAGGGGCCCAAAGGGCCCCTTGGCGTCCGGAAATGGTCCGATCTCTACACTTCCATGATCTCCTTTTCCTTCTGGGCGAGGAGGGCGTCGATGTCCTTGATCCCCTTGTCCGTCATCTTCTGGATCTCCTGCTCCCCTTTCTTCCGCTCGTCCTCCGAAAAGTGTTCCGNNCTTCTCGGATTTCTTCAGGTGCTCGATCGCGTCGCGCCTGACGTTCCGGATGGCGATCTTGCCGTCCTCGCCGAACTTCTTCGTCAGCTTCACGAGCTCCCGCCGGCGTTCTTCGTTAAGGTTCGGGATCGGGATCCGGATGACGTCCCCATCCTTGACCGGGTTAAGCCCCAGGTTGGCGGTCTGGACCGCCTTGGCGACGTGGTCGAGCATCCCCTTGTCGTACGGCTGGATCGTCAGCGTGTGGACGTCGGAGACGCTCACGTTCCCGCAGTGCGCCAGCGGCGTCATCGTTCCGTAATAATCCACCTTCACGGTGTCGAGAAGCGCGGTTGTCGCCTTGCCGGTTCTGATCTTGACGAGCTCCCCGCGCACAACCTCCACCGCCTTGTGCATCTTGTCTTCCGTTTCCTTCAGTATGTTCTTTACCATGATGGTCTCCGATCCCGGTTGTTAGCGAGCAGACGACGAGAGCTCCAGCACGGTCGTTCCCACATCCTCCCCCATGATGAGGCGCTTGAAGTTTCCCTTCGTGTTCATGTTGAACACGAGTATAGGGAGCTTGTTCTCCTTGCAGAGGGTAATCGCGGTCATGTCCATCACCTTCAGGTCCTTCTTCAGGACGTCGAGGTACGAAATCTCCGTATACCTGAACGCGGAGGGGTTCCGCTCGGGGTCGGAGTCGTACACCCCGTCCACGCGCGTCCCCTTGATTATCGCGTCAGCCTCGATTTCCACCGCACGGAGCGCGGCGGCGGTGTCCGTCGTAAAATACGGGTTGCCCGTGCCCGCGCCGAAGATCACGACGCGTCCCTTTTCAAGGTGGCGCACGGCCCTGCGACGGATGAAGGGTTCCGCAACGACGTCGACCCGGATCGCCGACATGAGCCGCGTCATCGTACCCGCGCGCTCCATGGCGCTCTGGAGCGCGAGCGCGTTGATCAGCGTCGCGAGCATCCCCATGTGGTCGCCGGTGACCTTGTCTATCCCGTCGTTGGAGTCCGAGACACCCCTGTAGATGTTCCCCCCGCCGATCACGATCCCGAGCTCGACGCCGAGGTCATGGACGCCCTTGATCTCCCCGGCGTACTGGTTCAGCACATTCGGATCGATGCCGAACTGCCGGTCGCCCATGAGGGCCTCACCACTCAGTTTCAGGAGCACTCTCCGGAACCGCGGTCCGCCCGTCACGTCAGCGCGCCTCCTCACCGAGATGATAGCGGTGGAACCGCGTCACCGTCGTTCCCTTCCCCGTTTCCGCGAGGTAGTCCCGCACCGTCTTGCCGCCGTCCTTCACGAAGATCTGCTCCAGGAGGCAGACCTCCTGGTAGAATTTCTCAAGCCTGCCGTTGGCGATCTTCTCCACGATGGGCGCCGGCTTTCGCTCATTCGCCGCCTGCGTCCTGTAAATGTCGAGCTCCCGTGCAACGGTGTCCTTCGCGATCCCTTCCCGGCCGACCGTCAACGGGTTCATCGCCGCGATCTGCATCGCGACGTCCCGCCCGACAGCGGTCCCGGCGGGATCGGTCCCCAGGTTCACGCACTCGACGAGCACGCCGATCTTGCTCCCGAGATGCGTGTAGGAATACACGGCGCCGCCGGCGGATTCCAGGACGGTGAACCGGCGCACGTCGATCTTCTCTCCCACTTTCGCAAGAAGGTCGTTCGTAAGGTCCGCAACCGTCTTCCCTCCGGGCGTCTTGAGATTCTTCAGGTCCTCCACACTCTTCGGCCTGTGCGCGGCGATCGTGTCCGCGACGGCGCGCGCGAACGAGGTAAAGTCGTCACTCCTGCCGACAAAGTCGGTTTCGCAGTTGATCTCCACGATGACGCCCGTCTTCCCGTCGGCGCTCACCTTCGTGACGATCATCCCCTCCTTCGCGGCACGGTCTCCCCGTTTCTGGGCGACCGCCGCCCCTTTTTTGCGCAGCACCTCGACCGCGGCGTCCACCGAGCCGCCCGCTTCCTGGAGCGCGCGCTTGCAGTCCATCATCCCCGCACCGGTCAACTCGCGGAGTTTTACAATCATTTCATTTGTAATAGTCATTCGTGTTCTTCATCCTTGATTACTGCGGGCTTCCGTTCTGTATCGTTCAGTGTTCAATTTAACGAGGGTTTCGCCTCGGGGGCGTCCTTCCCCCTGTGTTCTGCCTCGGCGGAAGATTCCGCCTGCCGCACGGACGACCGCTCCTTCCCTTCGAGCACCGCGTCGGCAAACGCCTTCGTAATGACCTGCACCGACTTGATCGCGTCGTCGTTCGCGGGGATCACGTAGTCTATGCCGTCCGGGTCGCAGTTCGTGTCCATGATGGCGAAGACGGGAATGCCGAGCCGGTTCGCCTCCTTGACCGCAATGGACTCCTTTTTCACGTCGACGACGAACAGGGCGCCCGGAAGGCGGGTCATGTCGACGACGCCCGACAGAACGTTGTTGAGTTTCTCCTTCTCGCGCTGGAGGAACAGTCCCTCTTTTTTCGTGATCTTGTCAAACGTGCCGTCGCTTTCCATCTTCTCGATGTTTGTGAGACGCTTCACGCTCTTGCGGATCGTTGTGAAGTTCGTCAGCGAGCCGCCGAGCCACCGTTCGCTCACGTAGAACTCCCCCGTGCGCACCGCTTCCTCGCGGATAACGTCTTTCGCCTGCTTCTTCGTGCCGACGAACAGAATGCGTTTCCCTTCGGCGGCAATGTTGCTGATGGCGTTGCACGCCTCCTCCAGGAGGATGCGGGTCTTCATGAGATCGATGATGTGGATCCCGTTGCGTTCCATGAAAATATAGGCACGCATCTTGGGATTCCAACGGCGGGTGAGATGACCGAAATGACAGCCGGCTGCGAGCAGCTCGGCGACTTCGACGCGGGGCATGCAGGAACTCCTTATGTTGAGTTTGGTCTTCTACTCCCTTCGTCTCCCGCCGTCATCACGCAGGGCGTGACACTCGCGGCGGAATCCGGGAGTATGAGTTGTGACAGCGCCGGTCGGCGTCCACGGGCAGGGCCCGGGCGTCTCCGGCGGACGGAACCATCCCGTCCCTTGAATTACCTCTTGGAGAACTGGAATCTCTTGCGGGCTTTCTTCTGGCCGTATTTCTTCCGCTCGACCATGCGCGGGTCGCGCGTCATCAGTCCCGCCGCGCGGAGCAGCGGCTTGTGCTCATCGTTTATCGACACGAGTGCCCGGGAAATGCTCAGCTGGACCGCACCCGCCTGTCCCGAGACACCGCCCCCCTCCACGTTGACCCGGATATCGTACTTGCCCGCCGACTGGGTTACTTCGAGCGGCTTCAGGACCTGACGCCGGAGCGTCTCAAGCGGGAAGTACTGTTCGAACGACTTTTTGTTTATCGTGATCGCCCCCGCACCGGGTGCGAGGATCACGCGCGCGACGGACGTCTTCCTTCTGCCGACCGCCAGAGTGTTCTGTGGGTGCATGCTCCGTTACGACTCCTTGCCGGTTTCGTTAGTGACAACGTGAGGAACGGGCTGCTGGGCGGCATGGGGATGCCCGGCGCCCGCGTACACCTTCATCTTTTTGATAATCTGCCTCCCCAGCCTGTTGTGGGGAAGCATCCCTCTCACCGCGTGTTCGAAGACGCGCTCGGGGTCCTTGCGGAGCACATCCTGGAACTTCTCGAACGTCGCCCCCCCGGGATACCCGGTGTAATGAAAATACTCCTTGAGCTCCGCACGCTTCCCGGTGATTTTTACTTTCGACGCGTTCACGACAACGACAAAATCCCCCATGTCGGCATTCGGCGTGAAGACAACCTTGTGTTTTCCCCGGAGGAGCCGGGCAGCTTCGCTCGCAATGCGCCCCAGTGTCTTTCCGTCCGCGTCGATGAGGTGCCATTTCGCCTCGTTTTCCGACGTCTTGAAAAATCGCGTTGTCTTGTCCACTTCTGCCACTCCTGGAGAGGATCGATGATGACCTGCGTGGGTTCGATAAAGCTTCTCAATTTACTGAAAACCCGCCAAAGAGTCAATGCAGCGTTCGAAACTTAACTGAGGCAACCAGTGCCGGCGTCCCACGTCATGCCTCCACGCGGCGAAGACCCCCCTTCAGACCTGCCCTGCGGCATGGTAGGAACTCCGGACCAGGGGCCCGGATTCCACATGGCGGAACCCCAGGGCCATCCCCTTCTCCCTGAATTCAGCGAATTCTGCGGGAGGGACGTACCGTTCCACGGGGAGATGGTCCTTCGTGGGCCTAAGGTACTGGCCGAGCGTCAGTATGTCACACCCGCTTCCCCGGAGGTCCGCCATCACGGCGAGGACTTCGGCGGGCGATTCCCCCAGCCCGAGCATCAGCCCGCTCTTCGTCACCATCCCCGCATCATGGCCCCGCCGGATCACCTCGAGCGAGCGCGCGTACTTCGCCTGCGGCCGGACCCGGGAATAGAGGCGCGGGACGGTCTCCGTGTTGTGGTTCAGGATGTCAGGCCGCTCGTCGATGACGAGCTGGAGGGCCCAGCGGACGCCTCGGAAGTCGGGGATGAGCACTTCGATCTTCACGAGCGGGTTCACACGGCGTGCCTGCCGGATCGTCTCCGCAAATATCGCAGCGCCCCCGTCCGGGAGTTCATCCCGGTTCACCGACGTGATCACCGCGTGGCGGACATTCATCAGCCGGACCGCCTCCGCCACCCGGTACGGCTCGTCGGTGTCGAGAACGGCCGGACGCCCCGTCGCCACCGCACAGAAACCGCAGGAGCGCGTGCAGACATCCCCGAGTATCATGAACGTGGCGGTGCCGGCGCTCCAGCATTCCCCCATGTTCGGGCAGCGCGCTTCCTCGCACACCGTGTGGAGCCTGTGTCCGTCGATGAGCCCCTTCAGGCGCGCATAGTTTTCCCCCGACGGAAGCCTGATCTTGAGCCAGTCCGGCCGCTCCCTGCGATGGGCAGGGGGCGGGACGACATCCCCGTTCAACGGTTCCATCTGCACACTCCCCTTCAGATCTTCCACTCTCTGTCGCGGCGCTGGAGGTTCTGGACGATTTCTTCGAGGAACATCCCGCCCAGCGCACCGTCAATGATCCTGTGGTCGAACGCAAGCGTCAGGTAGGCGATGGACCGGATGGCGATTGCGTCGTCGATCACCACCGGGCGTTTCCGTATCGCCCCCGTCCCCAGTATCGCGACCTGCGGCTGGTTGATTATCGGCATACCCAGGAGCGTCCCGAACACGCCGTAGTTCGTGATCGTGAACGTCCCCCCCTGTATGTCCTCCGGCACGAGCTTCTTCGCACGGGTCCGCAGGGCGAGATCGTTCACGGCGCGCGCAAGCCCCGTAAAATTCTTCTCTTCGGCGTTCCGGATCACGGGGACAATGAGTCCGCTCTCCGAGGCAACGGCAAGACCCAGGTTTATGAAGTTCTTCCGTATGATCTTGTCCCCCTCCACGGAGGAATTGACGAGGGGGTACTTCTTTATCGCGCTGATGACCGCCTCGGCGATGTACGGAGTGAACGTGAGCCTGAACCCCTCCTTTTTTTCGAATTCCGCCGCATTCTCGTCCCGGTGCTTCACGACAGCGGTCATGTCCGCCTCGTGGACGGCCGCAACATGCGGAGACGTCTGCACGCTCTGGACCATGTGCTGGGCCATCTTCTGCATCACGTTGCTCATCTGGAGTATTTCATAAGCCGGGGCCGGATACTTCGCACGGAGCGCGGGAACGTCGACACTCTGGAGCGCCACGGGACCGGGTGCCGCACTGACGGCAGCCGCAACGCTCGGAGCGGCGGGGGCCGATTTTCTCGATGCCACGTGCGCGAGGAGATCCTTCTTCGTCAGGCGTCCCCCTTCCCCCGTGCCGGGGATGGGTTCGAGCTCCGTGAGAGGGATACCCTCCGTTCTCGCAATGCTGAGGACCAGCGGGGAATAGAATCTCCCCGCCGCGGCGGGCGGCGGCGTTTCCCGCCGCCCCTGAGGAACCGGAGCAGGGGCCGGCCCCGCGGAGGGAGACAGCGGCTCCGCTGCCGGCAGCGGAGCCCCGGCCACGGCGCCGGCAGTCTCGAGCCAGGCAATCACGGTGCGCACCGGGACCGTGCCGTTCTCCGGCGTGACGATCTCCACAAGGGTTCCGGCCGCCGGAGAAGGTATCTCGGAATCGACCTTGTCCGTGCTGATTTCGAGCAGTACCTCATCCTTGTTCACGTGATCGCCGACCTTCTTCAGCCAGCGGACGATCGTCCCTTCCGTGATGCTCTCCCCCATCTGGGGCATGATGATTTCGATACGGGCCATGTGTCTGTCCAGTCTAGTGGAATACAGGCGTCAGTAGAGTGCCAGGGCTCGCAGCGCCTGCACGATCTTCTCCGTATCCGGCAGGTGCGCCGCTTCAAGCGTGGGGGCAAACGGGACGGGGGCGTCGAGCGCGCCCAGGCGCCTGACCGGGGCGTCGAGGTCCTGGAAAGCGTGTTCGGCGATCAGCGCGGCGATTTCGCCTCCCACTCCCCCCGTGAGGGTATCCTCGTGCACGATGAGCACTTTCCCCGTCGCACGGACCGACTCCGTGATCAGATCCCGGTCAAGAGGCAGGAGGGTCCGGAGGTCCACCACGCGGGTCTCGATTCCGTCCGCCTTCGACAGCTTCTCCGCGGCCTCGAGTGAGAAGTGGACAGTCGAGCCGTAGGTCAGAACGGTCAGGTCCCCTCCCTCCCGCCTCACCTCTCCCTTCCCGATGGGGACCGTAACGTCGGTGCCGGGCACTTCTCCTTTTATGCGACGGTAGAGATACTTGAACTCATAGAACAACACCGGGTTGTTGTCGCGCACCGCGGACTTGAGAAGTCCCTTCGCATCGGCAGGGTTCGACGGGGCGACAATTTTGAGCCCGGGAACGTGGGCGAACCATGCCTCGGTGCTTGCGGAGTGATACGGCCCGCCGTGTATGTATCCGCCCGTCGGAAGCCGGATCACCATCGGGACAGGTATGCGCCACCGGTAATGGATCTTCGCGGCATTCGTCACAACCTGGTTGAAACCGGATGTGACGAAATCCGCGAACTGCATCTCGACGATCGGCCTCATCCCGGCCACGGCCGCCCCTGTCGCCGCTCCGATGATCGCGGATTCGGAAAGGACGCTGTCGATCACGCGCTTCGGGCCGAAATGCTCGAAGAACCCTTTCGTCGCCTTGAACGCCCCGCCGTACGCCCCGATATCCTCCCCGATGAGAAAGACGGACGGGTCGCGCTCCATCTCCTCCCACATGCCCCTCGAAATCGCATCGATGTACGTCAGCGGCGGCATTACGGCGCGTAGACCCCCTCCCCAGCGTCCTCACCGGAGGGATAGCCGCTCTCCACCGCACGTGCGACGGCGTCGTCTATCCCGGCGGCGATGTCCGATTCCATCTTCTTTTTCGATTCCTCGTCCAGGACGTGGTCAGCAAGGAGGATCTTTTCAAGACGGTCGATCGGATCCTTCTTCCGCCAGTCGTCGATCATGCCGGCGGGAACATAGGCTGCATCGTCGGAAGCTGAATGGCCGTGCATCCGCATCGTGACCGATTCGATGAGCGTCGGGCCCTCTCCCCTGCGCGCGCGGTCGACAGCCTTCCGGCAAGTCTCGAAGACGAGCGAAACGTTCGTCCCGTCGATCGTGAAGCCCGGGATGCCATAGCCAGCGGCGCGATCCGAAAGCTTCTGCGCCGCGTACTGCATGCGTACCGGAGTCGAATACGCGAACTGATTGTTCTCGATGATAAGGACGAAAGGCAGCTGCATGACCGCCGCCATGTTCAGCCCTTCGTGAAATTCGCCGGCGTTGCTCCCCCCGTCGCCGATGTAGTTCATCACAACGGCCTTTTCCCCCCGCAGCTTCACCGCAAGCGCAACGCCCACAGCCATAGGGATCATGGCACCGAGATGGCTGACATTGCCGTAGAGCCGGAGGGAGGGGTCGGCGTAGTGTCCCGTACCGTCACGCCCGCATGTGAGGCTGTCTGCACGTCCGAGCTGCTGGAGGAATATGTTGCGCAGCGACTCTCCCTTGACGAGTTGCGCCCCCAGGTCGCGGTGCATCGGAAAGAGATAGTCATCCTTCTCCAGCGCGTACGCGCTCCCCACCGCCGTCGCCTCGTTGCCGTTTCCGGTATACGCCCCGCCCACAATTTTTCCCTGCCGGTAGAGCCTGAGGATGGCGTTGTCGCACTCCCGGGCCAGGCGCATATAATAGTAAAGCTCGAGCCGGTCCGGATTCGAGAGTTTTCCCCCGGAGGCTCTCTTCCCGGCGGCGTGTGCAGTGATGACCATCCCCGTCAATACCTGATCAACTTTTCGAGAGAGCGGATGATGTCCGATTCCTGCGGGAGCATCGCGTTCTCGAGTCCCGGACCGTACGGAACCGGCGTGTCCTTCGCCGCAATGCGCCCGACGGGAGCGTCAAGGCTCTCAAAGCACTCGGAGGCGATGCGGGCGGCGATTTCCCCGCCGAACCCCCCGGTGAGCGTGTCCTCATGCGCGATAAGGACCTTCCCCGTCTTCCGGACCGAGGAGAAGACCGACTCCGTGTCAAGCGGGTTCAGCGTCCTGAGGTCGATGACTTCGACGCCAACGCCGAGCGCAGACTCCACCTTCCGCGCCGCATCCAGGGACCGCTGGACAAGCATTCCCCAGGTGACGATTGTAACGTCCTCTCCGGAGTGCTTCACGGCAGCCACGCCGAAGGGGACCGAGAAGCCGGCCCCCGGTTCCGGCGACGAGGCGAAAGCCTGGCGGTAGAGTCCCTTGTGCTCCAGAAAGAGCACGGGATCTCCGCACCGGCAGGCGGTCTTCAGCAGGCCTTTGGCGTCGGCGGCGTTGGAGGGAAACACGACGCGCAGGCCCGGTATGTGCGTGAAGAATCCGTCGATCGATTGACTGTGGTACAGCCCGCCGTGTATGTAGCCCCCCACCGCGACCCGTATGACCATGGGACATGACCACTCGCCGCACGACCGGAACCGGAGCATCGCCACCTCGTCCCTGATCTGCATGAACGCGGGCCAGATGTAATCGCCGAACTGTATCTCCACGACGGGGAGGTAATCCCCGCGGACGGCGAGACCGAACGCGGTGCCGACGATGCTCGCCTCGGCAAGCGGAGAATTAAAGACCCTGTCGCTCCCGAACTTGTCCGTGAGCCCCTTCGTCGCCGTGAAGACGCCCCCCTTCTTTCCCGCCACGTCCTCGCCGTATACGAGCATTTTCGGATTGACCGCCATCTCTTCCGCGAGCGCGTGGTTTATGGCATCGACGATGACGACGGAAGGTCCCACCTGGGGGGGCGCGGTGGAATCGTCCGACCGGGGTGGACCGGCCGGGGGAGCGTAGACAAACGACGTGAGCGTCGCGGCGTCCGGGAGCCCTTTCGCCTCGGCCCACTCAGCGGCGGCGTCGATGCGGGCCTGCACCTCGGCTCTGATCCGGGCGCAGTCGGACGCGCTGAGTATCCCCTTCTCCTGGAGGTACCGCTCGAGCCGCGGTACCGGATCCCGTTTGAGGTCCTCTTCCAGATCGCGCGGATCCCTGTACTTGCGCTGGTCATCGGAGGAGGAGTGCGCAAGGAGCCTGACGGTATCCGCCTCAATGACGCTCGGTCCCTCCCCGCGGCGCGCGCGGGCCACGGCATCCGAGGCCGCTTCGAACATCCGGGGAAAATCGCAGCCGTCGACGTGGTACCGGTTCAGCCCCCCGTACCCCTTGACCATCCCCGAGACAGATTCGCCGGCGAGCTGGTCCCTCACGGGGACGGAGATTGCGAACCTGTTGTTCTGTATGACGAAGATGACGGGGAATTTTCCCCGCGCCGCCCAGTTCACCGCCTCGTGAAATTCCCCCTCGCTTGTGGATCCTTCCCCGCTCGAGACGTAGACGACTTCGTCCGTTCCGTCCTTCACCGCACCCATGGCCGTGCCCACGGCCTGGAGGTACTGCGTCCCCGTCGGACTGGACTGCGATACGATCCTCCACTTCTTATGCCCGTAGTGGAACGGCATCGCAAACCCGTCGCTGCTCGGCCCGCCTTTGCGGTGAAGCGCCTCGAGCATGATCTCCTCGATCGTGTAGCCGAACTGGAGCGAAAACGCGAGATCGCGGTAGTAGGGATACGCCCAGTCATGACCCGGCCGCATTGCCAGAGCCACCGCGACCTGGGCCACCTCGTGGCCGGAACAGCCGATGTGAAAGAAGACCTTCCCCTGCCTGAGCAGGACGAGGATTTTCGAGTCGATGAGCCGTGCGGAAAGCGCGTTCGTGTACGCGCCGACGATCTGAGATACCGGAAGGTGCGCCAGGGCATCCGGCGCGCTGTTCACGCCGGCTCGTATGTCCTCAACCTTCGGCCTCGCTTCTGTTTTGGTCGGCAACGGTCCTCCGTGCGCAGCTATGATGTCAAAGAAACGGTTCAGATATTTATCGCTTCGCCGTACGCGGCGGCGGCGGCTTCCATGACCGCCTCACCGAGCGTCGGGTGTGCGTGGATCGACCGGAAAATCCCCTCGGCCGTCGCGTCAAGCCTCCGGGCGATGACGAGCTCCGCAATCATCTCCGTCGCCTCCGAACCCAGTATGTGCGCTCCCAGCAGCTCCCCGTATTTCGCATCGAAAATCAGTTTCACCATTCCTTCGGCTTCGCCGATGGCAACCGCCTTGCCGAGAGGTCGGAAGGGAAACCGCCCGATCCTGAGCTCGTGCCCCGCCGCCTTTGCCTTTTCCTCGGTCAGGCCGACGCTGGCGATCTGCGGCTGGCAGTACGTACACCCGGGGATTGACGTGTAGTCGATCGGCGCCGGCTTTTTCCCGGCGATGGCCTCCACGCAGTGAATCCCCTCGGCGGTTGCGACGTGCGCAAGCCACGGGGGCCCTATCACGTCGCCGATCGCATAGACGCCGGGAACACTCGTCCTGTAGTCGGCGTCAACAATGATATTCCCTTTTTCGACGGTCACGCCGGCCTCTTCGAGTCCCAGATTCTCCACGTTTCCCTGGACTCCGGTCGCCATGAGCGCGAGTTCCGCTGTGATTTCACGGGCGTCGCCGCCGCCGGCGCGGACAGTGACCGTCACGTCATGCTGCGAACGGCGGACCGCCTCCACCTTCGTATCCGTCAGGATCTCGATACCCTGTTTCTTCAGGCTTGCCTCAAGCAACCGGGTCAGCTCGCGGTCCTCAACGGGGAGAATGCCCGGGAGCATCTCCACGAGCGCGACTTTTGTCCGGAGGGCATTGTAGAAATACGCGAACTCCACGCCGATCGCCCCCGCCCCGATAATGACCAGGGATTTCGGCTGGGAAGCGAGCGACATCGCTTCCGTGCTCGTGATGACCTGCGTCCCGTCGATCACCACACCCGGTAGCGAGCGGGGCCGCGCGCCCGTGGCAAGGATGATGTGATCCGCCCGGAGGCGTGCCGCCTCCTTCTCTCCGCTCGCGACCTCCACGGCGCCCGGACCCGCCAGGTGCGCCGTCCCCGCGATCACGTCGATGGAGTTCTTTTTCATCAGATACTCGACTCCTCTGACGATCCGGTCCGAGACTCCGCGGCTCCGTTTGATGATCTTTCCGAAATCGAACTGCAGATTGTCGCAGGTGATCCCCCACTCCTCCCCCCTGCGGAATGTTTGAAGGATTTCGGCGTTCTTCAGGAGAGCTTTCGTAGGGATGCATCCCCAGTTCAGGCAGATCCCCCCCAGCCGCTCGCGCTCGACGACGGCCGTCCGCATGCCGAGCTGCGCCCCCCGTATCGCCGCAGTGTACCCCCCCGGGCCACCGCCGATGATGAGGAGATTGTACTGTGGGTCGGCCATCCGTTCCTCCCTGGAAACAACAAAAAAGGGAAAGACAATTCCCTTCGTGCCCGACGCGGCTGCTGTGGCAAAACGTAGACAAAAATATAGAGAACCCCTCCCTGAAAGTCAATGAACGCCCCGCGCGGAAAGAATTCATTGATTTTCCGTTTCCATTTCGGTATACTTAGCGCAAATTCGGTGAGGGACGATGGCCGCTCGGGAAGAACCGCAAGAGACGCCGGTCACGACCAACCGGAAAGCCAGGCACGAATACGCAGTCCTGGAGACCTACGAAACGGGGATCGTGCTCACGGGCACGGAAGTGAAGTCTCTCCGGCAGGGGAACGCAAATCTCGCCGACAGCTACGCCCTTCTGAAGGACGGGGAAATCTGGCTTTTCGGGATGCACGTCAGCCCCTACGCGCACGGCAGCTACAGCAACGTCGATCCGCTCCGCCGAAGGAAGCTGCTCCTCCACAAGAAGGAAATCCGGAAAATCGCTTCGCGGTTGAGGGAAAAGGGGCTCACGCTCATCCCGCTGAAACTCTACTTCTTCCACGGGCTCGCCAAGATTCAACTGGGCGTGTGCAGGGGGAAGAGGGAATACGACAAGAGGCAGGACATCGCCAAACGCGAAGCAGAACGTTCAATCCGCAGACATCTAGCAAGGTAGACTCCGACTTTGTTCCCGCCGCTGAACGAACAGCTCGACATCATCTCCCGCGGCACCGCTGAAATCATCCGCGTGGAAGACCTCGAGCGGAAGATCAGTGCCTCCATTCGTTCCAACACCCCGCTCAGGATCAAGCTCGGGTGCGACCCGAGCAGGCCCGACCTCCACCTGGGGCATTCCGTCGTGCTCCGCAAACTCCGCCAGTTCCAGGACCTCGGGCATCAGGCCATCCTCATCGTGGGGGACTTCACGGGGATGATCGGCGATCCTTCCGGGAGGAACAAGACGCGCCCCCCCCTCTCCCTGGAGGAGACACGCGCCAACGGACAGAGCTATTTCGAGCAGGCTACGAAAATCCTCTCGTCAGCAAAGGTCCAGATGCTGTACAATTCCGAGTGGCTCGGCACGATGACATTCGCCGACGTTATCGCGCTTGCGAGCAAATACACGGTCGCCCGCATGCTCGAGAGGGATGATTTCGAGCGCCGCTACAGGGCGGGGGAACCGATAAGCATGCACGAATTCCTCTACCCGCTCGCCCAGGCAATGGATTCCGTGGCGACGCGGTCCGACGTGGAACTCGGGGGGACGGACCAGAAATTCAACCTTCTCGTCGGGCGCGATATCCAGCGGGAATACGGGATCGAACCCCAGGTCACGATTACGATGCCTATACTCCCCGGAACGGACGGCGTCGAGAAAATGAGCAAATCGCTCGACAATTACATCGGATTCAGCGAGTCGCCGCGCGAGATATTCGGAAAAACGATGCGCATTCCGGACGCACTCATACAGGACTACTACCTTCTCGCAACGGACACTCCCGCGGACACACTCGCGGCGATCAGGTCCCGTCTGGCGGACCCGTCGACAAACCCGAGCACGGTGAAGAGGGACCTCGCAAAGGCCCTTGTCACGCTGTATCACTCCGCCGCTGAGGCGGAGGGGGCAGAACGGGAATTCAACAGGATGTTCCGCGAGAAGGAATCACCGGACGAGATCCAGGAGGTCGCGCTCGCCGCTCCGGAAGGACGGATCGGCATCATCCCTCTCCTCGTCGATGCGGGGCTCGTCCCCTCCAGGAACGAGGCGCGGCGGATGATCGACCAGGGAGCGGTGAGCGTGGAAGGGGCCAGGATACAGGATCACAACGCAGTCCTCGACATCTCCGGGGGGCCCGTCGTGCGGGTCGGGAAACGGGGTTTCCGCCGCGTCCGCCCGGCATAGCTACACAACAATCCATCACACCACATTACAGCAAAGAGGGAGATAAGACATTGTACGTACCGGCGAAGATGTTCTTCACAAAAGGAGTGGGCCGCCACAAGGATTACCTGCAGTCGTTCGAGCTCGCCCTCCGCGACGCAAAGATAGAGAAGTGCAATCTCGTGACCGTGTCGAGCATCTATCCCCCCGGATGCAAGCGCATCCCCACGGAGGAAGGTTTAAAGTCACTCCAGCCGGGACAGATCACGTTCTGCGTGATGGCCAGGAACGCGACGAACGAGCCGAACCGGCTCGTGGCGGCATCGATCGGCGTCGCCACCCCCTCCGACACATCGCAGTACGGCTATCTTTCGGAGCACCACCCGTATGGTGAGACGGACGAAAAAGCGGGGGAGTACGCCGAAGATCTCGCGGCGACGATGCTCGCCACGACGCTCGGCGTGGAATTCGATTCCGGAATCGCCTGGGATGAGAGGGAAAAGCTATACAAGATGAGCGGGAAGATCGTCAAATCGTTCAACGTCACGCAGTCCGCCGAAGGGCACAAAGACGGGATATGGACAACCGTCGTTGCGTGCGCCATACTCCTCCCCTGACGGGGAGGGAACACGGCCATCAGCGCGTGATCAGTTCAGTGCCAGCCTGAAATCGTCGTAATAGTCCATCACCGAGTCGACGTATTTGAGCGTCTGACCCGCGTTGCCGAACCATCCGGATTTCGGTTTGTCCTGCCCCCAGACGCTTCTGTGGAGAGTGTAGTATCGCTTGGAGAGAAGCGGAAGCGCGTCTTTTACCGATTGCCACTGGGTCGGCTTCTCCTGCAGATACGAGGCAAGTTCCTGTGCGTCAAAAACCCGGGAAAGCCCCGCATTGTACGCCGCCAGCGTGAGTTTCAGCCTGTCAGCCTCCCCCGAACCCTCGAACAGGTTATAGAGCTCCCTCAGGTAGTATATCCCCGCTTCGATATTGTGTTCCGGGTGTGACAGGTCATCAAGATCCAGTTTCCTCGCCATCTCCTCCCCCGTCACAGGCATCAACTGCATGAGCCCTTCAGCACCCATGTGACTCTCCGCGACTCTCGAAAATCTTGATTCCTGCTTCATAATCGCCAGGACCAGCCTCCAGTCGAAGCCGTAGCGTTCTGAGTATCTCTTGATCGTGGGACCGTAGGTTCGTATGAACCGTTCCGTGGCCACATCGAGGAGTTCCGGGCTCTCGCCGGAAGCGACCGCCAGAGTATCGATTTCCTCCCTCCCGTATGTGCGGGGATCGCCCTTTCCGGCAATGTCCTCGCTGGAAGGCGTGCACCCATACATGGTAGCCAGCACAAAGAAGAGAAATGTCAGGACCGGTTTCTTCATTAATCCCTGCTGATTGTGAAACAAACTTGAGAATCCCGATATTATGTTACCTAAAACGAACGAGAATTCCTAGAGGTTCCAGCAAAGATTGTGATATGGAGCAACTGCTGACAAATGAACAGGATAGGCTGGGTCATCAAGAAATCGGTGTAAATCTAATCTGAATCACCATGAGAGTCAAGGAGTTTTCTCTCTGCGTGAGAGAGGTCACAAAAAAAGGCCCGCAAAACCGCTGCGGGACTAAAAAGAAGCCCGCCAAATGACGGCGGGCCGGGTCGGTCTTTCCTGTAACCTATTGATTTATTTGAGATAACGCCGTTCAATATCGATGATCTTGTCCACCCTGCCTTTGTGCCTCCCCCCTGCGAACCAGGATTCCAGCCAGATTCGGAGGATTTCCTTGCAAACCTCAATCCCGGTCACGCGGCTTCCGAGTGTGAGGACATTTGCATCATTGTGTTCTCTCGAATTCCTTGCCACGAATTCGTTGTGGCAGCAAGCCGCCCTGATTCCGGGAACCTTGTTCGCCGCAATTGAGGAGCCGATTCCTGCACCGTCGATCGCCACACCCCGCCAGGCTTCCCCCGTGGAGACAGCTCGTGCGACAGCATAGGCAAAATCAGGGTAGTCACACGGCTCTTCGCTGGAGGTTCCAACGTCCAGTACGGCATAGCCCAGCGTTTCCGCGTACTTGATGAGGCTCTGTTTGAGAAGATAACCTCCATGGTCCGAACCGAATGCGACTCTGCTCCCTTCTGCGGGAAGCAGGGAGGCCCCAGGTGCGGGGGAAGGAGCGGGAGACGGAGAGGGAGGCTTTACTGTCTCGACGCGCGTGACAATCCCGATGCCGGAAGCAGCCGCAAATTCGGCGGCAAGAGGAGTGACAAGCGACCCCGGGTCGATTTCGAGCGTCTTCTTCCCCGCAGAGTGGGCCGCGCGGACATCCTGCTCAGTGACAAGTCCCCGTCCTTGAGGCGTCATTTCGATTGAAACCCGAGTTCCACGATCCGGAGAATCACGCGCGCGGTCCCCATGGATATCAAACCCAGCTGTTTTGCAGCGCCGAGCGAAAGGTCGATGACGCGATCATCCTTGAAGGGACCCCTGTCGTTGATCCGAACGACGACGGACTTACCGGTATCCATGTTCGTCACCTTCACTTTCGTTCCAAAGGGGAGAGTCCTGTGAGCGGCGGTCATCCCGTTCATGTCATAGAGCTCGCCACTGGCGGTCTTCCGTCCGTTGAAATCATCCGCGTAATAGGACGCGACCCCGGCAAGCCGGGAAGAGGGCTCGGGCTCACGCGAAGAAGGATCCGGGCGGTCCCGCGACGTAAACCGGGGGGAACCCGCGCCGCACCCGGCCAGGAGGATAATTGCCGGAATGAAAAAGAACGCCGTGCCCCGCAGGGAGGCCATCTCTTTAGAGATACTCGTTCATCTGTTTCCGTTTCAGGTAATCCGCAATCTCCTTGACGTCCTGGGACCTCCCCTTCCTGCAAATCAGAAGAGCATCGTCGGTGTTGACGATGATAAGATCCTCCACCCCCACAGTCGCGACGACCTTGTCAGGCGAATAAATGTACGTGTTCTTCGTGTCCTTCTGAATCACCTTCCCCGTAATCGAATTCCCGTTGTCGTCTTTCCCGGAGACCCTTGAGACTTCATCCCAGGAGCCGAGGTCGTTCCACCCGAACGAGCCCGGTATGACATAGACGCTGCCCGATTTCTCCATCACGCCGTAGTCGATCGATATACCGCGGATCATCCCGTACGCGGTTTCAAGCGTCTGCTGGTAGTGGGGTCCGCCGATGGCGTCGTCGATCTTCTCGAGTTGGGCGTACATATCGGGAAGGCATATCCTTATCTGCTCCAGGATGGCGTCCACGCGCCAGACGAACATGCCGCTGTTCCACAGGAAATCACCGCTCGCCAGGAATTGCTCCGCCGTCTGCGCATTCGGTTTTTCGGCGAACGTCTTGACCCTCATCACGCCCTGTTCCCTGTACGGGTTCTCCGCGGTGTCGTCGTTCACAAACTGGATGTAGCCGTATCCCGTCTCAGGGTGTGTCGGCGTGATGCCGATTGTCAGAAGGCTCGACGATTCCCGCGCCGTCGCGACCGCGAGCGACAGTGCGCTGCGAAACGCCTCTTCGTCGCGGATGATATGATCTGCGGGGAGGACAACCATCACCGCCTCCGGATCCAGCCTTCTGACGTGAAGGGCGGCCAGGCCTATGCAAGGGGCGGTATTCCGTCCCACCGGCTCCACGATAACGTGTTCCTCGGGGATCTGCGGGAGCTGTTTCATCACGGCGGATTTCTGGAGCCGGTTCGTCACGACGAACGTGTCCCCGGGGAGCACGAGCGGATCGAGGCGCTTCACCGTATTCTGTAACATCGTATCCTTCCCGACGATGGGAAGGAGATGCTTCGGGAACTTTTCCCTGCTCCGGGGCCAGAAACGGGTCCCGACACCACCGGCCATTATCACACCGCACGTTGCAGCCATTGTCCCCGCCCTGTTATTCGAGAAGCGTTTCCGGATTCTGCAGCATATCGATCGTCTGAATCAACGCACCGTAGTCTTCCGTCCCCAGGCTCTCGAGGAGCCCCTGGAGCGACTGGGTCGCGTTGTCGATCAGGTGGGCGACGCGGACGTCGTCGAAGAGGTCGCGTTCGATGACATAGCGGAGAAACATGGAGAATGTGGCGGCGAACTGGGCGAGCAGGTCGTTTCCCGACGCGGACGAGACCTGATGGAGCCGTCCGGCGTGGGAGAGAGCGGAATCGACAAGACCTTCGCGCATCCCCTGAAACCGCTCCCCTTCAAACGCCGAATGCTTGAGTTCCTCGAGCGCGGTATTAAAATGATGAAGCGCCTCGAATACTTCGCCTGTGAGGACGTTCGCCCCGTCCTGACGCCCCGGCGGAGGATCCTGAGTACTCGCCTGCGGCGCCGTCATCAGGAGCCCGTGGAGCTCCTCGAGCTGATGGTCGATGAGCGCTTCGCGGCGCGCGCCCGATCCCCCAGCCCGCGCACGCTGGGCGTACCACATGAGCCGGAGTGCGATCCCATCCCATCCCTGCATGGAGTAGAGCCGTTCAAGCGCGAGGTCGAGATCGGCCGAAGCGGATATCCGCTCCGCCACTTTCCCCATCATCTCCCCCTGAACGCGGTGACCCTCATCGACCAGGCGCTGCTGGAGTCTCCTGAGGAGGAGGACCGTATCGTTATCCATGGGGTTCACTGACAGGGGGATCAGGGGAATCCGGTCCGAAATATAGCCGAACGGCCGGGGAATGTCAACGCGGCGGCCGGGATGCACACGCGGTTCCCCGCGAAGGAGGGGAGAATCCGTGCTCAGCGCCGTCCGGCGAGGCGCAATCTGTTCAGGGCCCGGGCAAGCGCGAGCTCCGCGCGCACCATGTCGAGCGAGGGGTCGTGGGACTTCAGCCTTCCCTCAGCGCGCTCACGCGCGGCGCGGGCCCTCTCGACGTCGATATCCCTGGGGAGCTCCGCGCTCTCCACAAGGACGACGACCTTGTTGTCGCGTACTTCAAGGTATCCGCCCCCCGTGGCATACACCGTGTCCACCCCGGCGGTGCTCTTCACCTTCAGGGGTCCGGCGTCGAGCGAGGAGAGAAGCGGCGCATGGTTGAAGAGCACCTGGAAGCCTCCCAGGGTGCCCGGCGCGCTCACGCTCGACGCCTCGCCTTCGAACACGACGCGTGTTGGTGCAATGATCTCGAGCTGAAAAGATCTTTCGTACATGCGCTGTCAGGCCGCCTGCAGTTGTTTGGCTTTCTCAATCGCCTCTTCAATCGCCCCGACCATGGAGAACGCCGCCTCGGGGAGATCATCATGCTCCCCGTTGATGATCCCTTTGAAGCTCCGTATCGTATCTTCGAGCTTCACATATTTTCCCGGCAGCCCGGTGAATTCCTCGGCCACATGGAAAGGCTGTGAGAGGAATTTCTGTATTTTGCGCGCCCGCGCAACCGTGAGTTTGTCCTCGTCGGAAAGCTCGTCCATCCCGAGTATGCTGATGATGTCCTGAAGGTCTTTGTATGTCTGGAGGATCTGCTTGACCTTCTTCGCCACCTCGTAATGCTCCTCGCCGACGATCCCCGGCTCGAGTATGCGGGAGGTGGAATCCAGCGGGTCGACAGCCGGATAGATGCCCAGCTCCACGATCTGGCGGCTGAGAACCGTCGTGGCATCGAGGTGCGAAAATACCGTCGCCGGAGCGGGGTCGGTGAGGTCGTCGGCGGGGACGTAGATCGC
>PMJQ01000157.1:34200-49808 GCA_003157485.1 Ignavibacteriota bacterium
CCGGGGGGCTCGTTCATCTGACCGAATACGAGCGCGGTTTTTTCGATTACCCCCGTCCCTTTCATCTCAAGCCAGAGGTCATTTCCCTCGCGCGTCCGTTCCCCCACCCCGGCGAACACTGAAAGTCCGCCGTGCTGCTTTGCGATATTGTGAATCAGCTCCTGTATAATGACGGTCTTGCCGACGCCGGCGNNGCCGGCGCCGCCGAAGAGGCCGGTCTTCCCCCCCTTCGAATACGGCTCGAGAAGGTCGATCACCTTTATCCCCGTCTCGAACATCTCTTTTTTGGTCGAGAGCTCTTCAAACGCCGGAGCGGGCCGGTGGATCGCGTACCGTTTTTCGGCTTTGATCTCTCCCAGCCCGTCAATCCCGTCACCGATGACGTTAATGAGGCGCCCGAGCGTCGCGGGTCCCACGGGGACCGTGATCGGGCTGTCTGTATCTATGCATTTCATCCCCCGCACGAGGCCGTCCGTTGAATCCATGGCGATTGTGCGGACACGGTTGTCGCCGAGATGCTGCTGGATCTCCACAATCAGGTCCTCCTTTTGTCCCTCGGTATTGGTGCGGGGGATCCTGATGGCATTGAGGATTTCCGGGAGTGAGCCGTCCGAGAACTCGATATCGACAACGGGTCCGATAACCTGGACGATTTTGCCTTCCTTCATTAGGGACCTTTCCATGCATTGCGGATGGAATGTGCGTTTCCGCCCGGCGCGCCCGGCGGAGGGTTGGATCGGACATATTTTTAAAAGTACAGAAATAAGGGGAGAGAATCAAGATTTCTCAAGCGACGGAGGCGAGAATCGCACTGACGATGACGCGCCCGTGAAGCCGGCCGTTCTCGACGAATATCTTGTTGTTGTACTTCCCCGCGACGGCGGAGCCCGCAACGTACATTCCGGGGACGTTTGTCTCAAGCGTCGACGGGTCGTGCTCCGGAGCGAGCGTCTCCGGATCGATTCTGATCCCGAATTCACGCATGTGCGTGACGTCGGGGTGAAAGCCGACGAGTATGAAGACGAACGCCGCGGGGAGGCGCTCTGTTCCGCCGGGCGTTTTCACTGTCACCGCCCCGGATTGGATTGTCAGGACAGTGGAGCGGAATGACGCCTGTATCTCACCCGCCTTGATCCTGTTCTCGATGTCGGGGAGTATCCAGTACTTCACCCCCTCGCTGAGACGCTCGCCGCGGTGGACCAGGCGGACCCTCGCACCGTGCCTGTAAAGGTCGAGCGCGGCCTCCACCGCCGAATTTCTCCCCCCGACAACGACGACGTCTGAATCGAAGTACATGAACGGCTCATCGTAGTAGTGCCGGACATGGGGGAGATCCTCACCGGGCACGCCGAGCCGGTTGGGGTTGTCGAAGTATCCCGTCGCGACCACGACATTCCGTCCCGTGTAAAGGGCACCTCCGGCAGTCCCGATCTCAAACCCTTCCGGGGAACGGTGGATAGTCCTGACCCCGTCGAAGCACCTGACGTCAAGCCTGTGGAATCTGACGACCTTCTGGTAGTAATTCAGCGTGTCGACGCGCGTCGGACGGACTGTGGATATTACGAACGGGACTCCCCCTATCTCGAGGAGCTCGGGTGTGGAAAACCAGACGAGGTTCGCCGGAAACCTGCGGATATAATCAACGAGGCTCCCTTTTTCAAGCACGATGACGCTGAGCCCCGCGTTTTTCGCCTCTATGGCGCAGGAAAGACCTCCCGGGCCTGCGCCGACGATCACGACATCTGCTGACGTATTCATGGAATCCATGCTGTTCTCGTGGGGTGTCGAACCTGGTTACAGGAAATATAAGAAATTATTAGGAATTGAGCGAAACGATGTTTATATTGTTGCACTGCATACCAGCAGCATACCGCAACCGAACGACCCTGCTCGGAAGCGGACGCGAGACTCGCTTTCCGATGATGAATGCAACCCACCCTCCTGCGTTCCTGATCCCAGCCGGTTTCATGGTAGAGTAGACTCTCTCGTTGCCGAGACTATGTCCGGGCTGACGGGATCACTTAATTATCATTTCACACTAGAGGTTTGTTTCATGGGTTTTACAAAATTTGGTCTTTCAGACCACATCATCAAGGGGATCGGCGCAGCGGGATATACGGTGCCCACCCCCATCCAGTCGCTTGCCATTGCACCCGCAGTTGCGGGGAAAGACGTCATCGCATGCGCACAGACCGGGACGGGGAAGACAGCGGCATTCGTTCTCCCCATACTCCACCATCTTGCGCCGGGAAACGGCACGCCCGCCGGGGGTAAGATTCCCCGGGCGCTCGTTCTCACGCCGACACGGGAGCTCTGCCAGCAGGTTCAGCTCTCTGCAGTCAAATACGGGAAGTTCCTCTCCCTCCGGTCCGTCTCGATCTACGGCGGTGCAGGGATGGACCAGCAGGTAAAGGCTCTCCGCCGCGGCACGGATATCGTCGTCGCCACGCCCGGAAGACTGCTGGATCACATGCAGCGCAGGACCGTCGATCTCTCGGGGATCCGGATACTCGTCCTCGACGAGGCGGACAGGATGCTCGACATGGGATTCATCAACGACGTCAAGAAAATCATCGCCGCGATTCCGTCGAAACGGCAGACGATGCTCTTCTCCGCAACAATCTCGCCCGACATCAAATCGCTCGCGTCGAACATATTGCACGACCCTCAGACCGTCCAGGTGGGGGAACGCCGCAATCCGGCGGAGACAATCGTCCAGCACTTCTACAGCGCCCCGCAGGGGTCCAAGATCGACCTCCTCGTTCACGCGCTGGAGGCGGAAAGGATGCAGAGCGTTCTCGTCTTCTCCAGGACAAAGCACGGGGCCGACAAGATCAGCAGGCGCCTCGAAAGGACGGGCATTGCCTCCGCCGCGATCCACTCGAACCGGACTCAATCCCAGAGGGAGAAGGCGCTCGAGGGATTCAAGGAAGGAAAATTCCGGGTTCTTGTGGCGACCGACATCGCCGCCCGGGGGATCGACGTAAGCGGCATTTCACATGTCGTCAACTATGACATCCCCCAGTACCCGGAGGACTACATACACCGCATCGGCCGGACCGGGAGAGCGGGCGCGAGCGGAGACGCCATCACGTTCGTCGCGCGCGAAGAACTCCAGTACCTGACGCGGATCGAAAAGTTCGTAGGGAAACGGTACGTCGTGAACGCGTATCCCGGATTTACGGCGGCTCCCCACCAGGAGCACGCGGCAGCGCACGACTCCTCCACCCACAGGAGCGGGCGCCCGGCGCCCCGCAACGACCAGCGGCATACAGGTCCCGGTCGGAACGCGCCTCATCAGGAAAACCGGCACACGCAGTCGGGCCGGACAGCTCCGCGCAATGACAAACGGAACCCCCAGTCGGGGAGGGTTGCGCCGCGTAACGACAGGCGGCAGACTCAACCCGGACGGAAGAAGGAGGAGCACAAGAAGATGGACTCCTACTCATCGGATTCCAGCAGCGCCGGCTGGTCGAACTACTAGGCGCGGTGAACGCGGCTTGAAGACGAACGGCCCCGCTTGTGCAGAGCGGGGCCGTTCCCGTTTCAGATCATCCGCGCTTTATCTCTCCTGGCCGTTCCCTCTTCCGTTGCCGTTCTTTCCTCTCCCCCCTCTTCCATTTCCATTGCCGCGGTTCCCCTCCCTGTTCTGTTCGGCCCATTTCGCGTGTTCCGGGTGGTCCTTATTCACGAAATACCTTGTTTCGTGGCTGTCGCGAATCGGCTGCTGATCGTGGGCTCCCTTGAATGAGCCGTATTTGTCTCTGTAGACCTGTGAGTGCCTGTACGGCGTCCGCTCGTTGACAACGACTTTATGGGAATTGTACAGGTCGAATTTTCCGTAGCGCCCCGGCAGGTTTTCCGACCGCCGCCACTGCCCTCCCTCAAGGTAGATGAACTGATGCTGGGGAACGTAGTAATAGGCATCGATATCGGGAAGGTAGTAGTATTCAACGTGGTCATAGCCGACCGGGCCCCAGACCGGCTGGACGCCGATATTGATGCTCAGGTGCTGTGCGCAGGCTGTGCCGAACAGGAACAGGACTGCGGCAGAAATAAGCATGGAACGCATGATATTTTCCTTTCATTTGGTTATATCAAATATGTCCGGGTTCGCCCCGGGATACCATAGGCTGGAAGGATGGAAACGGAGTTAACCCCCGCCAGGCCGATTCATGACCAGTGACGATACCGGATGTCCTGAACAACCTCAGGTTGAGTGGCTTTCATGAAGATCCGATTGAACAATCCGCTTCTCCCGTTCTTCCTCGGCGTCGTGGCAGTCATCGAATCAGTCTGGATTCTCCGCTCACAGGGGTTCTTCCCGGTCGATGAGTGTGCTCATTATCTCTACAGCCGGTTTGTCCTGACCGCCCTCCCGTATACGGTCGAGACATGGCACCGGCCGGGGCTTCTGTGGCTCTTCGCCCTGCCGGCACAGTTCGGGCACACGTGTGCCATGTTCTTCTCTCTCGTCCTGTACATCTGTCTCCTTCTCGTCACATACCGCACCGCGGTCCTTATGAATATCCGCCATGCAGCATGGGTCATCATACTCACGGGGCTCCAGCCGGTCCTTTTCGACATTTCCTATGCATGCCTGGCCGAGATGCCGGCCGCGCTCGTGCTGTCGCTTTCCTACATGTATCATCTGAAGGGAAGGCACGGGTGGAGCCTTGCCATTGCCTCGGCGGTCTTTCTCTTCCGGTTTGAGATGTTCGGGTTCGCGCTCCTCCTCTTCCTTCTTTCCCTCCGGCGAAAGGAGTGGCGCATCCTCCCCCTTGTGCTTATCGGTCCCGCGATTTGGATAGGGACTTCCGCAGTGATCTCGGGGAACGTCATGACGTTCTTCACCGAGTGGTCGGTTTTTTCCCATCTTGGAAAGTACGTCCCCGGGATTCCCGTCATGCATTACGCGGAAAATCTGCACAGGATCTTCGGGATCGCACAGGTCCTCCTGTTTGCCGGAGCCTTCATCCTCATCATCCGGCACAGGAGGATCGCCGAGTTTGGACTCCTCTTCTTCCTTATAGCACTCAACATCGTTGTCAATACGCTGGCCGGAGCGGAGTACTTCCACTGGACGGGGAGCATCGGCGAATTCCGGTACATTGCGGTCGTCGGACCTTTCGTCGGTCTTGTATCCGTGTTCGGGTTCTCGGAAGCCCTCGAGTCGCTGAAGCGAGAGGGGTGGAAGCTTGCACTTTCTCTCGCCGTTTTCTGTCTCGTCATATTCAACTGCACGCTGACGACGCATCCCCGCAGGTGGGAGAACTACGAAAAAATCGTCCTCGAGATGACACGGGCCGTCCACAGGGCGTACCCCGATCTTACACTGCTGAGCAACAACTCACTCGCGGCGTTCGCCCTCGACGTGGCCCCTTCGGGAGGGCCGCATTACGAGAAGCTGGATGCCCGGAAGCTCGCAAAATACACACGCTGCCTGATACTCTGGGATCCGTATTCCTCAAACCCCCGGTTTTTTCAGACGGGACTTACGGAGGAGAGCCTGCTCGGGAATTCATCACTCACGATCGTGGACAGATACGATTACTGGAATAGCGAGTACATTGTGTTTCTGAAAGACTCTGCTCCGGTCCGGAGTGCGAGATGATGCGCGAGCGCGGCGCTCCTGCTGAAGAAAAACGGGTTCACCGCGGGGAATCTACGCGGCGGTATGGGAGAGTGGAATTTCGCACACCGGTAGATTCCTCCGCATCCTCTTTTCCCATGCGCACGACGATCCGGTGCTTCACAAGCTCCCTCCCAAGGGAGATCATGCCCCCCGGCACCCACTCACCGTCCATTTCGACCCGGGAGACGCCATTCTCACAGTGATCCGGGTTATTCACGTGAACCTCGTAGACCGATTCGCCGTGACGGTAGATAATCCGGAACCCGTCCCACCATCCCGGGATGACCGGATCGATGTTCATGAACTCCCCCCGCACGTGCAGTCCGAGGATCTCTTCCACCCACGCCCTGTACATCCAACCGGCCGAGCCCGTATACCATGACCATCCCCCCTGGCCCACGCGCCCCGGTAAACTGTAGACGTCCGCAGCGATCACGTACGGCTCGACGCCATAGCGCCACACGCTCAGCGGGTCACGTGCGCGTTCTATGGGATTGATCATGCGCAGAATGCCCGCCGCCCTTGTGCCGTCTCCGCTCCGCGCCATTGCCATCGCCATCCACACCGCAGCGTGAGTGTACTGACCGCCGTTCTCCCTGACTCCGGGCGGGTACCCCTTGATGTACCCTGGCGACGGCTCCATCGTATCAAAGGGGGGTTCAAAGAGAAGGACGAGACCATCATCCGCCCGGACAAGACGTCTCCACGCAGATTCCAGCGCCTGCTCCGCCCTGTCAGGCCGCGCGGCGCCGCTCAGCCACGCCCATGACTGGGGGAGAGAATCGATCTTCGCTTCCGCGTTCGTGGACGACCCAAGAAGGGATCCGTCATCGAACGTCGCCCGGATATACCACTCCCCGTCCCACGCGGACGTTTCGACACGGTCTACGAGGTCCTGCCGCTCCCGATCATAGGCTACGGCAATGTCCGTCCGCCCAAGAAGGCCTGACATCTCGGACATCCCCTTCAGGACCTCCGCCATAAACCACGCGAGCCACACGCTCTCCCCTTTCCCTCCGGCCCCGACGAGATTCAAGCCGTCGTTCCAGTCACCGGACCCCATCAGAGGCAACCCATGCGCTCCGAACTTCCGGCTGTGCGTGACCGCCCGCAGGCAGTGCTCGAAGAGCGACGCGCGTTCCGGGGAGATCCCCGGGGTCTGAAGACTCTCGACCTGGTCGTCCTTCAGCACGGGTGCGTCAAGGAAGCTGATCATCTCCCGCAGGATTCCCGCATCGCCGGTAATCCTTACGTACTGTGTCATCACAAACGGGAGCCACAGGAGGTCATCGGAGATCCTTGAGCGGATCCCCATGCCGCCGGGAGGATGCCACCAGTGCTGAACGTCCCCCTCCGAGAACTGACGGCTCGCCGCGAGAAGTATGTGTTCGCGGGCAAGTGCGGGATGCGCATACACAAGAGCCATCACGTCCTGCAATTGATCGCGGAATCCAAAAGCGCCGCCGGATTGATACGACGCGGATCGGGCCCAGAGACGGCAGGAGACAGCCTGAACAAGAAGCCAGCGATTCACAAGGAAATCCGCGGCCAGCTCGGGGGTATGGACCTCGACGGCGCCGAGCCGGTCGTCCCACCATGTTTTCGTCCTGGCGAACGCAGCTTCGACGGCATTCGCATCCCGGCAGAGTCGAACAAGGGCATGCACCTCCTCCATCGAACGGGCCTGCCCCAGGACGCAGGTGATCGCGATCTGTCCGCCGGGAGCGAGGCTCACCATCGACTGCACTGCCGCACACGGATCCAGGCCTGCTCCGGTTCGCCGGGAGAGCCGGGTTCGCCTCATCGCCGCCGGGTTTTTCATCGACCGGTTGCGACCCAGAAAAGCCGTCCTGTCTCCCGTGTACGATCCGGCGGGTTCGCTCATTGCCGCAAATGCGATCCTGTCGGCATAGTCAGGATTGTAGTAATTCCGGGCGATCAGCGCTTCGACTTCTTCATCCCAGTGGGTGACAACATGCATCTGTGATGACTCGCGAAATTCACCCAGAGTCCATTCCGCATAGTGCGTCACCGAGAGCCTGCGGTGCCTGCCGGAATCGTTCCTGAGAGAAAGCGTAAGAATCTTCACCGGCTCTCCCCCACGGTCGTCGACGGGGACAAAGACCGTAAGTTCCTGTTCGATCCCGTGGCTGTTGTGCTCGAACACCGTGTACCCCGCTCCGTGCCGCGCGCGGTACGCGGTCTCTTCACGAATCGGCGACGCACAGGGGGTCCAGAAAACGCCCGATTCCTCATCCCTTATGTAGAGCGCTTCCGATGGAGGATCCATCACGGGATCATTCGACCACTCCGTGAGCCTGTTCCGCTCGCTGTTCCCCTGCCATGTGAAGCCGGCGCCGGTCTCGCTCACGATCGTGCCGAAGCCGGGGTTGGCGATAACGTTAACCCACGGCGCGGGCGTGTGTATCCCCGGGCCCAGATAGATCGCGTATTCACGCCCTTCCGGCGTGAACCCTCCAAGACTGTTGAAGTACGCAAGATCCATGAAAGGGAGCGCAGCCGAGGCGTCCCGGAGATCGCGTTTCGAGCCTGCAAATCGGGGGACATCGTTGGCTTCCATCGAAAGGCCGAATTGCTGGGGAAGCGACCCGCGCGCCCCGACAACGACGACACTTGCCACGGTCCTCAGAAGAGTCAGGTCTTCCGCCGGGATATGATCCTCGTTCCGCAGGTACACGCCTCCACGCCGGTCCTCCCCCGGGGGCGGACCGTGGGCCTTGATCAGGAGTCCCAGCGCTTCATCAAGCGGTCGGCGGTAACCGCCCGCCTCCTCGTTTAGTATGACTAAATCTGTCGCAAGTCCATGCATCCGCCAGTACGCGTGCGCCTGAAGCATCTGGCGCACCAGGACCAGATCATTCTCTTCGCCGACGGCAACAAGGGCTATGGGGAGGTCCCCGGAAATCGCATACGCCCACAGCCCCGACTGGCCTTTGCGGTTTTTCATGATGCGTTCCGACGGGGAACGCAAAAGCGGATTGGGAAAGAGGAGATGGCTCGCCAGCTTCTGGTATCGCCGCGCTTCATCGGGTTGGATCCTGAGGAGACGCAGCTCAAGCTGGGCCGAGGCCCATACAAGCTCCATCGCGCGGTCTATGGCATGGGTATCGCCGTACTTCGCCAGCTGGCCCAGGACTTCCGCACGCGTTCCGGCCGCCGCGAGAATCATCGAAATCTGGACGCGCTGACGGGGACCGAGAGTCAACTCCTGACGCAGACTGAGTACGGGGTCGATGACGAAACCCTGGCTGTCCCCCGGATCCTGGACTGCGCCCATCGGTGCGGCGAGCGTGCGCCCCCGGCCGATGAAGCGCGCACGGTCGGTTTCAAATCGGAGAGGGACGTCGTCAGCCTGTTCGAGCGTAAACCGGTGCCCCACCCATATCGGAGAATCGCCGGCCTCGCGGGGCCGCCGGTGGGCGAGAAGTGCATTCTGCTCCGGCACCGCCTCCGTCTGTATGAAGAGCTTGTTGAACGCGGGGTGCTGGCGATCCGCGTTGTGCGTCGCCATCGAGAGCTCGATGTAGGACGTCAGATCGAGACGGCGCGTCCGGAGGGAACGGTTTATCATCGTCATACGCCGGATCTCGACGTCATCTTCCGGTGCAACGATGATTTCGGTCTCACTTTCGATGTCGCTGTCGACGCGCCGGAACACCGCCCTGTCAATCGAGAAGTTGGCGCTGAATCCTTCAACGCCCCCCCCGACGGGCTGGTAGGTATTGCACCAGAGACGGCCGGAATCCGCGTCACGAATGTAGCAGAATGTCCCCCAGGGATCCTCTGTCCGGTCCGACCTCCAGCGCGTGATCTCGATGTCGCGCCAGTGGCTGTAGCCGCCCCCGGCATTTGTCACCATCAGGCAGTACCGGCCGTTGGAAAGAAGCTGCGTCCGCGGCGTCGACGTATTGGGGGTATCGAACTGGCTCACCGAGAGAGCGGTTTCGCCGACGGCGGCGACGGATGCAACGCGCACATGTTCGGAGACCTGATCCAGGGGGGGAAGGTGCGGGATGCGCTCATGGAGCAGGGGCTCGACCGCCCGCACGCGCGGGTCGGCATGAAAGGCGTTTTGAAGGGTGTTGCTGCGAAGGAAATTGATGAGCGAAAGAAAACCCATCCCCTGATGGTGGGCCATATAGGCACGCACGATCGCACCGGCTTCCCCTTCGCGATCCGGCTGGTGGCTGAAATCGATCGCTTCGTAGTATCCGTAGCCATTCAGCATCCCCAGGCCGGCCAGCCGTTTCAAATTGCGCACAGTCTCCCCCGGGGCCAGCGCCAGGGCCAGAAGAGTGGCATAGGGGGCAATCACGATTTTTTCCACCTGGCCGCGCTTGAGCGCGAGTTCCGGGACGCCGAAGGCGCTGTACTGATAGGTCTTCTGAACGTCCAGATCGGCGGAGGCGGATTCCGAAATTCCCCACGGCACGTGGTGCCTGCGGCCATACGCGATCTGCACCGCGACGGCGTCACCCGTCGCTTTATGAAGCATCGAGTTCGGGTATGACCGTTGGAACAGGAGCGGCATCAGGTACTCGAACATCGTGCCGGTCCAGCTCAGGAGGACCTCGCGCCGACCTACGGCGCCGTACGGCCTGCTCATTGCGAACCAGTGTTCGGCGGGTATGTCCCCCCGTGCGATCGCAACGAAACTCCCGAGGCGCGCCTCGCTTGCAAGGAGATCGTAGTAGGCATGATCCAGCCGCCCCTCAGAAACATTGTACCCGATGGAGAAAAGCCTCCGGGGGACATCATAGAGGAATCGCATATTTATGGACTCGCTCAGCCGGTGGATATCCAGGGCCAGTTGAGCACCGGCTGCAAGCACCTCACCCGCGAGCCATTTCGATTTGTCGAGGGCCTCAAGAGCGCGGTCGATCCAGAGGGCTATCCCGCTGTCGTCAGCTTTCTCTTCTTCACGCTTTCCCCTGAGATACGGGACCCATGCAAGATTCCCGCTGGCGAGGTCGTGAAGAGACGGCGCGCACAGAAGCGCGCCGCGGAATGCATCCCGGGCATTCGGATCCATCAGTCCGGCCTCCTCCGCCGATTTCTCACCCAGGATTTCAATCCATACAAGGTAGCGATCCGCAATGTTCAGCCATGCTCCGATCTGGTTCCGGACCTGCTCTCCCCAGTACGCCCCCTCCCCCCCGGCAGTTCCGGCGGCGACAATATCTCCGACGTCATGTTCCGTCTGCCGGAGCATCGCGATCAATTCCGCGATCCCGGAAGGGGGAGACTCCCATCTCTTCAGCAATGTATCGAGGACGCGCGTATCCGGAGGGGAAGGCTGTCCTGTAAGCAGGGACTGCCTCAGGATCTGCCCGGCGTCCCTGAATCCCGCGAATGCTTCGCGGTCGAAGAGGGGCTCATGACTGATCTTCGCAAGTCCGTGTTCGATCGACCAGAGGGCGCCTATCAGATTCCCGCTGTCGGCTGTCGAAACGTACCGCGGAGTCAGCGGAAGAAGTGTCTGAATATCATACCAGTTGAGGAGATGCCCTTCATGGCGCTCCAGACCGGCAATCGTCCCCATCGACAGCGTCAGCTTCTGGATAACTTCATCCACCGTGACGTACCCGAGATCGTGCGCCGCGGCGACGCTGGCAAGCCAGAGACCAATGTTTGTCGGGCTCGTCCGCATCGCCAGTCTGTTCTGATATGACACCTGGTAGTTATCCGGGGGAAGCCAGGAAGATTTCTCGTTGACGAAATCGGTGAAATACCGCCACGTGCGCCGGGCAATAATCCGGAGAAACTGCCTGTCGTCCTTCGACACGAGCGACCGCGGCTCTCGTTGTTCAGGACGCCGGTTGAGAAGCCAGCCAACCAGGGGGGAGACGAACCAGAGCGCGAGCCAGGGCGCGGCAAGCCAGAGGTTCTGCGGGACCGCGAACCAGACTGCAAGACCAAGGACCACGCTGAAGAGGCTCGCCGCGCCCATCGAAAAAAGGAGCCAGGCCGATCCGGACCGGGCGCGGTCGTGCAACACCTGCGCTGAGGCCCACTCCAGAAGCCCCCGGTGCGACAGATAGCGCCGGTAGAGCGCACGCGTGATCGCGTCAAGCGCGATCCAGGCCTGATAGGGAAGCAGGACCGCTTCGGCGATCACCCGCAGCAGATCGTGCATCACTCTCCCAGGGGCCAATTCCTTCATCCCGTGCCGGGTCGTGGCCGAGGTGAGCAGTTGCGCCAGCGAGTGAAAAAGAAGGTTCGCCGCGACGACTGTGACCGCAACGACACCCGCCTCGATCGAAATCATCCACGACGCAACGAGAAGCGCGAGGTTGAACGCGGGAAGGGCACTCCGGCGAAGGTTGTCGAAGATTTTGCCGCGATTAAACCATGAAAGCGGGTTAGGGACTCTCTCTCCATCCGGCCCTGGTACACGCGGCAATATCCACTCTGCGATCTGCCAGTCCCCACGGATCCACCGGTGCTGCCGCCTGATAAACCCCAGATAATCCCGGGGGAACTCATCGTAGAGCTCGATATCGCTTGCAAGGCCCACGCGGACGTGAGCCCCTTCGATGAGGTCATGACTGAGAAGGAGCCCCTCGGGAAACCTGCCGGTGAGGACCTTGCTGAACACACGCACGTCGTATATCCCCTTGCCGTGGTACGACGCCTCGCCTGTGAGATCCTGGTTGACATCGGAGACCGCATTTGTATATGGATCGATCCCCACGGGATCGGCAAAGAGCCTGCTGAACGGGGATCCGCTCGTGCTGGGGAGGGATGGACTCACACGGGGCTGGATGATCGCATAGCCGTCCACAACCCGCCCCTGGCCGTCATAACGCACGCCGTTGAGCGGGTGCGCGATCGTCTCGATAAGCCTCCGGGCGGTACCATGGGGGAGCTGCGTGTCGGCGTCAAGCGTGATCACATACCGCACATCGGCGAGTTTGTCCACGTTGCCGACCCGGACGAGCGGAGGAGCCCCCGGATTTCTCGTGCCGACAATCAGCCGGTTGAGTTCTTCAAGCTTTCCGCGTTTTCGTTCCCAGCCGATAAACTGCCGTTCGGATTCGGACCATTCCCGCTCCCTGTGGAAAAGAAAGAACCGGTCGGGACCGTACCGGCGGTTGAGCTCTTCGATCGACGCCGTTGCCGCGCGGAGGAGCGCCTCGTCTGACTCGCAGTGAGCCTGCGCCGCATCGATATAATCCGTGAAGAGGCCGAAAAGCAGATTCTGCCCCTTGTTCGAGAGGTAGCGGATTTCGAGTTTTTCCGACTCGGCGGCAATCGTCTCCATGTCCGCGAGCATCATGGGGACGACAACCATCGTCCGGCAGGCGTCCGGAATCCCGGACTCCCTGTAGTCCATCTTCGGGAGAGCGCGCGGCGGGAGGAGACGCATAATGAGATAGTTCATGATCTCCAGGGAGAGCTGGCTCGCCGGCAGGACAAGGAGGAGCGCGACAAGGAACCGGATGTCCGGAGATTCTCCGGAGAGCCCGATCCGGAGAAGGAGGGAGATCACCGCAGCCGAAAAGAAACAGAGTCCGGCGAGATAGACGGCCGCGTGATGGCGGTACGTCCAGTGCAGGGCACGGTAGCCCAAAGACTCCCGGCAGCCGAGTTTCTTCGCAAGCTCCCCCCTCTTTTCACCGATCAGGTACGCCCCGACATGCGTCCATCGCGTATCCGCATCCGGACCACCGAGCGCCCGGATTGCGAGGTCGACGGCTCCCCGGGCGATCTTCTCCTCGGCCAGTCCGGAGCCCCGGCGCAGATCCTCAATCGCCCGCCTGCACCGGTCGCGCGTATCGAAATCCATCCGCCCGTAGACGCCGGCCGGATCAGTCCTGAGAACCTCGTCCACGCGGCTCAGCTTTTCAAAGCATATATTCCAATCGAGGAGATCGAGATGGCGCAGGCTCGAAAACGCGTTTCCCGCGGAGAGCTGATCCCGCGCCTGCCGGCCTTTCGCCCGCTGCCCGAGATCGTTCAGGGATTGCTGAAATTTCCGCTCAAGCCAGCGCTGCACGGGCTCCATGACGGGTCCCTCGTCATAGAGGTAGTCCATGAGCTGCGATGCAAAATAGGGGCTGGGGCTCGGGTGGGTCTTCGCAAGCTCCGCCAGGATCGAGAATATCTGGTGCGGGTCCTGCCGGTTGACCGCAATGAGCCTGTTCGCCCAGAAATTCGCTATGCCGCATTCATGCACCTCCGTCAGCGCTCTCCAGGCAATCTGCTGGATCGCTTCGAGGAGCGCCATGCGGAGCATCTGGGGAACGGCCCACAGCTCGCCGATGGAGAGCGGCACGACACGTTGATACGCCGCGATAAATGAGAGGATGTTTTCCCTGTCAAGCCGCAGGTCCGTGCGGGAGACGAGCTCCCGCGCCAGGCCGTAAATCCTCGGGAGATTCCGGTCGGGCTCGTTTACAAGGAGCGGCAGCTGCCGGTAATAACGACGCGGCAGGTTGCGCAGGATCCCCCGCGCGTTACTCTCGAGAATATACTCGTTGTCGAGAAGCCACCCGGCGCTCGGCGGCAGCCCCTGTTCAAGGCTGCTCGCTCCTGCAAGTGCAAGGCAGGCCCGGTGGACCCACAGACGGTTTCGCTCCACATTCCTGAGCTGGCCGACACCACGGGGATGATGCCCCCCCACCTCATGCGCGGCGGCCAGATCCCGAGCATGTTCCTGCAGCTGCGAAGGGCTGAGGGAGGGAGCGGAGATCCAGTCATCTCCACCCGGCGTCTCGTCGAACGAACGGAGGATGAAAAGAGCGGGAGGTACCTCCCCGCTTCCCAGGAGAATCGCCGCCGGGATGCTCAGGGATTCCACCGGCGCATGAAGTATCAGGACCGTCTCGCCCGGCACCAGCCACCGGGAATGGTCATCGAACAGTGTGAGGTCCACCCCGGATTTTGAACGGCGGATCGACAACAGACCCAGAAGCGCTCCGATCAAACCGGCAGAGGATACCGCAATCGGCACCGCGTCCATGCCGGCCGGACCCGTCCAGGAAAACAGGGCGATAAACCCGGCGATCAGCGCTCCTCCGAAAAAGGCGCACATGACCACGAGAGAGATCGCGCGGGAACGGAACGGGTCGCGCCTGTGGAGCTTTCCGTCCGCGCTCCTGTTCACGTATCCGGCGCGGCGGTACCCCTTTCTCCTCAGTTGCCTAAGAGCATTGCGGGCTTCTTCCTTGTTGCCGAGGTATCCGATAAGGACGGCATCGTCCATCCGCTATTCCTGATTGAAGTAAGAGAACGCGCCGTCTTCTGACGGTGAGAAGGAGAACAGGAACAAGACACGCATCAACCCCGGCCCGCGGATCGTTCTCTGATGTCGAGGCCGACAAGGACGCGCTCCGTGTCGGAGAGATCGCCGATGATGTTCCTGACAGGCAGAGGGAGTTTTCGCACAAGCGTGGGGACTGCCAGAATCTGGTTGTCGCGCGCGAGCCGGGGATTTTTCAGCAGATCTATTACCTCGATCCTGTATCTTCCGTTCAACTGGTCTTCGCAGATGACTCTCAGATTCCTCAACGCCGTGACGGCCCGGGAACTCTTTCCGGCGATATACAGACGCAGGACCCACCTCTCCCTTCTTCCTGCAGACGGCTGACCTTTCCGCCTTCGCGAGTTCACTTTCTTCTGTTTGATCCCCACGGTACTATCCTCTATTTGAACTGCAATTTCGAATGTATTCGGGCCGAACTCTTTAAGCGTCCGCTTTCCGGCTCCTTGCCATCTTGACCCTGTCCTGGATGACGACTTTCGTTCTTCCTCTGTCCTCCCCGATTTCATTCAGCGCTTCCGATTCCATGGCCTGGAATTCGGTCCGGAGAAGCGTGATTTTTGCCTCCATTGATTCGCGCTTGCGCTCCAGGTCGAACTGTTTGCGGAGAATCTCCTGCTGGCGCAGGAGCCGGTCCGCATCGTCTTTCGTCTCCTGCGAGAGGCGCGCCGACCCTGTCAGCACACC
>PMJQ01000157.1:49864-58347 GCA_003157485.1 Ignavibacteriota bacterium
ATCAGAGAAGAGACATAAATGTCGGTCGTCTCGATGTTGCTTTCGATGGACGTGAGGCTTGTGCAGAACGCGGTAATCCTGTTCATCTTGAAAAAATCGACAAGTCGCAGCAACATGGTCTTGACTTCGACCTGATTCTCCCCCACAACGAACGCATTGATGGGGTCAAGGACAACGACCGCCGGCTTGAAGCTGTTGACCATTTTGATGCAGGTCGTCAGATGCGTTTCGAGTCCATACAGCGTGGGACGCGTCGCATGGAACCGGAGAAGACCTTTTTTCACCCACTGCTCCAGGTCGATCCCGATCGAACGCATATTGCGGATGAGCTGGCCCGGAGATTCTTCGAACGTGAAGAAGAGAACACGCTCCCCCCTCCTGCATGCCGCATCCACGAATTGCGTGGCGATGCTCGTCTTCCCCGTCCCGGCGGTGCCGGAGACAAGGACGGTGCTCCCCCGGAAGTACCCCTTCCCCGAGAGCATTGTGTCGAGCCGCGGGATGCCCGAGGAGATTCTCTCCTGGGACGAACGGTAATTGAGACCGAGAGAAGTAACCGGCAGGACGGAAAAGCCGTCTTCATCAATGAGGAACGGATACTCGTTCGTCCCGTGTGTCGAGCCCCGGTATTTGACGATCCGCAGCCGGCGTATCGACGATTGATCCGTCACGCGGTGATCGAGGAGAATGACGCAGTCGGAGACGTATTCCTCCAAACCCTGCCGCGTCAGCGAACCGTCCCCCCGTTCGGCCGTAATTATCGTCGTCACGCCTTTCCTTTTCAACCAGCCGAACAGGCGCCGCAGCTCCGCGCGGAGGATATGCGGGTCCGGCAATTCGAAGAAGAGCGATTCGATTGTGTCAAGGACCACGCGTTTCGCATGGATCGACTCTATCGCGAGATGGATTCGTATGAAAAGCCCCTCGAGATTGTAATCGCCGCTCTGCGAGGTTTCTCCCCGCTCGACGCGGATCTGCTCAAGCCAGATTTTTTTCCGCTTCACGAGGTCGGTCAGGTCAAACCCCAGCGAAGCGACGTTCGCCGTGAGTTCTTTTTCAGTTTCTTCAAACGAGATGAAGACCCCCGGTTCGTTGTATTCCGTCGCTCCCCGTACCAGAAACTCCATCGCCAGGAGCGTTTTGCCGCAGCCGGCGCCGCCGCACACGAGCGTGGGTCTTCCCGCCGGCAGACCTCCGCCGGTGATTTCATCCAATCCCTGTATGTTTGTGGGGGTTTTGGCAAGGACATTACGATGCGAATGCAGGCCTCTTTTTTTCATGATTTGTCACCTTCGAGTGTAGACTCGTGAACAATTGTAAGGAAGAGTACCTGTTTTCGCGGCGTTTTCCATGATTCGAAGGGATGAATCAGGAGTTAATCCCTCCTCAATGGGAAGGGCGGAGATGCGGGGTCGATCCGGGGGGAGATGTGGGGGGGGATTACTTCCGCAGGGCTGCGAGTTTTTCGAAAAGGGCGATTTCCTCTCCGCTCAGGTGCTCAGGAACCCGCACATCAATATGCACGAACAGATTGCCGAACGCACCTTTGTCGCCGTAGACGGGCATTCCGAGGCCAACGAGCCGAAGCTCCTTGTTATTCGGCGTCTCTTTCGGGATATCGATATTGACGGTTCCCCGCAGCGTCCGCGCCTGTGATTTCCCGCCGAGAACCGCGGTGTACAACCCGACCGGAAGATCACACGAGAGATCATTCCCCCTGCGCCGAAACTCCGGATGTGGAGCAATGTTGATCGTCAGGAAGAGATCGCCGTTCGCCCCGCCTTGGAACCCGGCTCCCCCCTTCCCCCCGATCCTCAGCACCTGCTTATCGGCAATGCCGGGCTTCACAGTCACCCTGATCGTCTGACCGTGGAGATGGATGAGCCGCGTCGCTCCGGCGTATGCTTCTTCCAGCGAAAACAGTGTCTCGGCTTCAAGATCCTCTCCTCTGAGGCCGGCGTTCCTTCTCCCCCGCTTTCGAGCACTACTCTGCCCGAAAAGCAACTCGAAGAGATCGCCGCCACCCTCCTCACCGAATGCCGTACCGGCGGCACCGCCGTTCCCGGACCGGGCGCGTCCACCCTGGTCCCCCGCGTATTTCGACCAGTCAAAACCTCCGGGCTGGGCCCCGGCCTGTTCGTAGACCTTCCAGTCCGCTCCGAAACGATCGTATTTCTTCCTCTTCTCCGGATCGCTGAGAACTTCGTTCGCCTCGTTGATATCCTTGAATTTCTCCTCGGCCCCCCTGTCCCCCTTAGCCCTGTCAGGATGATACTTGAGGGCGAGCTTCCTGTACGCTTTCTTGATCTCCGCCGCACTCGCAGCCGCCGGAACGCCGAGGACGCTGTAGTAGTCTTTGTATGTCATCGTATCCTGTTCCCCGCCAGCTGCGGCGGATTATCGGGCAACCCGGACCTGCGCCGCACGAAGGAGTTCATCTCTCCACATGTACCCGCGCCGCAGCTCCTCGATTATTGTTCCCTGTACAACGTCGGAACGTTCGGCGAGCACCACTGCTTCATGAAGGTCAGGCGTGAATGCCTTCCCCCGGCTGTCAAACGGCCGGACCTCCTGCGCCTCAAGGAGGGCGAGAGCCTTCTGCCGGATCACGCCCAGTCCTTCCTTCATCGAACTCTCTTCCCCGGACGTCCACAGAAGCGCCTTCTCCAGGTCGTCGACGAGGGAAATGTACTGCAGGAGCATCTCGCGCTTCCCGGCCTCGGCGAGCCTGTTCCCTTCACGTTCAATGCGGCGGCGGTAGTTCTTGAAATCCGCGAGCGTACGCACGTGCCTCTCCCGCTCCTGGAGCAGCTCCCCCCGCACTCCTTCCATTTCACCTTCGAAGTCGGCTGGCCGCAACTGCTGCGGGAGTTTTCCGGGGTCCGTGCCAATTGACGCTTCATCCTCACCGAAGCGGTCGTCCGTTGCCATAGCGCACCATGATGTTGTTGGAGGGATAGAGCGGACAGGGTCAGTCCGCGGTGACGGCTGCACCGGATTCATCGACGGTGAGTTTGACGATCATCTTCCCGGTGTTGCCGCCGCGCAGAAGATCGACGAACGCGTGCGGCGCATGTTCGATGCCCTGCACCACCGTCTCTTTCATGACGAGTTTTCCCCCGGCAAGAAACCCTTTCATCTCCTTCAGGAAATCGGGCATACGGTCGTACCAATCGCCGACGATAAACCCCTTCATCGTCAGACGCTTGCCGATCATGAGCGGGAGGTTCCGCGGGCCTGCCGGAGGCGCCCCGTCATTGTACCCGGCAATAGCGCCGCAGGCGACAATGCGTCCGTTCGGCCGCATGGCCGTGAGCGCGGCTTCAAGCTGTTCGCCGCCGACATTGTCGAAGTAGACGTCGATGCCGTCGGGTGCGGCGGATTCGATCTGATGGGAGAGGTTTCCGTCTTTGTAATTGAACGCTGCGTCGAAGCCGAGCTCATTGACAAGCATGGCGACCTTTTCCGGCGATCCGGCACTCCCGATGACGCGGCAGCCGCGCAGCTTCGCGAGCTGGCCGGCAACACTTCCGACCGCTCCTGCGGCCGCGGAGATAAAGACGCGCTCCCCGGCCTTCACGTCAACGAGGCTCAAACCGGCCCAGGCGGTCAATCCGGTCATGCCAAGCGCGCCCAGATACGCCGAGAGGGGCCGGACATCCCGGTCGACAACGCGGACTTCACGGGCTCCCGCAACGAAGTATTCACGCCATCCGAGTCGGGATGTGACAATATCCCCCGGAGCTATCCCGGGCGCCAGGGACTCGATCACTTCACCGACGGCGGCGCCGTCCAACACGTGATCCAGCTGAAAAGGCGCGACATAGGACGGAGCATCGTTCATGCGCCCGCGCATATACGGATCGACCGACATGAACAGGTTCCGTACCAGCACCTGATCCTCCCGCGGACGGGGCATTTCGACACGGACAAGAGCAAAATTGTCAGGGACCGGCCACCCTTGCGGCCGGGAAACCAGCCGGACCTCCCGGCTTATCGTCGGCGTGCGGATCGCACTTTTCCTCGGTTCGGCGTCAGGTGCCGGGGATTTGGGGCTTTTCTCTGTGGCAACACCGCTTGGTGATCCTCGCATTACAGTACCCTCCATTGCGTGAAATAAAATCCATTGGAGCCTTGGTGCGGCAAAGCACTCTGCCGGGCGGCACCGGGCATGCCCTGCGTGCCGATTAGTCCCGTTTTCGCCTTAAGAGCCGCGTCAGTCCCATCAATCCAACGAGTGCGGCCAGCACGCCTCCTGCGATCATCCAGGTCGACCTGTCGGTCGGTGATCCGGTAAAGAACCGGGAGACGTCAGAACTCAGGGCATTCGACTCGTTGACGCCGAGTATGACAAGCACGATCCCCACGCCTACGAGNNGCACTCACAAACACCCGGCGATTGGACAAGTTCAGAATCCGACAATGTTCCCAACCCCGCTGCGAAGTGCAAACCAGCTGAACCCGAGGAACGGATCTGATTTTTTTCTTACGTAACTCACAACGCCTGCTTTCGAGGCGCCCGACCTGTCCGTTGTGTTCGCCGTCCGTATTGTCACGTTCCGGGCAATCCAGGAGGAGAATCTCTCCAGAATCCCCTTCTCGCTCCCCGTGCGGGCGTCAATCGAGGCGACTATCAGGTTTTTATACAGCGCATGGACGGTGCCGGTGGCGGATCCATCGTTGACATGAATGTCGAACGCCGCCGAGGAGAGTGTGCCGGACTTTATCCGCATATTGTCGGAAATCTCCACAAAGGAATTCAATGACCTCACGTCCATTCCGCCAACGGTTCCGGAATACCGGAATGAATACCGGCGCGTGACGAGCGGGATTAGCATCGAAAGATGTATCGTGCCCCCTCCGGCGAATATCCCGCTGGCCTGTATGTCCGCACCGGCGTCCGGTCCCGCATGATTTGCAAGCCCCGTCACGAGGAAGGCCATCTCCTCAAAATTCAGCGTTGCGGGCCTCCTTTCCATCGACATCCTCTCGCAATATGTAAGCCGGCCCCCGGTGAGTACCAGGCTATCGAGACGCAGCGTGTCCCGCAGCGCCGCAAGGGTTTCGCCGGGCATCCGGGGAGCGGCAGAATCGCGTGAAGCGGGTTTGTCTTTGTTTATCATCACATCGGCCGCAACATCCTGAAGTCGAACTGAGCGCGCGTGGAGTATCCCGCCCCGCAAGAGGTCTGACCACGCCAGCCCTGAAACGCTGCACCTTCGGGCATCAATGATGAACCTGGTTTTTCTAAACCTGCTTCCCCTGAAGAACAACTTATCGTTGAGAAGCGGACGGATCTCCACGGACCCTGCCACGATCTCGGAATCCGGACCGGAAAGACGGACTTTCCCGCATCCTGCAGCATAGCCTGCCGGCCGGAACGTGACACTGACGGAATCCGCACCGATGACAGAACCTCCCAGACAAGCACCTCCGGGCTCTCTCCCGGTGAGAAGACCCATCCATCGCACCCCGCCCACCGAAAGGGACGTCACCCGGCACGTGAAGGAAGAGTCGTCGCGGGAGAGCCATGCCGTATCGCAGGCAATCCTGTTTGCCATGACGTTATAGTGCACTCCGCTCAGGCGCAATGAGGCCCCCGGGTAGGATTCCCGGAGCGCGGTTGTCAATCTGCCTTCAACAACTCTCTGAAGAAGTGCATCCGGAAAAAAGAAGACCACCGCACCGCAGACAAGCACAACGAGGCCGAGAACAAGAGCCGAGAACCGGAGGATTTTTTGGCGCCGGGGCATCCCTCCGCCGGCCGCCGGCTGACGTGCAGGCATCATTCCTCACCGGGCCTTTTTCTTCGCGCGCAACTTTTCTCTTTTTGCTCTCTCTGTTTTCTCTTTTCTGATCATTATTTTCTGCAAGTCCACAAGTCTCACGTGCGATTTCTTCAACTGGTCGACGGTGTCCTTGTACCTGGCGACCTGCCCCCGGGCCTCCTCCGTGGCAATTCCGTACCTCTCCTGGAGCCGACCGACAAGCTCTTCATATTTCCCGGCGATTGCGGCAAGCTCGTCGTTCATCATTTTCCCCCAGTGACGCACAGCCTTTCCCCTCCGCTGTTTCCACTGGCCTTCAACCCGATCCCAGTTCATGTTATACCTCTTTCTTCCTCCGGCATTTATCCGGGAATGTGTTTCCGCTTCCTCTTCATGTCGAGAGGCTTCCCTCCCTCCCTCCGGTGAATCATACAACCTGTATGCCCGGAAAGGAATACTGCAGAAGGATGGAAATGGGGTTAATCCTGTGAATACGGACGGGGCGAACCATCTACAGCGACGGCACAAGCCCGTTCTTTCCCACAAGAACGCGATCAACGCGTAAATCGCCGTTGAGCTCCCGTGTCGCGATCACAAAAACATGCGCCCCCGGCTTCAAATCCAGCCTCCGTCCCGCCTCGAATTTGACAACAGGAACGTCCCACGGAATGATCAGGTCCTGAGGACGGTCCATCGACGCGCTCCTGAACTGCAGTGTCAGAGACGTTCCCCCGCCCCTTTTTCCCCGGGTTCCCCCGAACAACTCCCCGTTCTGATCGACCATGACCTGCATTCCGGCCCCGGCCTGTACGACGCTCCCCGTGCCGTGCGAGGTTGTCCCGTTTGTCACGGTCCTTCCACCGGTGCCCAGGCCTGCGAGATCCCACTCGTAGCTCCCTTCGCCCGCCCTGCGCGCGCCTGGCGGAAAGATATGAACCTCGATCGCCCTGAGTGATCCGTCCGCCTGCCTGACTGATGTGACCCCCATGTACAGACCATCATTGAGGTGTCCGCGGTCCGAACCGACCACGAGCGATACCCGGGTGGGGGGAACAAGGCGCAGCGGGAGCGGGCCTGTTATTGTGGCCACCGTCAGCACGGGTCCCGAGAGGGTCATCACGGTGCCGCGAACCTGTACTGTCGGGCGGGGCAGGGGATCGGAGGTGGCGGACATGCACCCCGGGATGAGCACGCCGACGGCTGCGAGAACGACGAACATTGCGACAAGTGTACGCATGGGTTCCCTCCTCTCTGTATACGATGACAGGGAAGCTTGCCGAGAAATCACTCAAAACGTAATAGGGCGAAGGGATGAATACAGAGTTAACCCCACAGACGGGCGGAAAGGAGTTCCTTACCAGATGGAGAAGAGAGAAAACGATCTGCGATACGGGCGGTCAGCGGAGGGAAACCGGGGGCCTCAGGACAGCACATCTGTGCGGGTAAACAGCGCTATCTGAAGCCGGCTGTGGAGTGCGAGTTTTTCGAGGATATTATGGACGTGGCTCTTCACCGTATACGTGGCAATATTGAGACGCTGCGCGATCTCTTTATTGCTGAGACCTTCGGCGATGAGAGCAATAATCTCACGCTCACGCTTCGTCATCCGGACCGCAGATTCAAGGGATCCTTTCCCATTCTTCAGCGCATGATCGATGACGTGTGAAAAGAGCGACCCTGCGAGCGGAGGGGGGAGGACTTTTGTCCCGCCGGCGACGGACCGCACGGTTCCCAGGAAATCCTTGATCGACGCGTCCTTGAGTATGAACCCCGATGCCCCCGCCTCCACCGACTCGATGATGTCGAGCTGCGAGGGGATAAGTCCCATCCCGATCACCTTGACTTTTGGGAGCGATGTGGTGACCGCCTTGACAATATGCATGCCGTTTTGACTCCGCAGACCGAGGTCCAGGAGCACAACATGGGGGTTCAGCTTCTGCACCCTCTCAAGAATGCTGTCATTTCCTCCGGTTGAACCCACGACCCTCATGTCCGGCTCGCCGTTGACCATCGCCGCAATCCCCTCGCGGAGAATCCGATTATCCTCGACCAGAAGTATGCGTATTGTTTTCATGTCACGGGTGGGACGAATAACGAAAAATGCCCCTCATGAGGAGCTAGCTACCATATCATCCCGGCGGTCGATTCCTTCCATCGACGGGATCCGGTATACTCGAGCCGGTCCGTAGTGGTGAAACCACCCGCCAACCAAGGGCAGCCGCCCGGTAGAAGGGCAGAATGTCCTGAAACCGACAGGAACACTGTACATACAATAAACGGAGAAAAAACAATGAAAATCAAGCCGCTCGCTGACCGGGTTGTGATCAAGCCGTCTCCCGTCGATGAGAAGTCGCGGGGGGGAATCATCCTTCCAGATACCGCGAAAGAAAAACCTGTTGTGGGTGAAGTCGTGGCGATCGGTCCGGGTAAGGTGACTGATGACGGGAACAAAGTTCATCCCGAGGTCAAGGTGGGCGATAAGGTGCTCTACGGCAAGTACTCCGGGACGGAAGTGACGATCGAGGGGGAAGAATACATGATCATGCGCGAAGCGGATATTTTCGCGATCATTTAGCAACGCGGAGCACAACTTAATCGAAGGAGACGATGACAATGGCAGCAAAACTGATTCAGTATAACGTTGAGGCACGATCAGCCCTGAAAAGAGGCGTCGACCAGATGGCGGATGCGGTTAAGGTCACGCTCGGCCCGAAG
>PMJQ01000127.1:0-75069 GCA_003157485.1 Ignavibacteriota bacterium
TTCTACCTGTGTGAACCCGTCATCATCTACACGAGCGAATCTCTATCCGTGTCCCGGTTCAGCATGAAATCCAGCACCTTCTCGCACGACTGCTTATGGGTCCGCAGCCACGCGACGTCTCCCGACTGATCGAATTCGTCCGCGACATTGATCACAAAATCCGGATTCGAGTCAAGAAGGATCCCCCACTGCGCCTCGTAGAAGCCGAGCGTGTCGGCGGTGCCCGGCATGGCATCCTCATCGGTATACGCCCAGCGGGATTTCACCCTCCCGTCGGGGAGTATGGCATGATCGCGGTAATAGTCGAGACACTTCGCGTACCCGGCCGTGTAGTTCACGTCGTCGATCGCCACGTTAAACTGGGCGATATACTGCTCGTGCAGGCAGATGGGCCCGTAGGGTGTATGCCAGCTGTTCCCCCCGTAATGCCGTGAGTCGATGACGCCGAGACGGGCGATCGTGTTCAGTATCGACGTCACCGCCTCCCCGTCGATCCCGCGGAACGTCCCCCGCCCGAGCTCATCCTGCGCGGAAGGAGAGGAGATCCGAAGCACCTGCCGGTAGTGCCCGGCCGGATATCCCGTGGTCTGCCAGACATCGGCCGACCCGCGGATAAACCGCCTTCGATGCGTCGTTGAGTCGAACCGGTACGCGAGTTCCGACGGAGAGAGAGAGAATGCGCACGTGAGGGAGGAGTCGGCCCGGGAGAGTGTTACCGCGGAGGATCCGCCGACCTGCCGGGAGCCGATTTCCAGACAGCACTCATCGCCGGCCTTCCAGAACTTGAGCAGATCGGTGTGAACCCCGTAAGCGAGCGCGGTGTCATTGAACAGCCTGAACCAGGCGACCCCGCCGTTCCCGAGAAGGGCGGCGTCAAATTCACGTATGCTGCCGAACCCGAACGCCGGGAAGGCGTTGCCGTCAATGTTCAGCGCCTTCGGGAGCACCCTGTCGATGGTCCAGAGGATGGACTCGCCGTCAAACGCGAACGTCCACGATTCATCGACAACAGTATCGCCGCACGAATAGCGGATGTTCGAAATACTTACCGAGTCCTCTCCGGAGAGGACACGGGGATCGCCGCGGAGGCTGCGCGACGTGTACCATACGGGGCCCATCCGGATCCCGGAGTATGCGCCCTGACCAGTTCCGACAGGCGATTTCGAGCCGATCCAGATGCTGTCGAGCCTGCAGCCGCCGTTCAGATTGATCCTCAGCCCCAACCGGCCGTTTTCCAGCCGGATTGTCCGTTTCGCGCCGTCAGCACGTATGGCAGGGGCGCCCCCTTCGTCCGCATCGCCGGCTCCTCCGGCAGCGATGCGTGTGACGCAGAGGATCGCGACAGGAATAATCCAGTGTCGTATTCTATGACTCATTCATGTATCCCGGGTTCGTGTCACGTAATAAACGCAAAGGAACAGCGGTTTCCTACAGATCGCACATGGACGTGGGGGGGATGCGGTCAGTGCGCCGCGGCCCGGAGGAGAACGAGAACCACGCCCTGGGGACGGACAGTGGCTGAGAATCCGTCCACGGCAGGAGGGAGATCCTTCCCTCGCCAGAGATCACGGACAGACTGCTTCCCGCTCAGCCCCAGCACAGCCCACGAGGCCGTCACTTCAGCGGCGGCTTTCCCGCGATTGAAGAGGCCGAGTGCCTTCGATCCGTCTTCCATATCCTTCGCCATCAGAAACGTCGTGTCGCTTGTCATCGCGACCGCGGCGCACTGGCCGAGGGGGTCCTGATCGACGTCGATGACCTCGGGATTGCACAGCACGTTCAGCGTGAAGGGATCGAGCCGCCCCATCTCCCCGCTGTAGAAAAGGGGGGACGCCATCAGGCACCAGAGGGACATGTAGGCATACTGTTCATCCGGGGAGAATTTGCACGGAGCAGGCATTCCGCCGCCGGCGGCGCGGGCATCGCCTATGAACCCGATCTGTATATAGTCAGGGTCGTTCCAGGACCCGGGGCGCGACCATGCCCTGTGCCCGGCATTTTTCAGCGCAACATCGAATATGCGGTCCAGTTCGACTCCGAGGTCGCCCGCCGTGCGCCATAATTGACCTCCTGTCGACTCCCCCCACTCCCAGACGTTTCCCATCCCGTACTGGCAGAGATTGAGAACGATGTCACGGCTTTGAGCCCTGAGGATATCCCCCATGATCCGGTACGGCTTGATGAGCGCGGCCCTGCTGTTGTCGCCGCGGGCAACCTGGCCATAGGAACACCAGTCGTACTTCAGAAAATCGAACCCCCACGCCGCAATCTGATGCGCGTCCGCGGCCTCATGCCCCCAGCTCCCGGAAAAGCCCGCGCAGGTCTGAGGCCCGGGAGACGTGTAAATTCCCGCCTTCAGGCCCAGGCGGTGTATGTGCGCCGTGAGCGCATTCATGTCGGGGAAGTGCCGGTTGGGAAGGATGTTCCCTGCGGCGTCGCGGAGCGGCCCGACGCGGAGAGGATCGGGATTGGACGAGCTGTTCATCCAGCAATCATCGATGTTTACGTACTGGTATCCGGCGTCGGCCATCCNNAGGGCCAGCCTCTCACCGCTCACGATCCGCAACCTGCGCTCCGACCTCCCGTGTCCGTTCGCGGCACCGAGCGTCACGGCATACTCACCTGCCGGCGGCGCACTCCCGCTGATTATGCCGGCCGATTGATCGATACGGAGCGTCGGGGGGAGATTCTCGGTCCGGAACAGGATCGGGCGCTCCCCCGTGCAGGGGATCCTGTAGAGAAACGGGTTCCCCGGGCGACAACCGTAGACGCGGGGGCCGTTTATGCGCGGAGCAGGGCCGGGCGCGGGGGTCAGTATGAACACAGCGTTCGAGGAGTCACCCAGGTTGAACCGGGATGCCTCCTGTGCAAACAACATGCAGGATGGGAAGAGAGAAAAGGCGCAAAGAAGACCAGACACCGGGAGAGATAGCGGAGAGATTTTCATGTCCAGCATCAAGAAGTGAGCGCTCACCACGGTAACGAACGAAAGAGTGTAATGATTACCTTATCAAAGAGCCAGAAACGGGCGGCAGATTGCGCTGACACGCGAACACTTGATTCGCTTGGAATCCGTCGTAACATTATATATATTGGAAACGTAAAATACGATATAAGTTTCCATGATGCTCACCGGCCAGATTGCGATAATTTAGCTCAATATCGGACGAATACGGCACGTCATACAGGAGGCCGAACAATGGGGGAGTCAGAAGACAGGGAACGGATTCTTGAAGCGGCCGCACACCGGTTCATGGAACTGGGAATCTCGAAAGTGACGCTCGATGAGATCGCGTCAGACCTCCGGATGAGCAAGAAGACAATGTACAAGTACTTCCCGAGCAAGGAAGACCTCCTCAAAAATATCATCCACGCGAGAATAAAACGGAACGGAAAACGTTTTACAGATATCATGGGTTCCCGCAAGCCGTTCGGAGAGAAGTTGCAGGAGATATTCACGTTCGCCGGGAGGGAGTTCAGCGCCGCGAGCAAGCAGTTCGTCGCAGACCTCCGCCGGTTCTCACCGGAGTTGTGGGAAGAAGCGGACGAATACCGCAGAAAAACGATCGTCACGAACGTCAGGAACATGATCGAGCAGGGGAAGGAGGAGGGGATGATCAGAAAAGACCTCGAATCCGACCTCTTCGTCCTCGTGTTCCACAGCGCGGTCCAGAACATCATGACGCCGCAGACGCTCTCGGAACAGCCCTATTCGACGGTCCAGGCATTCCAGGGGATACTGAGGATCATATTTGAAGGGGCGTTCACACCGGACGCCCGCGCGACAATTCACATGGCAGGGCAAATTCCTACTGAGTTTTCCATCGAGAGGTAGCAACGTCATGAGATTCATATCCTGTGTTCCCGTCCTTTTCATTCCTCTCCTCGTCCTGAGCGGGTGCAGCGACCCGCACCACGGAATGCTCGACGCTTCCGGCACGCTTGAGTCCGTCGACGTCAACGTCGGCGCAAAGGTCCCCGGACAGATCGTCAGCCTTCTCGTCGACCAGGGGAGCAGGGTTCGTGCGGGCGACACGCTCGCGGTTCTCGATCAGTCGACGCTCACGATGCAGTGGGAGCAGGCGAAGGCGGGTGTCGATCTCGCCCGCGCACAGTACCAGATGCTGCAGAACGGCGCCCGCTCCGAGGACATTTCCACGGCGGGGGAGTCCCTCCTCCAGATGGAATCAACGCTCAAGAACGCAACCGACGATTACGATCGGATGAAGTCTCTCCTGGCGTCGCACAGCGTTACGCAGAAACAATTCGACGACGCGGAATCGCGGTACACCGTCGCCAGAGCGCAGTACAACACCGCAAAACAGAATCTTCAGAAGATGAGAAGGTTTGCGCGGCCGGAAGAGCTCGACGCCGCCAAAGCCCGGCTCGAGCAGGCGCAGGCGGGGGCGGACCTGCTCCACGAACAATTGACCGACGCGTGCATACTCGCCCCCGTGGCAGGCATCGTGACGCACAAGCCGGTTGAAACGGGAGAGCTCATGAGCGCGGGTTCCACCGTCGCGACGATATCCCGGCTCGATACGCTCAACCTGATGATCTACGTGAGCGACACCGACCTCGGAAAGGTGAAGCTCGGAGGCCTCGCCGACGTCGTCGTCGACACGTATCCCGACCGGTCGTTCCCGGCCCACGTCGTCTATATCTCGCCGATCGCGGAGTTTACGCCGAAGAACATACAGACAAAAGAGGACAGGACGAAACTCGTCTTCGGGGTCAAGCTGGAGGTCGACAACCACGAAGGAGTCCTCAAAGCGGGAATGCCTGCAGACGCGTACCTCCACTGATGGACGCTCCGGAGAAAGGCGTGAACGCGATCGCGATCGTCTCGGCGCGCAAGAAGTTCGGCGACGTCGTCGCCGTCGACGACCTGTCGCTGGATGTGCGGAAGGGGGAGATGTTCGCGCTCGTGGGGCCCGACGGGGCGGGGAAGACCACCGTCATCCGGATGCTCTGCGGGGTCATCCGTCCGACATCCGGGTCGATCCATGTCCTCGGCTATGACGTCACCAAAGAGCCCGAAGAGGTCAAGAAGCGGATCGGATACCTCTCGCAGAAGTTCAGCCTGTACGGAGACCTGACGGTAGACGAGAACATCGAATTCTTCGCGGAAATACACGGCGTCACCGGATACAAAGAGCGGAGGAACGAGCTTCTTGAATTCACCCGGCTGACGCCGTTCAGGGGGCGCCTTGCCGACAAGCTCTCAGGCGGGATGAAGCAGAAGCTCGCCCTTGCCTGCACGCTCATCCACACGCCGGAAGTCCTCCTTCTCGACGAACCGACAACCGGGGTGGACCCGGTCTCACGAAGGGATTTCTGGAAGGTCCTTGCGCATCTTCTCAAGACCGGGATGACAATCGTCATGACGACGCCGTATCTCGACGAGGCGGAGCGGTGCAACCGGGTCACAATGATGAGCGCGGGGAACAACCTCGTCACCGGCACGCCGGCTGAGCTCAAGAAGGTGATGAAGGGGGAAGTCGTCGAACTCATCTGCGCGGACGTCCGGGGTTCCTTTGCGCGGGTCCGCGCGATGCCGCTCGTGAAGGAAGCACAGGCATTCGGAGACCGGATGAATATCCTCGTGGGGAATGCGGGGCGGGACGTCCCACCCCTTCTCGGGAGCATGAAAACGGAGCATATCGACGTGGAGTCATGGAGGGTCGTTCCCCCGTCGCTCGAAAACGTCTTCATCTCACTTATGACGGAACAGGCGGCAAAAGGAGGCAATGCCGAACAACTTGCCGTTCCGGATACCGGCGCGCACTCCGCAGGAGATACGCAGGAAGGCGTCCGCGCATGACCGGGATAACGATCGACACTCGCGATCTGACGAAGAGGTTCGGCGACTTCACCGCCGTCGACAGGATCTCGTTTGACGTGAAAGAGGGAGAGATATTCGGATTCCTGGGGGCAAACGGGGCCGGAAAGTCGACCGCCATCCGGATGCTCTGCGGGCTGCTGGAACCCACATCCGGGACCGCACACGTCGGGGGATTCGATATCAGCAAGGATCCTGAAAGGGTGAAAGCCACGATCGGGTACATGTCGCAGAAGTTTTCCCTCTACGAGGATCTGACCGTCGGGGAAAACATCGAGTTCTCCGGCCGCGTGTACGGGATGAGCTGGGACGATATCAGGGAGAGGAAGAAGTGGGCGCTCGACGTCACGAACCTTGCCGGGAGGGAGAAGCGCCTCACAAAAACGCTCTCCGGCGGCTGGAAGCAGAGGCTCGCGCTTGGATGCGCCGTCCTCCACAGGCCGAAGATCGTCTTCCTCGACGAGCCTACGAGCGGCGTCGACCCGGTCATGCGGCGGCGGTTCTGGGAGCTTATCAACAGGCTGTCGGTGGAGGGGGTGACGATACTCGTGACCACCCACTTCCTCGAGGAAGCGGAGTACTGCAACAATATCATCATGATCAATGCCGGAAAGATCATCGCCACGGGGAGCCCGGGGGAACTGAAGCGGAATTACCTGACGACGCCCATACTCGAGGTGCAGTGCGGCGAGGTGATCGACGCGCTCGAGGCGATCGAGAAGGAGCCGTGGGCGCTCGAGACGTCCGTCTTCGGCTCATATCTCCACGTCAGCGTGCCCGACGAAGCCCTTGCACGGAAGCAGATCGGGGAGGTTCTGAAGGCACGGGGGATCCACTACGATTCGATCGAGAGGATCACCCCGTCCCTCGAGGATGTATTCATTTACCTGCTTGACCGCGAAACACAGAAGGCCGCCTGACAATGTTCCGACGCCTTACACCGATCATCAAGAAGGAATTCCTGCAGATCCGGCGCGACAAGCGGGTCCTGGCGATACTGACGCTCTTCCCGGCCCTCCTGATGCTCCTGAACGGCTACGCGCTCAATTCAGACGTCCAGCACGTCAGGATGGCCGTGTGCGACCAGGAGAAGTCGCACGAGAGCAGGGAATTCACGGACGCGTTCGTCACGTCCGGCTATTTCGACTACGTCGCGATGCCCGGATCGACGTCGGAAGCGGCGGCCATGCTGAACAACGGGGACGTCAAGCTGGCCCTTGTGATCCCCCCGGATTTCTCGCACAAACTCATCTCCGGCGAACAGGCCGAGATCCAGGTCCTCGTCGACGGAATGGACGCCAATTATGCGACGACGATCGTCGGGTACGTGCAGGCGATCTCGCTGGAGTACTCGCGGAACATCATACTGAAGAACCTCGCGAAGTTCGGCAGGGGGAACTACATCCCCGTCGATTACGAGGCGCGCATCTGGTACAACCCGGAACTCAAGAGCGCGAAGTTCCTCGTCCCGGGGCTCATCGGTTTCGTCCTCGCAATCACCGCGGTCATCGCCACATCGCTCTCCATCGTCAAGGAGAAGGAAAGGAACACGATCGAGCAGATCGACGTCTCCCCCATCAGCCCGGTGGAACTCATCGTGGGGAAGATGATCCCGTACGTCCTCATCTCGCTCGTGGCCGCCGCGCTCGTCCTCACCGCGGGCTACTTCCTTTTCGACGTGGCGATCAGGGGGAGCCTGATACTCCTCTTCTTCACGACGCTCCTCTTCATCGTCGCGGCCCTTTCGATCGGGCTGTACGTCTCGGCCGTCGCCGAAACGCAGATGGTGGCGTTCCAGCTTGCCGCGCTGCTGGCAACCCTCCCGACGATGATGTTCTCGGGATTCATGTTCCCCATCAGGAGCATGCCATGGTGGCTGCAAATCATCTCCAACATGACTCCCGCGAAGTTCTACCTCGTCATACTCCGCGGGATCATACTGAAGGGGGTGGGGCTCGCCTCGTGGTGGCCCCAGGTCGTCTACCTTGCGATATTCACGTCCGTCATGCTTTTCCTGAGCGTGCGACGGTTCAAGAAAACACTGGACTGAGGCCATGAACATCCAGCGGATCGTCGCCCTTCTCAAAAAGGAGTTCACGCAGCTTTCGCGGGACAAGAAGCTCCTCCCGATCATCCTCCTCGCCCCCGTCGTGCAGCTCGCGCTCATGGGATACGCGGTCTCGGTCGAAATCAAGGATATCGGGATCGCGGTATGCGACCAGGACAAATCCGCCGAGAGCCGCGCGCTCATCGAGAAGCTCGTAACGTCGGGCTACTTTACCGTCGACTACGCGACCGATGATTACAACGACGTCCGGTCTTTTCTCGACGGCAACAAGGTGACGATGGTCATCGTCATCCCCCACAGGTTCGGCGACAGGATCGTCGGGAGGGAGCAGGCGAAGGTGCAGGTCCTTGTCGACGGGAGCGAAGGGAGCACGACGGCGATTGCGATCGGATACCTGAACCAGATACTCCTCGAGTATTCCTCCGGCATACTCGCGGAGGTCGTCGGGACGCAGCATCCCCTGGGGGGGATCGACGCGGAGGTGCGGGCATGGTACAACCCGGATCTGAAGGCCCGCAATTACATGGTGCCGGGGGTTCTCGTCATGATACTGCTGGCGGGAACGATGAACCTGACGTCGATGGCGATCGTGCGGGAGAAGGAGATCGGCACGCTGGAGCAGCTCATGGTTACGCCGATCACGCCCACGGAGCTTATGATAGGCAAGATTGTCCCGTTTACCGCCATTTCCGCCGCGAACGCGACGGTCGTCCTCCTCGTGATGGTGTTCGGGTTCGGAATCCCCATCCGGGGGAGCGTCCCGCTGCTCATCGGGCTCTCCGGATTGTTTCTCCTGACGTCGCTCGGACTGGGGCTCTTCCTTTCGACGATCTCGAGGACTCAGCAGCAGGCGATGATGGTCGGGCAGTTCTTCATACTGCAGCCGATGATGTACCTCTCCGGGTACGTGTTCCCCGTCGACAACATGCCGAAGATACTCCAGGCGATCTCGTGGGCGATACCGATGCGGCACTTCCTCTACATCGTCCGCTCACTGATGCTCAAGGGGGACGGACTGCAGAACCTCTGGCTCCAGGCGCTCCTGCTCCTCCTGATGGGAGCGGGGGTGCTGACAGGGAGCATACTCCGGTTCCACAAAAAACTCGACTGACGGGGGATTCCCGGTTCTTCCCTGCAATCACTGCGCGTTCAGCGTCAGAGTCGCGCGGATCAGCCCCTCTACCGCATTCGCACCGGCATCAACTTCCATCAGAAAGATCCTCCCGGGATCGATCATCGCGCTCCCCGAGAGATAGCCCCTGATCCCCGCCGCCCGCCTCTGCGCCAGTGACCTCAGGTCGCTGTCCGGCACCTGCGCGGAGTCCACAAGCCGCTCCCGGGCGCGGAAGACGACGATCGAATCCCGCGAGCCCGCTTCAGGCTTCTCCGTCCCGATCAGATTCTCCGGGTCATCCCTGAACGCCTCCCGGTAGACTTCCAGCAGACGCTTCTCTTCCGGATGCGTCAACCGCAGCGGGCCCCCTCCCCCCGTCCTGATTTTCGAGAGGACGGAGACCTCGGCAAGAGCCCGACGGTCCTCCGCGGGGCTGGATGCACCCCGGATCTCGATCTGGAGGGCCGGGCGGGCGGTCAGGCCGCGGGCGACTGTCTGAAGCTTCGGGAACTGGTCATGAGCGAGCGTGTCCACGCCGGGCGCAAACGCGACGAACTGCAGGTCATCTCCGCCGCCCCCGAAAAGCGATCCCAGAAGAGCGAAAGGCGCTGTCACCATCTTCCAGAGGAGGTTCATCAACACTTTGAGTATGATGGGGAAAAAGCTGAACTCGGGATCGTCGAGACTGCCGCTGACGGGGATATCCAGGTCGATGACCCCCTTCGAATCCTTCAGGAGCGCGACGGCGAGTTTTACGGGGAGCGACGTGGCGTCGGGGCTTTCCACTTTCTCTCCGAGCGTGAGCTGGTTCAGCACGATCTTGTTCTCCGCGTCAAGGTGACTCGCGTTCAGCCTGTAGCGGAGATTCATCGTAAGCTTCCCCCGCTCGATCTTGTACCCGGCGAACTTGCTGAAATACGGCGTGAACGTCGTCAGCTCGATCCCGTTAAAGGCCATCACGACGTCCGTGTATGCGACGTCGCTCAGGGGATTGATCTGCCCCCTGATCGTCACGGGGGCATATCCGTCGACACTTCCGGCGAGGTCGACGTCCGCGCGGGCAAGCTGCTTCGAGGAGAGCTCCGTGATCGACCCCTGAAGGCCCTGTATCCCCGTCGTGAAATTCGGGCTCAACGAGAGGTCGGCGAAATTCATGGAACCATCGACGATACGTATCCCTCCGATCGTCGTCAGGGGTGCGCCCGGTGCATCCGGCTTTATCCCCTTCGTCGTCAGAGACGCTCCCGCCGTATCCCGCTTCCCTCCTGTCGATGCCGCCGGGGCGGCGGACGAATCGGCGTTCCCCCCGGAGGAGGTCGAGTCCGCAATTCTGAGGTGCTGAAGGTTCAGCGTCCTGTCCTTCCCGACGATCACCCTGGCGTACGGTCGCGTGGCGACGATCTCGGCGATCGCCATCGACGGCGGGATTGTCCGGTAATCGACATTCCGGAGCTCAAGACGATCCCAGCGGATCAGGTCCTCCCGGACAACCGGATCGCCTATACGCCCCTTCTCGGATGTGACGCCTCCCCGGAACCGGATGTCGGACCCCCGGGATCCGGCCGCATAGGAGAATTTCCCACGGAGACCGTACGTGCCGCCAAGGATTTCGGCGCGGCTGTGCCTTGCAACGTAGGGTTCGAGCGCGGCCAGAGGCGAGCCCGCAAGAGTCAGATCGAGATCGCAGCGGCGGGGCTGGAGACTGAGCGAACCGCTCGCACGGAGCGTTCCTCCGCCGTTGAGGACTGCGCTCGCGGAAAGGCGCGCGGTGCCCGGGGCGCCGTAGACCAGCCCGGCGAGATCGAGACCGATCCCGGTCACGCTGACCGGAGCATCGGGGAGGGCCGTCCTGTCCGTGAGAAAAAACGAGAGGTTTGCCGCCGTGAGTTTCCCGATAGTGATCTGCATGGCGCCGCCCGAGGTATCGCCGGGGCGGGGAACCGGCGTGAGCACCTGCTGGAGCGTCAGCGTCCCGTCGGCCAGATAGCCCGTACGCAGTGAACCGCCGAGGACGCGGATCTCCTCAATCACGGTTGTGTTGCGCGGCTCGTCAAGCGCAATCCCCTTTATGTGCACTTCCGGGAGTTCGACAGGGGGCAGGGAGTCAGCTCCGGACGTGAGAACAAGATCCGCAACGTCAAGGCTCCCCGAACGGAGGGCAAACGCCGCTCCACCGGGAGCGTCGTTCAATGCGTATTCCGCGCGCGCGGAAAACGTCCCGGAGGGGGCACTGAAGCGGAGACGATCGCCCATGAAGTCCGTCAGCGTGCGCACGCGGATGCCGGCCATCTCGATGAGCCCCGCGGAACGCAGCGGCGAGAGTGCAATGTTCCCCCGCCAGTGCAGGCGTTCGTTCTGCCTTGTGACGGCTTCGAATTCATACGTCCCCTCAGTTTGCGGCACGGTCGTAAAGTCCTTCAGCACCAGATCGAGCGAGTCGATGACCTTTGAGAGCGGCTCCGTTCTCGAGAGGTCCTGGTACATGATCGTCCCTCCGGCGATGCGCATGTCGCCGATCTCCAGCGCGCGCGCGGCGTCCCCCGGAGCCGACGAATCGGCACGCTGAGAGGCGAGCAGGTCGCTCACGCTCAGACTGCCGTCGGAAAGGATCCTGAGGGCAACGTACGGGGTATCCAGATGAAACTGTGCAAGCCCCCACGCGTGGCGGAAGAGGGATGTCACCCTGTACCGCACGTAAAGCTCCTTAAAGGAAACCAGTATCGAACTGTCACGGTCCAGAAGACGGAAGTCGCCGAGCGTTGCGGAGAACGTGAATGGGTTCGTGCGCAATGTGGCGAGGTGCACTTTCCGGCCCGTCGACTGTTCCAGCGCAGAGACCAGTTTCGGCTTCACGACCGCCGGGAGGAGGAAAAACCCGGCCAGCGCGTAGACGATGAGGAGGGCAGCGAGGGTGGAGACGAGCTTTTTGTGTCTCATGCGGTATCCCAGGAGGATGATCAGTGTGCCTGAATATTAATGAGTACGCCGGATGGAGAACGAGCATGAATCCCCTTCCCCCGCGGCAGGGAGAATCAGATCGTACCCGGCCTCTCCCTGGCTCCGGAGCGCGTGAAAGGGTTTCGCCGCACGGCCATTTATCGTGACCGTAATGTCGTCATTCCCCGAACCGAGGGGAAAAGAGACGAGGAGATGCTGGTCCGCCGGCCCCGCATATGCCCCGGCGGTACTGTCCCGCGTCATCCGGTAACGGAGCGTGCGCCCCCGGTACCGGAGAGTCTGCCCGAACCCCCTGTCCCAGAACTCATCCGTCACTGTCGGGTTGAGCTCTATCGACCCGTCAAGCCTGAATTCCACGCCCAGAAGGAACCGCTGCATGATCCTGATATAATTGGCGGGATACTCGCAGTAGGTATTCGGTCCTGTCGCCACGGCTCCCCCTTTCCCGTCAGGCTCATACCGTTCGCGCCAGTAGTAGCCGCTGTCCCGCCCCACATCGCTGATCTTCCGGAGCCCCCGGAGGAGCCCAGCGGCATCCCGCATTCGCGCGCGGGCCCACGCCTCAAGATACCATACGCGCCCCATCGAAGCGAGATCATGGCTGTCCGGGTAGTTGAACTCCCATGGTTCGTATCTCTCAGGATGGGTGGCTATCCCGGTGGGGATGCCGCCGTAGTGAAATCTCTCTTCGTGCTCCAGCTGCGGCCAGAGAACGGATTCCTGTTCCGAGGTGGCGGTTCCTGTCGCGATCGCGGCCCAGTCCACATCGGTAAGGCCGTGCCCCCACACGTACCCGTGCACCGGATTGAAGTACTCCGCAAAGTGTCCTCCCGTCCAGAAGTTCGTCACGAAATGGCGGCGGATTTTCTCCGCGAGCCGCTCGTACCGGGCCGCGGAGGAATCATCACGCACGATTCTGTTGAGAGCGGCCGCCATCCGGAACGCGTCAACGGCATAGCACTGAGCGACCCCGTCGAATTCGAGCCTCGGAGGGCGCTCGACGTAGTATCCCCCTCCTCTCACCGCCCCGGAATCCGTTGTCAGCGAGCCGAGAAAGTCCGCGGCAAGATTTACCGACGGGAGCTGTGCGAGGAGCCAGGCGGTATCGAGTGTCGAGCGGTAGATGACATCGGCGTTCTGTATGTATGTGGGGCTGGCAAGACATTCAAGGGGATTTCCGGGAACCCAGTGAACGTATAACGCCCCGTTGGGAGAAATGATGCCGGGGTACCCTTTGGGGCCGATATCTTTCCCCGGCATTGAGGGGAATATGCCGATCGGAAGAAGTCCGTCCGCTCTCTGAAACGATCTCACGTATTTCCAGTTCGCCTCGACGACATCAACCTGTCCGAGCCAGAGGAGCGCGTCGCTCATCTGGTGGCCGTCCAGCGAGGGATACGTGTTTCCGTACCCGAACCCGTGTCCGTCAGCGCAGACAGAGAAATACCCGTAGAAGACTTTCGGGTTGACGGCCGCGAGAACGTTCTGAACGGCGGCCCGCTCGTACGTCCGTGCGAGAGCGGTGTCCGGAATATCCGGAAGGAAGCCCTGCGTCCGGGCCTGACCGGCGATGACTGCCGCGGCCAGGGCGAGCCGGAATGCACCGGACGGTGTGACGCGATTGATCACGCGAGGAATGTCGATGGGCAGGAAATACGTCCCGGGAAATCGCATTTGATGGATTGGGAATTCAGCGTGTTCGTACGGGATCCGATTTGAATCCGAGCGGGGCCCCGGGGGAGCGCCGGGCATGAACCATCTCGGCCACGATACTGACGGCAATCTCTCCCGGGGAGACCGCGCCGATATCCAGCCCGATGGGGGTGCGGACGCGCCGGAGCGCGTCAGGAGGAACTCCGCGCGCGATAAGCCGCTCGAACGCGGCGGCGACCTTTTTTCTGCTCCCGATCATGCCGATGTACCCCGCCGGAGTCGTCGCCGCGACGCCGAGAACCGTTTCGTCCGCCTTGTGCCCCCGCGTGACGATGACAATCGATGAAGAAGGCTTGAGGACGATCTGCGCGAACGACGCGACGAAGTCCGCGGCGATTGTGCGCACGGCTTCAGGGAACCGCTGAGGGTTGGCGAATTCCGGCCTGTCATCGATTACCGTCACCCTGAACCCCGCCACTGAGGCTATCTTCGAGACCGCGCTCGAGACATGTCCACCCCCGAAAATATACAGACCCGGGGCCCCGGCCACAAGCTCAAGCATCAGCCGGCCTTCCCGGACAGCGATCGTGCCGGCGTTCCCGGTCCGGGTTATCCCCTCAATCGCGTCGACGAGCGATTCGCGCTCCGGGAGAAATCTCCGGAAGAGGCGGGCCGGGCCGCTCTCCTGACCGGCCACCGTGGGGGATTGCCCGGGGAGAGGTGCCGGGGTACCGGGCGGAATCAGAAAGCGGTCGAGTATGGCGCCGTCCTCCCCGACGAGCGTGGCCCGTATGGAATCGTCTCCGGCGTCGCGCCGATCGCACAGCGACTCCACGAAGGCGATGTCCCGGTCCGTCACGGGCTCGAGAAACACCTCGAGCGTCCCCCCGCAGAGCATGCCGCTTTCCAGGTGGTCCTCATCGAGCGTGAATGTCATCACGGCGGACTTTCCGGCCGCAGACAGACCCCGCGCGGCGGCAATGACGTCCCCTTCGACGCACCCCCCGCCGATCGTCCCCTCAAGCCTTTCCCCGGATTCGCTGACGAGCATTCGCGCCAGGGCGGAAGATGGAGTCGATCCGGAGACGCCGACGACCGTGGCAAGGAGAGCCCGGGAGTGCGCGCGGAGAACCTGAGGGAGTATGTCGAATGCGTCCATCACATTGTCAGGGCCATGACCGACTTGCACGTATGGAGGCGGTTCTCCGCCTCGGGGAAGACGCGTGAACGGGGCCCGTCGATGACCGGATCGGTCACTTCAAAACCGCGGTCGGCGGGGAGACAGTGCATATAGATGGCCTGTTTCGATGCGAGGCCCATCCGGCGCTCGTCACATATCCAGTCCTTGTATCTCTTCGAAATCTCAAGCGCCTCCTGCGGGTTCCTGAACAGGGACTCGATCCCCCACGATTTGGGGTAGACAATGTCGGCGCCCCGTATGGCGTCGTCCATCGAGTCAACAACCTCGAACTTCGTTCCGTTCTTCCCCGCCACTTCCCGTGCATATTCCATGGGGCCCTTCATCAGCGCATATTCCGGGGGATGGGCCAGCGTCACGTCGAGGCCGAACCGGGTCATAAGCGTGATAAGGCCCTGCGGGACGGACATCGGTTTGGCGTAGCTCGGCGCATAGGCCCAGGAGACAGCGATCTTCAGCCCGCGAAGGTTCTTCCCGAATTCCTCGCGGATCGTCATCAGGTCGGCAAGCGTCTGGAACGGGTGGTCGATGTCGCACTGCATGTTGAGGACGGGGATTCTCGCGTGCTCCGCAACCGTGCGCATGTACGCATTCCCTTCACCCGGGAGAAGGTCATGCCTGATCGCGATGGCGTGGCCGTACCCCGAGAGTATCGTCCCCATGTCACGCGGGGATTCCCCGTGAGCGACCTGTGACGTCTCGGCCGAAATAAAGTGCGCATGGGCGCCGAGCTGCGTGGCCCCCGCCTCGAAGGAGTTCCGCGTCCGCGTGGATTTGTCGAAAAAGAAGAGAAACACCGTTTTGTCGGGGAGATACCGGGTCGGCTTCCCCTGTTTGAATGCCTTCTTGAGATTCGCGGCGGTATCGAGTGCAAGCTCGATTTCCCTGACCGTCCAGTCGCGTGTCTCGATGTAATCCCGGCCGCGGACGGTACCGGGGAGCTTCTGCAGCTTTCTGGCAGGCATATTCGCAGGCTCTCAGTTGTTCAGACGGCGTTTCGATTGATCAGGTGACGCGTTCCGACATCCGCCCGGACCTGAACGGTCAGTGCGGGAAATAGACTCCCGGAAAAGCCGCGTACCAGGCGGTCGCCTTCACGAGATTGTCGACGGGAATCTGTTCCGTCGACATGTGCGCGTAGATTTCGTTTCCCGGCCCGAAACCGATGCAGGGGATCCTGTGCATTCCCATAACGGCTACGCCGTTCGTGCTGAACACCCACCTCCCCACACGGGGCTTCCCGCCGAAGAGCTTCCCGTACGTCTCCACACCCGCCGCGAGGAGCGGATGCGATTCGGGGAGGAGCCATGTCGGGTAGTATTTCTGCGTGGGATAGGAGAGGCCGCGCCAGCTCGGGGTATTGTAGGTCAGCACCGCGACCTCCGCACCAGCCGCCTCGACGGAGGGAAGGGCGCGGATCTCGCGCAGAGCGGAGTCGAGCGTCTCGTGTGCGGCAAGCCGCCTGTCGAGATGAATCGCGGAGGAATCGGCAACAGCGCAGAGAGACGGCGACGTGGACCGAATCTCCGCAACCGTCACGGTCCCCTTCCCCAGGAACGGCTCGCCGGTGAGCCTCTCGTTCAGTTTTTCGATTTCCAGGACGATCGGGGCCATCTTGTAGACCGCGTTGACCCCCCGCTCGGGGGCGGAGCCATGGCATGAGATCCCTTTTGTGCGGACCTCAATCTCCATCCTCCCCCGGTGCCCCCGGTACACGCCGAGGTCGGTCGGCTCCGTGATGACGACGGCCTCAGGCCGGATCCCGTCTTCATTGATGATGTACTGCCAGCAGAGTCCGTCGCAATCCTCCTCCTGGACGCTCCCCACGACATAGAGCGTGTAATCTCCCCCGAGGCCGAGCTGCTGTATCAGCTTGCCGCCGTGCACGATGGAGGCGAGCGCCCCCTTCATATCGCAGGCGCCGCGGCCGTAAATGATTCCGTCCTTTTCGGCTCCCCTGAACGGGTCGACGGTCCAGTTCCGCGGATTGCCCACGTCGACGGTATCGACGTGGGCGTCAAAAGCGATCACGCGCGCTCCGGTCCCTATCCGGCCGAGTATGTTCCCCATGGGGTCGACCGTCACCTCGTCGAATGCGCAGTTTTCCATTTCCTCGCGTATACGGGAGACGACCTCCTCCTCGTGCGAGCTGACGGATTTGATCGCGATCAAGTCGCGAAGGAATTTCACGACGGAGCGCTCGTTGCGCTTTGCCGCCGAAAGGATAGTATCGATCATATGCGGTTCAAGAATTGAATTTCCCCCGGCATCTCCGCGACGCACCGTGCGCCGGCCCGGCAGTCATCCCGGGGTCCGCCCCGGATTACGACGCAAGCGCGTTGAATCTCCCGATAAGGCGGTCGAACCCTGCGACTTCGTCTTCGAAAAGCGAGCGCCAGTACTCCGGGTCCCACTGCGCGTTCAGCTCTTCGGGAGTCTTCCCCTGCTGTTCCACCCACGTGTAGTATTTCAGGTTATGGACCGCTTTCCTTTCGTAATACGTCAGCTCCCTGAAGTGCCCGATCCCCTGATGGTGGAGCGGTCCGGCGCAGTCCCTGGCCGCGTCACTCTGCGTGTAGGGTCCCCTGTCTTTCGCGAGATCGACGAGCCGTGACCTGTACAGGTCGGAGGAATCCGTGAACACCGTGAAGACGACATCCTCCGCTCCGAGCTCGAAATACTTCGCCGTCTTTATCGACGCCAGGAGATTGCCGATGCCGGAAATCCCGAGAAGGGGGAGCATACCCGTCGCCTCCGGCCCGAGGCCGAGAGACCCGAGATAGTCCTGCCCCGCGGGATCGTTGAAGAGACGGAGAACCCGGATGCAGTCTTCGTCATCGACTGCCGCAACGGCATCGGTATTCATGACGTTGTGCACCCAGGGAACATGCTTGTCGCCGATCCCTTCGATCCGGTGCGCCCCGAACCCGTTCATGAGGAGCGTCGGGCATTGAAGTGCCTCGCCCGCCACAGTCCTGCATCCGGGATACCGCGTCTTCAGATAATCGCCCGCGGCGATTGTCCCGGCGGACCCCGTCGCCGAAATGAACGCCGCCGGCTGACGGCCGCGGAGCCCGAGCCCTTCGAAGACCTCCTCGATCGCCGGACCCGTGACATTGTAGTGAAATATCGGATTCCCGAATTCCTCGAACTGGTTGAATATGACGTTCAGGGGGTCCTTTTTCAGCTCCCAGCACCTGTCATAGATCTCCTTGACGTTCGACTCGCACCCGGGCGTCGCGATGACCTCCGCGCCGATCTCCCGCAGCCACTCAAACCGCTCCCGCGACATCTCCTCGGGGAGCACGGCGACCGGCGTGCAGCCGAGAAGAGCGCAGTCAAACGCTCCCCCGCGGCAGAAGTTCCCCGTTGAGGGCCAGACCGCCTTCTGGCGGGCCGGATCGAATTCGCCGCTGACAAGACGGGGGACAAGGCAGCCGAACGCGGCCCCGACTTTGTGCGCGCCCGTAGGGAAGAATTTCCCCGCGAGACCGATGATACGCGCGCGGACACCGGTGATCTCGCGGGGGATCTCGAAGAAATTCACATTCCCGTAGAGCCCGCTCGCGACATCGTTCTTCCATGTGATGCGGAAGAGATTGACGGGGTTCACGTCCCAGAGCCCGACCCCGGCAAGGCGCGACGTGATGGACGGAGGGATCGTCGAGGGGTCGCGCAGCTGGGCGAATGTCGGTATCAGGATTCCCCGCTCGCGGCACCGCCGGGCGGTCTTCTCTATGATATCCGCGTTCAACCGGCCTATGATTTTCGAATTCATCTCATTCATCAGATTCACCGTACACTGGTTCACGCCGTCCGCCCCGTGCAAGAGGCGCAAACGGGCGTTCAGGAAATTTCAGAAAGCGCAATGCACCCCTCGGGACAGACAAGGGGGCAGAGTCCGCACCCGACGCAGCGTTCCGGATTCACGAACGGGATCCGGTTTTCGCGCCTGTCAATCGCCCCGTGTCCCCCATCCCGGCAGGCGACATAGCAAACCTCGCACCCGATGCAGCGCGATTCGTCGATCACGCTCCGCACGTGCCTCCGGGGAAGGTCGTCGTGGACGGCGATGTGTGGGAGAGCCTTCCCCACGATGTCCAGCGGAGAGGAGAATCCCATTTCGTCAAGGTACTGCGACATCCCGCTCCGGAGGTCGTCGATCACCCTGAATCCGTGATGCATGACAAGCGTGCAGAACTGCACGCACCGCGCCCCCACGCTCATGAACTCCACGGCGTCATGCCACGATGAGGCGCCCCCGGTACCGAGCACGGGGATGCTCACGCTGCGGCAGATCTCGGCGATCGTCCGAAGCGTGAGGGGCTTTATCGCCGGGCCGGTGAGCCCGCTGTATGTCGAGCGGCTCCCGAGCGGGGGTTCGGGGACGAACGAGTGGATGTCGATCCCCATGAGCGCCTGAAGCGAATTGGCGGCGGTCAGCGCGTCGGCGCCGCTCCTCTGCACGGCCTTTGCNNGCCGCTTCTTTGACCCACCGGGCGGTCAGCTCCGTCGCAGCCACGCTCTGCGCGAGCATTTTTCCCGGATCCTCGCCGATGTTTCCCTGCGGGCAGGAGAAACTGCATTCGATCATGTCCGCGCCGGCGTTCTCGAGGCGTGCAACGAGAGACTGCCAGTCCTCTTTCTTCCCGGCCATGATGCTTGCCGCGAGGAACTTCTCCGGGAACTCAGCCTTGAGCTCCCTCACCGTCTGCTCCACCCGTTCGACGTGATGGGCCGAAATAAGATCAATGTTCCCCATCCCGAACAGGAGCTTCCCGTCATGATCGAACGATGAGATCATGGGATAGGCGAGGTCGACGCGCGTCCCCTCCACCGATGTGGTCTTCAGGACCGCACCGGCCCACCCCATGCTGAACGCGCGCCGGACCATCCCGGCGTCGTCCGTGGAGGGCCCTGCCGCGAGTATGAACGGATTCTCAAGATGAATCCCCATGACCTCGTAGGAGAGGTCCCGCACGGGCCCGGAGCCGTTCGTCTTCCCGCGCTTCATGATTGCCTCATCAGGTACGCGTGAATCGCCTTCGCGGCCTCAATCCCGTGAGCGAGAGAACGGACCACGGTTCCCTCTCCGCTCGCTGCATCTCCCCCGGCGAACACCCCCGCGAGGGACGTCCGAAAATTCCCGTCGACGCCGATATGCCCCCGGCCCGTGCGGTCAAGCCGGGGAAGCCAGTCGGCGCGGAGATCCTGGCCGATGGCGACTATGACGGAGTCCGCCGGGAGGAGAAAATCGGACCCGGGGATCTCCACCGGCACGGGCCTCCCCGAATCATCAATCTCTTTGCCGGCGCGCGTCCGGCGGCACATAACCCCCTCGACATGATCTTCCCCCGCGATGGAGAGGGGAAATGAACGGAAACTGAACTCAACGCCCATACGGCGGGCCGCGGCGAGTTCCGCCGGCCAGACGAGCATCTGCTCCTCCGCGCGCCGGTACAGGAGCATGACGTCCGCGGCCCCGAGAGACCTGGCAGTGGCAGCAGCGTCGAGCGAGACATTCCCACCGCCGACGACGATAACGCGGGAGCCGATCGCGAGCGCGTGCGGCCTCTTCTTCGCCGTCTCAAGGAATTCAAGTACGGGGTATACACCGCGCAGACCCTCTCCGGGGATTCCCAGCACACGGTCGCGCCCGAGCCCGACTGCGACGAAAACTGCGTCGTGGGTTCCGGTGATCGCTCCGAACGCGGCGGCATCGATACGGACGTCATGCGTTCTGAAAAACCTGGCGAGGATACCCACGTCGCGAACCACGTCCTCCTCCGGAAGCCGGAACGAAGGAATGCTCTTCAGGGGCACGCCCCCCGGAGGACCGTCATTGTACAGGTCAACCTGATATCCGAGTTTCCCGAGCTCGAACGCGCATCCGAGACCGGCCGGGCCCGCGCCGAGCACACCAACCGTCTTCTCCGTGCGCGGGGACCTCTCCGGATGAAATTCCCGCCCCCGCTCCGAACGGGTCGCATACTGATGAAGCTCGCGTATGCGGACCGGCGTGTCCTGTTTCGCCTTTGTGCATGACGCCTGGCAGTAGATCTCGGAGGGGCAGATGCTGCCGCACGTTTCGGCAAGGGGATTCGCGTCCCTCACAAGCCACGCAGCGCCCGGGCCGTTGCCGCTCCTGAGCATGGCGATGAACCCCGGGATGTCGATGTGCACGGGGCATGCGGAGGTGCAGGGCGCGTCAAAGCAGTAGAGGCAGCGTTCGGCCTCCGCAAGCGCCCGCCTCCTGTCGAATTCGTGCACCCCGGTCCTATCGGGCTTCATGCGTCCTCCGCGCCGCGTCCTCAATCGCCTCCACAATCTGCTGATACCCCGTGCACCTGCAGAGATTTCCCGCAATCGCCTCGCGGATTTCCCTCTCCGGGGGGCGTGCAGAATGATCGAGAAGATCTTTCGCGCTCATCAACATCCCCGGCGTGCAGAACCCGCACTGGACCGCGCCGTGATGGATGAACGCCTCCTGGAGGGGGGCCAGAGTCCCGAGAGGCGCGAGCCCCTCGACCGTCACCACCTCACGTCCGGCGACCTGCGGGGCGAGAACGAGACAGGAATTCACGGCTCTCCCGTCGAGCAGCACTGTGCATGCCCCGCACTCGCCCACATCGCACCCGCGCTTCGTCCCGGTGAGCCCGATTTCTTCCCGCAGGAGGTCAAGGAGTGTCCTGTTCGGGGAAACATCGACCCGTTGCGGCCTGCCGTTCAGCGTGAAGGAAAGCGTGATTGTCGGGTTCATGCGGGCCTCAATCGTTGACGGCAAAACACTTTTCAAGCGTCCGCCTGACGAGCGCGGCGATGACCGGTTCCTTGTACTCCGTTGACCAGCGTCTCCCCGTTTCCCGTATCAGGACCCCGGAGACGACTCTCCCGGCCTCCGCAAAGAGAGCGACCGAAGGGGGGTTCCCGATGAGAATCTTCTCCGCCTCCATCGCCCTCTTCCAGACCGTCTGCGCGGCTCCGGGAACGATGCGCGCATCAGTGATCACGCCGGTCTCGTCAACGGCGACTACGGCCGCAACGCTCAAACGCGATATGGAGAGCGCGTTGCGCCTCCCGAGCTTTGTGAAGGCGCTTTTCGTCCCCCGGGGGAGAGCAGGAAACCGCACCTGCGTCAGCAGCTCATTGGGATTGGCGACGGTAGTGTACGGCTTGTTGTAGAACCCGGAGAGGTGACAATCACGCTCGCCGTCAACGGAGGAGAGCGTGACCCTGGCGCCCAGCGCGATCAGGGGAGGGACCGTGTCCGCGCAAGCCGCGCCGTTCATGATATTCCCTCCGAGCGTCCCCCTGTTCCGGATCTGCGGCGACCCGATCGTCGAGGCGGCTGAAGCGAGAAATGCCGCCTCCGATCGAATTACGCCTGAGCGGATCAGTTCCGCATGCGTCGTCAGCGGCCCCAGAAGCACATCGCGCCCTTCGAGCGAGATATCGCGGAGAGACTCAATCCTGGAGATATCGACGACGACGCGCGGCACCCTGGCGCCCGGGTGACGCCACTCCACGAGGAGATCGGTCCCTCCCGCCAGTACGCGCGCATCGCGGCCGTGCTCGTGCAGGGCGGCCACCGCCTCCTGAACGGAACCTGCGACGATATATGAAAATGGTCTCACAGCTTTTCAGGCCTGATTTTGCATGAAAGATCGGGAAGCGATTGTCCGTCGTCCTTCAGCGCGGAGCCGCGCGGGCCGGGCCGGCGAAGGGCGTGGCCGAGCCGGACGCGCTCCAGGTTCGCCGGAAGCTCGGTGATCCTTTTCTCCGTCGCATTGAATATCGCGTTGACGATCGCGGGTGCAGCAATTTCGTTCGTCGGCTCGCCGACGGACTTTGCACCGAAGGGCCCCGCGGGATCCTCGTTTTCGACGATGATCGTCGTCACCGGGGGGACGTCCATCGATGTGGGGATCAGGTATTCGTCGAAATTCAACTGGGCCGGCACCCCCTCTTCCAGGATAAACTCCTCCAGGAGCCCGTATCCAAGCCCCATTGCCACCCCGCCGATCATCTGCCCCCGCACCGCATCGCTGTTGATCGCCCTGCCGACGTCGTGGACGGAGACAAAATCGACGACATCGACTTTCCCGGTCTCTGTGTCCACGACGACCTCGGCGGCGTTGGCTCCATACACAAACGTGAAATACGCGTCACCCTGCCCCGTCGCCGCGTCCCATGTTGTCTTCGGGGAGCGGTGCCATCCGATGCCGTGCATCGGCCGTCCCTTCTCGAAGCATTCCGCAGCAACTTCCCCAAACGACGCGAGACGCGTCCCGTCAGCCGACCTCACGACGAATCCGCCTTCCATCGCCAGCTCGCGGGGTGAGGTGCCGGCCATCTCCGCAGCAACGTCAAGAAGCGTGGCGCGGACTATTTCCGCCGCGTTCTTTGCGGCGGCGCCCCCCACGATCGTGCCGCGCGAGGCCACTGTCGGACCCGAATCCGCAACGCGGTTGGTGTCCGTGTTCAGGAACAGCACTTTCCCCACCGGGATGCCGAACACGCCGGCGACGATCTGGGACATCTGCGTCCCCGCTCCCTGACCCATGTCGGTCACCCCCGAGGAGACGATGACGCTCCCGTCCGTCTGCACGGAGACGACCGCCTCCGCAGCGTCGGCCCCTTCGGCCCCGAGCGAAACCCCGCGGTAGCTGCATGCCAGTCCGACTCCTTTCCTGTGCATCCCGCCATCCGCCTCGCGGAACCTCTTCCACTTTTCCGGGAACCCGATCCCGTCGGCGGCCTTCTGCAAAACCTCCCGCAGGCTGACCTCATGGTCGAGCTTCTGTCCCGTCGCCGTCACCGACCCGCGGTGGAAGCAATTCCTCAGGCGGACCTCGAGAGGGTTCATCCCGACGCGCTCGCCGAGCTCATCCATCATCGATTCGATCGCGAAGTTGACCTGCGGGGAGCCAAACCCGCGCATGGCGCCGGTGTAGTTATTGTTCGTGTACACGGCGTAGACGTCGGTCTTCACGTTCTCGCAGGCGTACGGCCCCGTCGCCTGGACGACGGACCGCCACGTGACAAACGGGCTCATCGACGCGTAGGCCCCCCCGTCAGCGATGCACCGTATTTCCATCGCGGTAATTGCGCCGTTCTTCCTTGCGCCCCACCGGTAGTGCATCACGTAGGGGTGACGCTTATAGCTTTCCAGCATCGACTCTTCGCGAGAATTCACCATCTTGACAGGACGCCCCGTGGCGCGGACGAGGAGCGCGGCGCGGCAGCACATCGACGTCATCACTTCGTCCTTCCCGCCGAAAGACCCCCCGAGAGTGGCCTGGACAAGCTGCACGCGGTTCAGGTCAAGGTTGAGCGCGGCAGCGACGGACCGGCGGCTCGAGAACAGGTTCTGAATCGAGCCGGTGATCCTGACACCGCCGTGTTCGGCAGGCTCGGCGAGCACCGCCTCGGGCTCGATCGCTGAATGCTCGACAAACTGCGTCCGGAACGTCCTCTCAATAACGAAATCGGCGGAGGCGAATCCCTTCTCGATATTCCCTTTCCTGACCTTGTGATGGACGAAGACGTTCCCCTCGGGATGGACCCTCGGCGCTTCCTCCTTCATGGCGTATTCAGGGTCCGACACGACGGGGAGCGGCTCGTAGACCACGTCAATGATCCCGAGCGCCGCCTCCGCGATCTCGACGGAGGACGCGGCCACGAGCGCAACGCCGTCCCCCATGTATCTGACCTTTTCACCGGCGAGGATTTCCTGGTTCTTCACGACGATGCCGAAGACACGGCTCCCCGGAATGTCATTCGCGGTGAGCACCGCGGCGACCCCGTCGAGATTCGCCGCCTGGCGGACATCGATCGAAACGATGCGCGCGTGCGGATGGCCCGAGCGGAGGACCTTCCCATAGAGCTGGTGGGGAAGCGAATAGTCGGCGGCGAATTTCGCGCTCCCCGTCACCTTTCCCCAGGCATCGACCCGCCGTTCGGAATTTCCTATTATCGAGTTCTTCTTCGCGTCCATCGCATGTTCAATCCAGTTTTTTCCAGAGCCGGGCCGCAGCGTCACGGGCCCGCGCCATCACCGACTCCTCGTCAATCTGCGGGAGGGTCCGTTTCCAGAGCACCCATTTCCCCGCCACCATCGCCGATTCCACCTGGCGTGAGGCAAGCCCGAAGAGGAAATGCCCCGCAACATTTGCCGTGTTCACAGGGGTCGGCGGTCGATAGTCAAGAACCGTAATGTCGGCAGCGGCCCCCCGATCAAGGGAGCCGAACGGGACCCCGAACACCGAGGCGGCGAGGTTCCAACCGCCTGCAACCATCCCCGCGATGTGATCCGGGGCCTGCGATCCTCCGTCACGTGCGCAAACGTATCCCACGCGCGCCTCATCGAACATATCCGCGGGGAACCCGTCCGTCCCCAGCGCGCTCCGCGCGGAAAAGCATCCCACGGGCGCGTGCCCCACGCCGTTGTTCATGTTCGAGCGGGGATTATGGACGAGCCACGTCCCACGCTCCGCGAGAGTCCGGAATTCTCCCGGACGCAGGTGAACGCAGTGAGCAAACACCGACGATCCGGAGACGATCCCCGCATTATCAAGCCGGCGGAGGAGACCACTGCCGGTCCTTTTGCGCGCATCCCGGACATCGCAGAGATCCTCCGCGACGTGGATATGCACTCCGGTACCGCATGCCGCCGCCAGTTCCCCGCACGCCTCGAGAGACGCCTTTCCGAGGGTGAACGATGCGTGGGCGCCCACGAGACCGCGGAACCGGGGGTCTCCTTCCGTCGCAGCAATGAACCTCCGGTTTTCCTCCAGTCCCGCATCCCGCTGCTTTCTTCCCCCCCTGTCCGTTACCTCGTAGCACAGGATGCCGCGAAGCCCCACTTCCGCGAGCGCCCCCCTTATGATGTCGAGCGAGCCTTCGATCGCGTTCGGCGACGCGTGATGGTCAACGAGAAGCGTCGTCCCGCATTTCAGCGATTCCAGCGCGCCCGCAAGGGCGCTGTAGTACACGGTCTCCTCATCGAGGGCACGGTCCAGTTTCCACCAGATGTGGCCGAGGATCTGCCGAAAATTGAGCGGCCTCCGTGCGGGGGAAGCCATACCTCTGGCAAGGCTCGAATACAGATGCGTGTGGGCGCAGACCATTCCAGGGATGACGACGTTCCCCGCGATGTCGATCGTCTCTTCCCCCCCGACAGCGGGAAGTGATTCCCCCCTTTGAGAGATAATCCCGCCGTCGATCCGCAGGTCGCATTTCCCTGCAAACGGGGGATCAAGCGTCATGAGGAAACAGTTTTTGAGGAGGGTGCTCATCCCGGCGTTCTCAGGGAAACGTCACTCCCCTTTCCGCGAGCTCCGCTTCGAGCGATGAAATGTCGGGGGCAATGCTTACCGGGTCCCCCGCCGCCTTCCGCGCGGTGTCGATATCTTTGAGCCCGTTCCCCGTAATCACGACGAGGACCGATTCGTCGCCTGCAATGATCCCGCTGCGTATCGCCTTCCGAAGCCCGGCAACGCCTGTCACGCCCGCGGGCTCTCCGAATACCCCGCCCAGGCGGGCGGTGATCCTGATCGCATCCAAAATGTCGTCATCGGGGACGGCGACCATGGATCCGCCCGAACCCCTGATCTGCGCGAGCGCGCGGCGCCAGTTCCGCGGTTTACCCACGGCGATGCTGTCGGCGACCGTGTCGGCGGCCGTCGGCACGAGATCGGACCCCGACTCGAATGCATTCACGAGCGGCCTGGCGCCTTCGGCCTGAACCCCGAGGAGGCGCGGCATGCGCTGGATGAACCCCATGCGGTACATCTCACTCAGCCCTTTGCCGATTCCACCGATCGTGCAGCCGTCTCCCACGGAAACGACGACCCAGTCGGGGACGGACGGACCGAATTGCCCCGCAATCTCGAGCCCCGCGGTCTTCTTCCCCTCAACGCAATACGGGTTTGTGCCGCTGCTCCTGTTGTACCAGCCGAACCGCTCGCACGCCGCGCTGCAGAGATCGAACGCCTGCTCGTACGTCCCCCTGACCTTGATCACTGTCGCGCCGAAAACAAGAAGCTGCGTCACTTTGGGGACGGGAGCGTGTTCCGGCAGAAATATCACGCTCCGGAGCCCGACGGAAGCCGCAAGCCCGGCAAGCGATGACGCCGCGTTCCCTGTCGACGCGCATGCAACGGTGGCGGCGCCGAATTCCTGCGCTTTCATTATCGCGATGGCGCTCGCCCTGTCTTTGAACGAGCCGGTCGGGTTCCTCCCCTCGTCCTTCAGATACACCCTCCTGGCCCCCACCTCCTTTGCGAGACGGGGAGCGGCGTACACGGGAGTCCACCCGATATGGAGCGGCGGCTTCTCCGCCGCCGGTGAGACCGGGAGGAGTTCTGCATAAAGCCAGAGGTCCCTGTCACGGATTGAGAGGGAATCGCGCGTCAGGGTGGTTGACGCCCGGTCATAATCGTACTTGACGTCGAGAATGCCCTCCGGCCCGCATGCGCCGCAGGTCTGGACGTTCCCTTCCGGAACGCGCCTGCCGCACGAGAGGCACACAAGGTCAGTCACGAAACTGGATGCCGATGTGCTCATGTATGGGCCTCTGACGTTGATCTCCTCAGTCGCGCGGCCGAGAGGGCAATGATCTCATTCGTTGCAGGAATCTGGAAGTCCGGCTCGAACGCATGGCCGCCGACCGCAGAGACCGCGTCCTTTATCGCAAGCCACGCTGAGAGCGCCAGCATGAACGGAGGTTCGGCCACCGCTTTGCTCCCGTGCACGGCGTTCGGGTTGGGGTACCCTTCGAGGAGCTCGACGCGGAACTCGGCCGGTATGTCCCGCACGGCCGGGATCTTGTACGTGTCCGGAGAGTGTGTCATAAGGTTCCCTCGTCCGTCCCACAGTATCTCCTCTGTCGTACCCCATCCCAGACCCTGCACGTATCCGCCTTCGATCTGCCCGATATCGATTGCGGGGTTGAGCGAATCGCCCGCGTCGTAGAGCACATCCGTTCTCACTATCGAGTGGGAGCCCGTGAGCACGTCGATTTCGGCTTCCGTCACCCCCATCCCGAACGCATAGTAGTTGAACGGCCGCCCCCAGCCCTTTTCCCTGTCCCATCCGATGTTCGGGACGGCATAGAAGCCGGTCGCACTCAGGCTGACCTGGCGAAGGACCATCAGGTCCATCGCCGCCGCAAACGGCATTGTCCGCCCCGGACGATTCCGGTCGGCGATGACTCCGCCGCCGAACTCAATATCCTCCGGAAGCGTTGCGCCGCCGGATGGAGCGCCGGGAAAGGCGCCGTCATTGAAATAGCCGGCGAGTGAGGATGCAATGCGGGCTTTCAGCGTCGTTATCGCGTCGCGGACCGCCATGCCGTTGAGGTCCGTCCCCGACGAGGCGGCGGTCGCAGAGGTGTTCGGGACTTTGGACGTGTCGGTCGCATTCACGCGGACCGCTCCGGGCGGAACGCCGAATTCCCCTGCAGCGATCTGACGGATCTTCGTGTGGAGCCCCTGTCCCATCTCGATGCCGCCGTGATTGACGAGTATGCTCCCGTCCCTGTACACGTGCACCAGAGCCCCGGCCTTATTCAGGAACGTCGTCGTGAACGATATCCCGAATTTCACGGGGGTGAGAGCAAGACCGCGCTTGACGAACTCGTTCTGCGCGTTGAACGCATCCACCGCTTTCCGCCTTGCAGAATACCCGGAAGACTCCATCAACCGGTCGTACAGGACGTGCAGCCGGTTGTTCTCGACCGTCTGGCCGTAATGCGTGACGTCCCCGCGCTCCGGTCCGTAAAAGTTCCGCTTTCGTATTTCCGCCGCGTCGGTCCCGCACTCACGCGCGATCCTGTCGAGAATTGTCTCCATCGCCGCCATTGCCTGCGGGGCGCCGAATCCCCGCATGGCGGTATTGGACGGAAGGTTCGTTTTCCAGACCCTCGCCGCAACGCTCATGTGCGGGACAAAATAGGCGTTGTCGGCATGCAGCATTGCCCGCTCCAGAATGGCGAACGAGAGGTCGGAGGCCATTCCTCCGTCGCCGTTCAGTTCGAATTTCACCGCCAGGAGGACTCCGGCGTCGTCGAATCCCGCCTCGTAACGGACCAGGTACCGGTGCCGCTTCCCCGTGATGATCATGTCGTCGTCGCGCGAGAGACGGATCTTCACGGGACGCCCTGACGCGCGGCACAGAAGCGCCGCCCAGGCCGCGACGTGGTTTGCCTGCGTCTCCTTGCCGCCGAATCCCCCGCCGAGGCGGCGGACCTCCACAACGACATCATTCTTCCGGACTCCGAGGACCTCCGCGATGATTGCCTGCGTCTCCGAGGGGTGCTGCGTGGAGCTGAACGCCGTGATCGCACTACCCTCCCCCGGGATGCAGAGGCACACCTGGGATTCGAGATACCAGTGCTCCTGCGCGCCCGTATGCAGTTCGCCGCGAACGACATGCGGCGCGGTGCGGAGCGCCGCGTCAGGGTCTCCGCGGCGCATCGTCCGTTCCGGGCCAAGGAGCACGTTCTTCCGGATGGCCGATTCGATGTCAAGGATGCTCTCCAACGGTTCGTATTCGATCCTAAGGAGCCTCTCGGCGCGCCATGCCGTGTCGTCGTCTTCGGCGGCGATGAGGACGACCGCCTGACCGACGCACAGGACTTCCCCTGCCGCGAGACACACCTCGTCCCGGATCACCGGGCCCATCTGATTCTCCCCGGGGATGTCCCTGTGGCAGATCACCGCGTGAACCCCGGGGAGAGCGCGCGCCTCATCCATGTCGATCTTCAGTACCCGCGCGTGGGCATGGGGGCTGTAGTGGACCCGTCCCGCGAGGAGGCCGGACGGGGGCGCAATGTCGTCGATATAGACCGCTTCGCCCGTGACGTGGAGTTCGGCGCTTTCGTGCGTGAGAGACCCCGTATGTTCCCGTGCAGTCATTTGTCAGACGTTCGAGTCGAGCCAGAACTTGAGAAGGAGATTCTTTGCCGCGAGCAAGCGAAACTCCGCGGAGCCGCGGACGTCGGTGATGGGACTGAAATCGCGGCCGAGCAGCCCCGCGGCCTCTTCAACGCGCTCGCGCGACCACTGCTTTCCGATAAGGAACCGTTCTGTCAGATCCGCCCTTTTCGTCCGTTCAGCCATCCCCCCATAGGCGAGGGTCAGAGATTCCACACCCCCGCCGTCGCCCGTGCTGAGGCGAAAACATGCGCTCAGCGTGGCAATGTCGAGATCACGCCTCTTCGACACCTTGTAGGAGCGGATGAATGCCCCATCCGGGGGAGGAATGCGAAGAGCGAGAATGATCTCATCGGGCTCCCGGAGCGTCTTCCTGTATCCGGTGAAGAATCCATCCAGAGGTACTTCACGAGAACCCCGGACGCTGCGCAGAATGACGCTCGCACCGTACGCAATGAGCACCGGAGACGCGTCACCGATGGATGAGGCTGTGCCGACGTTACCGCCGAGCGTGGCAAGGTTCCGTATCTGGCGGGAGGCAAAGAGTGAAAGCGCTGATGCGAGAGCGGGGTATTTCCCTTCCAGGAACGGCCCGAGATCAGCGAGCGGCACTCCGGCGCCGACAAGAAGCCCCCCGCCGTCGGTGCCCACGCGCTTCAGGTCTTTGATGGCGCCAAGATCGATGACGGTTTTCAGGCGCTCATGCCGCTTTGTGACACGAAGTGCGGCGTCCGTCCCCCCGGCTATGACGCATGCATCAAGAAACTTCCTCAACGCGTTACAGGCTTCATCCAGCGAATCGGGGCGGAAATACAACTGCCCGGGTGTGCGAATTTCAATGCTGCCGCGCGGAGACGCCGCGAGCTCGGCAAGGACGGCCTTTTCCATGACGCTGAAGTGATCGAGCGGGCCGCGGGCGCAGGCAGCCCGGGCGGCATCAACAATGGGCCGATACCCGGTACAGCGGCAGAGATTCCCCGTGAGGCAATCTTCGATTTCGCTCGTTGACGGATCAGAAGAGCCTTTGAACAGGGTGAACATCGACATGACGAATCCCGGGGTGCAGAACCCGCACTGGCTCCCGTGACTCCCTATGAGAGCCTCCTGCACGGGGTGGAGGGAACCGTCGGGCGAGCGGAGGTTTTCGACTGTGATGAGCTGCTTGCCGTCGATCATGGGGAGAAACAGAAGGCATGAGTCGACCGCCCGGTAGCGGAGACCGCCGGTTTCCGAGGGCTCCGCGATCACGACCGTGCAGGCGCCGCAATCCCCTTCGGCGCACCCCTCCTTCACCCCCCTGTGGGAAGGGAGCGAGCGGAGGTAATTCAGAACGGTCGTGGTGGGCCGGATCGACTTCTCCCGCGAGAAATCGACTTCCACCGGACTGTCGTCCATCAGAAATGTTATCGTATTCCGCATATACCGAGTGTTTACGGCACGCGAGGAAATCAACACTCGTGGGCATAAACGGCGAGGCCCCAACCGATTGAATGATGGGACCTCAGGAATTCAAATAGCGGATTGGCTACAGTGTCATTGTACACATTCCCGTCGCAGAATTCAACAGTCGTGCCCGATATTGCACGCATGCGCTCACTTTACAGTATTTTGCGACAAATTCTCCCCCACAAATTCCACTCCCGAGTGAGTCCTATCATTGATTCCCGAACATCCGGAGGGTACATTGAATCTACGCGCGTGTTCGTTGAAAAAAGCCCTTGATCCCTCTGGATTGAGGGCTATTGTGTTCTTGGATGATTTCATTGAATGAGGAAGGAGTTCTTCATGAACCGGATCTCGAGAATTCTTGCTTTGACTTGCGCCTTTGTGCTCACGGTGTCGGGTGTGTACGCCCAGATCGTCTGGCAGAAATCAATCGCGAATCCCGTCCTCCCCGAATGGAGCGGGCTCGTGGACGACCCGAGCGGGTACAAATACGCATTCGAGGGTTCGGTGATGTATGACAGCACCGCACAGGTGTATCGCATGTGGTTTACGTCACTTGCCGAGGGCTTCGGGACGAGCTTCGTGATTTCACGGGCGATCTCCCTTGATGGACAGGAGTGGTACGCCAGCATGAAGAACCCCGCATACAGAGTCGCCACAGGCGGTTTTGACAATCTGGTGCGGGCCCCGAGAGTGATCCGGGACCACCAGGGATACAAGATGTACTACACCGGGCAAAACCAGAACTCCTACGCCATCGGGCTCGCAACATCATCCGACGGCAAGACATGGCAGAGGTACTCGGCTACTCCGATCCTTCATCCGGACACGGCAGGCTCCTGGGATTCACTTTCTCAGGCATTTTGCGACGTCTATTACGACGATACAACCTATTACATGTGGTTCGCCGGGGGAGACGGCGTCCACGGCGCCATCGGGCTCGCAAAGTCGAGCGACGGGATTTCGTGGACGAGCGTCCCCGGGAATCCGGTCTTCACGCCGTCGACGTCGGGGTGGGACTCGGGCTACGTTTCAGGTCCCAACGTCGTTCGGGTGGGAAAGACGTTTTACATGTTTTACGGCGGATCGACAAACGCCGCAACGGTGAAGTTCGCCATCGGCCTGGCGACATCACAGGACGGGATTCACTGGACGAGAGTCGGGACGGCTCCGGTATTGTCCGTCGGTTCGGGCTGGGACGGGGGCGCGATGGGTAATCTCTCCGTGCTGTACCGCAACGGCACGTTCGAGGTGTGGTATTCAGCGCTCTCGGACGTAACGGGGCACTGGCAAATCGGTTATGCAACGTCGCCGCTCGTCACTCTCGGGCTCAGGAATCCCGCCGCCATTCCCAATGCGTTCGCGCTCGAGCAGAACTATCCGAACCCCTTCAATCCCACGACGACGATCCGGTATGCTCTGACGAAGCGATCGCACGTGATGCTCTCCGTCTTCAACACGCTCGGCCAGCAGGTCGCAACCATCGTGAACGAGAGCCAGGAAGCGGGTTACCACGACGTGCGATTCGACGGGAGCACGATCGCCAGCGGCACGTACTTCTACCGGATTCAGGCGGCCGACAACGTTCAGACGAAAAAACTCGTATTCCTGCGATAGTATCTCCTGATACCAGGTGCGGGCGTCCGGTCAGCTATCACTGACCATCTTGCACCTGGAGAACTGCCTCGTACAACAGACGGAGCTTCCTGTTCATGAACCTGTTCGTCATGATGCGTGCCACGTGGCCAAAAAGTGACATCGCACAGAGGATGAGAGCACACCCAAAATAGAAGACCACCTTGTTGTGGTCCGCACCCGCCGAGGCAATGACAGTTATCGCGCCCCCGAGAAATACAACCCCGAAAAGTGTCTCGACAGCCTCCCAGAAGAAAAACAACCACCGCGCATTCGCCCCCTCGTTGGCGTGCTTGATATCTTCAAGCTGGCGCGTCAGCTGCATTCGAGTCTCATGGGTCATGATTTCCTCCTGAATGAAAATTCGGTCCGAGACTATTGGGCGGGGGTGGCGACTTCTACGGCGATCACCCATTTCCTCTTTGCGTCCTTGTGCCAGACACGCACGTAGTAGCCGCTGGGGTCATTCGCATTCTTGTTCATCCTGTAGGCCCCGTACGTGTAGCCCATATCACCCGCCTGCGAGACTTCGGCGCGCATCGGCTCGAGCGATCGAAGGGCGGTCCCCTTCACCAGGTAGGCAAGTATCGCGTCCTTCCCGGTGATCGGCACGAGGCCATCCCTCATCGCGCACGCATGGACATCGAGAAGTTTCTGATAGGCGCCGCGTACACCTCCTGTTGTCACTGTCTGCAGGAAGGCCTTATCAAGGGCAATTAACTCGCCGGAGGCAGCCTTCCCTCCCGCAGCCACCACGCGTGTTTTGAACGTCGCATGAATTGCAGGCGAGGTCTGCTGGCCGAAGTACTTTTCCACGACGTTCGTCGAATTGGTCCCCACGTCGACCGACACTTTCCAGTTCCCGTCATCCTGCATCTTCCAGACCGTGAAGTAGAACCCGTACCACTGGGGAGAATTCTGTTTCGCACTGTCTTTCAGCGACGCTGGTCCCATGGTGTAGCCGAGATCCCCCGAGGAGGAGACATCCGCCAGAATCGGTTCCCAGTAGAGAGTTTTGGCCAGAGGATGCGCCAAGGGAGGGGTCTTCAACATCGTCTCTTTATAAAGGTGCGGCCTCGGGGATATCGAGACTCCGTCATCGGCGAAGTACTTCATAAAAGAGGCGCGTATTCCTTCCCGCAGACTCGCGGAGGCAAACTCCCGCTCCGTATTCACCAGCGTGGACAGGGGCGGCGGGAGGGCCTTCTTCTGTTCTCCCGCAGCGGGAAGAAGGAGTGCGATAAGCATGACTGAGATCAGATGATTCATGAGAGGCGGCCTCCGCAATTCGGGCTGGATGGACGGTTCTTTGCCCAATGTACTGTTTTAGGATCAATGACAAAAGGGATCACGGGAAGAGCGAAAATCGCAAATCTCCGACCCTTTTCGTATATTGATGCATATAACAGAGTAGTACGACATATTCATAGTTCGTCACCAGAGCTGAGGGAGTCCGGGAATGCCGACATACGATTATCAATGTGCGGGGTGCGGCGCAACGTACGACATCTTCCACAAAGTACGCGAAGTCAAGGAAGACGTCATCTGCCCGCAGTGCAGTTCGAAGGAACACGTGCGCCTGATCTCCGCTCCGAGCGTCAGCGTGAAGGCGTCCGGACGGTCGACGCCTGAATCGATGCCTCCCTGCGGCGACGCATCGTGCTGCGGGGGTTCCTGCAGCATGAACTAGCACGCTCTCAGCGCGGAGCCCGGCATGGAATACGGATATACGCGCACGGTGAGTCTGCCGTATGATACGGCGGTGAAGCGCGTGACGGAGGAATTGAAAATGAGATGACGGACACGGTCGGCTTGAGCCAGTCATTCCGTTTCCCGGTCTTCATCCCCCCTCCCGTCCCCTGCGCCACTTCCCTCCGCAAGCTTCCCCGCATACGTCTGAGCCTGCACTCCGGCCGACCGCGGCTGTCCTACCACAGGCGCACCCGCGCCGGGAACCCGTGTCAGCACGTCTTCAATCGATGTCCTGAGGAGAGCCACCTCGGCCGAGAGCTGCAGAATCGATGCCTGGTTGGGTATTTCGGATTTCGGATCCTCAGCATCCCGCCCGATGATCACTGCGGCAAAAACCGCAGTGAGATACCCGAATATCGCAACGGCAAAAATAGATATCCCGAGACAGAGGGCCTGCCCGGCAGGCGTTGCCGGCTGGTACGCGGAGCCGATATTTGTCATCTGCATTGCGACCCACCAGAGAGCTTTCGGATAGCTGTGAATGCCCTGCGGAGCGGGGGCATTGCTTTCAAAATGAAGCATCCCCGCGGCACCGGCCAGGATCACGACCACCGTGAATGTGAGCGCATAGCCGGCACCCCTGCGACCGATAGTCCGGCGGAGCGAGCGCAGTCCCAGACCGGCCGAGGCGAACATCCAGATCACCTGCATTCCAAATGTCGCTGTCAGCGCACGTGCAAGAGGAACCGTCTGAAGGAAAGGGAAGAAGCGGAGTACGGGTACGAGAACAGCGAGGATAAAGAGCCAGTTCTTCTTAAGATAGATCAACCGATCGGAAGCGATTGCAAATCTGAGTCCAAGATAAAGAACAAACAACGCCCAGAGCACGGTTCCAAGGCCGAGCAGGAACGGGCTTATGCCATTGACAAGCTCGGTGACAATAACGAGAAACCACACGAAGCTCAGAAGCAACATGGGGCGTTCAAGGCCCCGGGAGAGCGCCTGAAGACCTACCGGCCCGTGCGGGACCTCATGCGTGTCGTCGTTCATACTCAGTCCGAATTCAATGCCGGCAAGCGACGTGAGGCGGCGTCATCGCGAATGGTGCCGGAAAAGCCGGGCGGGATTACATTGCATCAACTTTTTCCCCGACCCGACCCGACCCGGGCCGTACCGACAGGTCCTGGCTCATCACGTAAATAACCATCCCTGCAATCATCATTATCACGGCGACCCAGACACGCCAGTCACGATGGGCTCGTCTCCAATAAGGGGACCGGGTCTCCTGAATGCCGGCAGGCTCCGTCGCCCCGAACACGTGGTGGCTTTCCTCGTTATGATTCATCGGTTCGCTGCATATTGTTCCCTCATGCACTCATTCGTTCGATCGCCGCATCGTACTCGCCGCGGCGTGCAGCCCGGTTACACATGGCCCGGTGATACAGAGCTTTCTGGGCCGCCGGCACATTCGATTCTTTCCCCTCCCAGATCTCCAGCGCCGGCCCCTGGATGGCCCGGGCAAATGAAAACGCCAGAGCCCATGGAAGGCGCGATCCGAACGTCGCATTCATTGCATTGAGGCGCGCCGACGCCAGTTCGGCCGATTGGCCGCCCGACAGGAACGCAATCCCCGGGACGGCCGCCGGGACGCTGCGCAGGAGACACTTGACAGTGGCGTCCGCAGCCTCATCCACACCCGGCTGCGCGGGGCACAACAGTCCCGGAAGAACCATGTTGGGCTTCAGGATAATCCCCTCCAGCATTACCCCCTGCAAGAACAGTTGGGTGAACACCGAATGCAGGACCAGCCCGGTTACGTCGCTGCACCTCTCAAGCGTATGTCCGCCGTCCATGAGCACTTCGGGCTCGACAACGGGGACAAATCCGCATTCCTGACACAGCGCCGCGTAGCGAGCCAGCGCATGCGCGTTCGCCTCGACGCAGGCTCGGCCCGGGACGCCTTCTCCCACAGCGATCACCGCGCGCCACTTTGCAAAACGGGCGCCCATGCAATAGTACTCAGCGAGGCGGTCGCGCAATCCGTCCAGACCCTCCGTAATTTTCTCCCCGGGATGGCCCGCCATTTCTGCGGCACCGGTATCGACTTTGATGCCGGGAATCACGCCCGCGTCAGAGAGAACTTCGACGAACGGGGTGCCGTCAGTCGTCTGCTGGCGGATTGTCTCGTCGAACAGGATCGCGCCGCTTATGCATTCCCCGAGACCGGGCGTCGTCACAATCATTTCCCGGTACGCCCGCCGGGATTCCGCGGTCTGCACAATCCCCAGCCGGGCAAACCGTTTGTTGCAGGTCGGGTTGCTTTCGTCCATCGCCAGAAGGCCCCTGTCGCCTGCGACAAGCACCCGTGCGGTGTCCATCAGCGCCTGCGCGTTCATCGCGAGTCTCCCCACTTCCAGTTCCGGATCTCCGGCATGTCTTCACCGTTTTTGTCGATGTACTGTTTGTGCTCGACGAGCTTTCCCTGGACCATTTTTTTCAGTGCGGCTCCGCGTGCACCCAGGGCGGGCAACCGGTTGATCACATCCTGGACCAGATGAAACCTGTCAAGCTCGTTGAGCACGGTCATGTCGAATGTCGTCGTGATTGTCCCCTCCTCTTTGTATCCCCGCACATGCATATTCTCGTGATTGGTACGACGGTACGTGAGCCGGTGAACCAGCCAGGGGTAGCCGTGGAACGCGAAGACGATCGGTTTGTCTTTTGTGAACAGCGCGTCGAAGTCCTGATCGCTCAGCCCGTGCGGATGCTCCGTATCCGGTTCCAGCTTCATCAGGTCGACGACGTTTATCACCCGGATCTTCAGGCCGGGGAGGTGGCGACGGAGAATTGACACTGCGGCCAGGGTCTCAAGCGTGGGGACGTCGCCGCAACAGGCCATCACCACATCCGGCTCGACACCCTCGCTGCTCCCGGCCCAGTGCCAGACGCCTATTCCCTGCGTGCAATGCTCGACCGCGGCACCCATTGTCAGCCACTGGGGGGCCTGATACTTTCCCGCGACGACAACGTTGACGTAATGCCGGCTGCGCAAGCAATGGTCCCACACCGACAGGAGACAGTTGGCGTCCGGCGGAAGGTACACGCGCACAATTGAAGCTTTTTTGTTCACAACATGATCGATGAACCCGGGGTCCTGGTGGGTGAACCCGTTATGCGCCTGCTGCCACACATGGGATGCGAGCAGGTAGTTCAGTGACGCGATTTTCCGTCTCCACGGCAAATTCGCCGTGACTTTCAGCCACTTTGCGTGCTGGTTAAACATCGAATCGATGATATGAATGAACGCCTCGTAGCAATTAAACAGCCCGTGCCGGCCCGTAAGCAGGTATCCTTCGAGCCAGCCTTCACACTGATGCTCGCTCAGCATCTCCATCACCTGGCCATCGCTCGAGAGGAACTCATCGCTCTTGAGCGTCCGCGCCTCCCATTGCCGGTTCGTGACTTCAAAAACGACGTTCAACCGGTTGGAAAGGGTCTCGTCCGGACCGAATATCCTGAAATTCCGGTGTTCACGGTTGAGACCGGCGACATCGCGGAGAAATTCTCCGAGCACGTGCGTGTCGGCGGCCTGAACCGATCCGGGTGACGGCACCGCCACCGCATAGCTCCGGAAGTCAGGCATGATCAGATCGCGCAGGAGCATCCCACCGTTGGCATGCGGGTTGGCGCCCATGCGCCGGTTCCCTTCGGGAGCCAGGGCGGCCAGTTCCGGCAGAAGGCGACCATTCCCGTCAAAGAGCTCATCCGCCCTGTAACTCTTCATCCAGGCTTCAAGCTGCCCGAGATGATCCGGATGGTCGGCATCCACAAGGAGCGGCACCTGATGCGCCCGAAACGTCCCCTCGATCTGAAGCCCATCCACGAACTTCGGCCCGGTCCAGCCCTTGGGTGATTTCAGGACAATCATCGGCCAGCGCGGCCGGGAAGGGTCGTGCCCCCCACGCGCATGGCGCTGAATCTGCCGGATGCTCTGGATTGCGATGTCCAGCGTACCGGCCATACGTTGATGCATCTCTTCCGGCTCATCTCCTTCTACAAAGTAGGGGGTCCAACCGCACCCTCTCAGAAACTGGTCCAATTCTTCGTGTTCGATCCGGGCAAAGAGGGTCGGGTTTGCTATTTTGTAGCCGTTGAGATGAAGGATCGGGAGCACCGCCCCGTCGGTGATCGGATTGAGAAACTTGTTGGAGTGCCATGCGGTGGCCAGAGGACCTGTCTCGGCTTCCCCGTCTCCGATAACGCACGCAACGACAAGTCCCGGATTGTCGAATACGGCTCCGAAGGCATGGCTGAGTGAATATCCCAGCTCGCCGCCTTCGTGAATCGATCCAGGGCACTCCGGCGAGACATGGCTGGGAATCCCCCCGGGGAACGAGAACTGCTTGAACAGCTTCTTCAGCCCCGCCTCGTCACGGCCGATGTCCGGATACACTTCGCTGTACGTCCCTTCGAGGTACGTGTTACCCACGAGCGCCGGGCCACCGTGACCGGGTCCGGCGATGTAAATCATATCCAGATCGTATTCTTTTATGACCCGGTTCAGATGTACGTAGATGAAGTTCTGCCCCGGCGTCGTCCCCCAGTGCCCGAGGAGCGTCGGCTTCACGTGCGACTGTTTCAGCGGCTCTTTCAGAAGGGGATTATCGTAAAGATAAATCTGACCGACGGACAGATAATTTGCCGCCCGCCAGTACGCGTTCATCTTTTGAAGAAGATCGGGGGACAATGGCCTCTCCCTCGTCTCCTGCTTATCGGTTTCACCAACGCTCTTCTCCGTATCGAGTTTTGTCACATTCATGGCAGTATTCCTTCCAGACCTTCTTTGCTGATGTTGCTTTCTTGTTCTTTTTCACACGGCAGACCCAAGACAGCACATACCATCTTCGCAATCATCCATTCCTCGTCGGTATGAATCATGCGGACCGCGACCCGGCCCGCGTCAATGGAAATCACGCTTTCATTCGCCGCGTTGCGCTTTTCGTCGATTTCGATACCGAGAAACCCAAGCCCGTCGCATATCCGGGCGCGGACAACAGGCGCATTCTCCCCGACGCCACCCGCGAACACAAGCGTGTCCACTCCGCCCAGTGCCGCAGCAAATGCACCGATCCATTTCTTGACCTGATAACAGAACAGCGCGACCGCCTCGGCCGCCCGCACATCCTGCGATTCGATCCCGAGGAGGTCGCGCATGTCGGAGCTTGTTTCTGAAACACCGAGAAGCCCGGACTTCCCATTGACCATTTCATTGAATTGCTTCGCGGTCATGTTTTCCGTCCGCGCGAGGTACCAGATCAATCCCGGATCAAGGTCGCCCGAGCGGGTGCTCATGGGAACTCCGGCTGCAGGGGTGAAGCTCATGCTCGTGTCCACGGATTTGCCGTGGTGCACAGCCGCGAGGCTCGCACCATTGCCAAGATGGGCGAGTATGACACGGCCGCGCGCCTTCTCCTTTCCGGCCACGCGCGAGAGTTCTCCCATGAGGAACGCATACGACAACCCGTGGAATCCGTACCGCCGCACCCCCAGCGCTTCATAGCGGCGCGGGATGGGGAGCAGCCGGGCCACGCGCGGCAGATCCTTGTGAAACGCGGTGTCGAAACATGCCACCTGCGGGAGGTCGGGAAACCGGCGATGAAAGGACTCGGTCAGGAGAATTTCCTCGGGCAAATGTTCGGGATCGAAGGGACTCAACCGGCGCAGTTCTTCAACCATTTCCGACGTGATCCGCTGCGGCGCGCCGTAGTTCGGCCCGCCGTGCACAACACGATGCCCAACACCGGCCAGTGCGTCACGCCCGGTGTGCTCCTCGATCCAGTCCATCAGCGTCACCACCGCAGCACCGTGATCAGGCGCCGTGACCGGCCGTGAAAAGTTGTCAGCCGGTTCGGGACCTTTCGCATGCATGCACGCCCCGGGCATTCCAATCCGCTCGATCCCCCCCTGCAGAATCCACCGGAGCGGCCGGCCGGCATCGAACAGCGCGAATTTTATGCTGGAGGAGCCGCCGTTGATCGTCAAGACACGCGGGTTACCTGATTCCATGTACCCTCGCCCCGTCATCATGCAATCCGAGCGAAGCCAGTTTCGCGCGGGTGGACGCGTAATCCGTGTGGAGAATGCTCCGGATCCCCAGGCCTTCAGCGATCTGGACGAACATCGGGGTGTTCTCAATGTAAAGCACCTGGCGGGGGGCCGCCTGGGAGATGTCCAGAGCGAGCCGGAAAATATCCGCGTCGGGCTTTCGGATATGGACAAAACACGAGGAGACAAATGAATCCACAAACCTGTCCAGTCCGAACTTCCGAATCCGGTGTGAATTCAATTCGCGTGCTTCGTTGCTTACTACGGTGATTTTGAGCCTGTGCCGGATCTTAAGCCGTGCGACGAGGGCGATCATCCCGGGGCGGGGTTTGGATTGCGCGAACATGAAGCGCCGGAACCGAGCCCGGGTGAAGGGGCGTCTTTTGTAGAAGACCACACCATCCAGATATTCTTCGAGCGTAAGCTTCCCCTCTTCATATGTGGCGAACGTCAGAAGATGCCGATCGTTCAAATCGGCAAGATCCAGCCTGAATTCGGCGGCCGCCCGTTTGCGGGCACGATGATCCCATCCGTCGGTGAGCAGGACACCTCCGATATCCAGAAACAGATCCGTGATCTTGGGAGAGCCGTTCATGACTTCTTCAGGGCATCGCTGACAATCGAGCGGGCCTCATCCTGGATGCGGCGCAGATGATCCGCTCCCCTGAAACTCTCCGCATAAATCTTGTAAATGTCTTCAGTCCCTGACGGACGGGCGGCGAACCATCCGTTCTCCGCCACCACCTTCAACCCACCAATCGGAGCGCCGTTCCCCGGAGCGTGGGTGAGGACGGCCTGAATTTCCTCACCCGCCAGATCAGTGCTCTTCACCTGACCCGATGAGAGCTTCGCCAGCAGTTTCTTCTCATCCGGGGTGGCCGGAGCCTCAATACGATCGTAGAACGGGTCCCCCAACTCGCGCGTGAGCTCGCTGTAGATCTCGCCCGGATCGCGGCCCATCCGGGCTGTGATCTCCGCCGCAAGAAGAGCCGGGACCATTCCATCTTTGTCCGTGGTCCATACGGAGCCGTCCAGACGGGAGAATGACGCTCCCGCGCTCTCTTCACCGACGAAACCGAGGGAGCCGTCGAGAAGCCCCTCGACGAACCATTTGAAACCAACGGGAACTTCGTAGAGCTTCCTACCGACCTTCGCAGTGACGCGATCAATCATCCGGCTGCTTACGACCGTTTTCCCGACCGCTGCGCCCTTCCCCCATCCGGGCCTGTGCTGGAAGAGATAGAATATGGCGACTGAGAGATAATGATTGGGCGGGAGCAAACCGGAGCTCCGCGTGACGATCCCGTGTCTGTCATGATCGGTATCGCATGCAAACGAGAGATCAAAGCTGTCCTTCATCCCCGTCAACCGCCGCATCGCAAAGGGGGAGGAGGGGTCCATGCGGATTTGGCCGTCCCAGTCGACAGTCATAAATCGGAATGTGGGATCGACGGCGTCGTTTACGACCGTGAGGTTCAGACCATAACGGTCGGCGATGCGCCCCCAGTAGTGGACCCCTGCGCCGCCGAGGGGGTCAACACCCATGCGGATCTTCGAGTCGCGGATGACGTCCATCCCGATCACGCCGGCAAGATCGGCAATGTAGGGACCGACGTAGTCGTACACGTGCGTCGTGGCGGCACGGAGCGCTCTCTCGAGGGGTACTCTCTTCACATGCAGAGTGCCGGTCCCGAGAATTTCATTGGCCTTCGCCTCGATCCAGCCGGTGACGACGGATTCCGCCGGACCGCCGTTCGGCGGGTTGTATTTGAATCCGCCGTCACCCGGCGGATTGTGGGACGGCGTGACGACGATCCCGTCGGCGAGCCCTGTCTTCCTCGTGCGATTGTACGTCAGGATCGCATGGGAAATGACGGGGGTAGGGGTGTATTCGTCATCCGCCGCGATCATCACATCGACTCCATGCGCCGCCAGCACCTCCAGCGCGGTTGCGCAGGCCGGGACCGACAGCGCGTGAGTGTCGATGCCCAGAAACAGCGGACCATCGATTCCCTGACGCTTACGATAGAGGCAGATCGCCTCCGTGATCGCCACAATGTGACCTTCGTTGAAAGACCTGTCAAAGGCCGATCCGCGATGCCCGGAGGTGCCGAAGGCCACCCTCTGCGCAGGGACCGCGGGGTCGGGAGCATCGGTGAAATAGGCCGTGATGAGCCGGGGAATATTGACAAGCATCCCCGGCTCCGCCGGCTTTCCCGCCAGGGGGCTTTCATTCGCGACAATCTGGCCCGAATCTGCAGGTCGGGTGGGGCTTTTTTCGGACATAATGAAGTATACCGGATGGGGTCCCGGGATAAATCAATCTGAGGAATGAATGTGTAGTTAACCCCCCTCTTGACATTGAAACATCCGCAAACTATATTCGTATAGACGAATATAGTTTCCGGGAGTCAACAATGAAGTCGTTTTCCGCCGTGTTCAAAGCCCTCTCCGACGATTCGCGGCTGCGGATCATCAACCTCCTTTTTTATTCCGGCGAGCTGTGCGTGTGCGACATCGAAGAGGTCATGGGATTCACGCAGACGAAAGTGTCCAGGCACCTGGCCTACCTCCGGAAGGCCGGGCTCGTCGACGACAGGAGGAGAGGGCTCTGGATGCTCTACTCGATCGCCAAGCCGAGGGATGAAGAGCACAGGAAGATACTCGATTTTCTCTCAAGCCTGCTCAGCTCGAACGAGGTGGCACGCAGGGACGCCGAGCGTCTGGCGAGCAGGATACGGAAAGGGTGCTGTGCAACCTATTCGGTCGTGAAACCGGGATCGATCCCGGCAATACTTGAACTCAACAGAAACTAAAGGAGATCACAATGTCAGACAGCGAAATCAAATCCGCGGTAAAGGAAAAGTACGGCGAGATTGCCAGGAAATCCGGCTCATGCTGCGGCCCGTCATGCGGGTGCGGCACGGACGACGGCATCGCCGGAACAATCACGATGAACGATCTTTACGCAGACGCCGACGCAGAGGTGCGCAAGAACGCCGACCTGGGCCTCGGATGCGGAACACCCACGGCGTTCGCCGATCTCGAGGAGGGGATGACGGTGCTTGACCTCGGCTCGGGCGCCGGGATCGACGTTTTTCTGGCCGCAAAGAAAGTAGGGAAGACCGGGAGGGCAATAGGCGTCGATATGACCGAGGACATGATCAGGCGCGCGGATGAGAACAAGACCAAACTCAAGGCTGTGAATACCGAGTTCCGTCTCGGGGAGATCGAGAACCTCCCCGTCGCATCCGGGTCCGTCGACAGAATCTTGAGCAACTGCGTCATCAATCTCGTCCCCGACAAGAGGCTCGCGTTCGCCGAAATGTACAGGGTCCTGAAACCGGGAGGGAAGTTTACCGTCTCGGATATCGTGTCCGTGGGAGCAATCCCCGAGGACGTACGCAAAGACCTGACGGAATGGGCCGGATGCGTGGCAGGCGCGCTTGACAGGGATGAATACCTCGGGATTGCAGTCAAGGCCGGATTCAGGGACGTCAAGGTGGTGTCGGACAAGTCGTACACGCTCGACGCCTCGGTTCCTTTCGGCCTTCACAGCATCACTGTGAGCGGAACCAGATGACAGCCCCCCGGATACAGAAGGCACGTCCCGGGGACACCGGGGAGATCGAGGAACTCTTGAAGGCCTCCGGTCTCCCCGTCGAGGGGGTGGGCGCGCACATGGAACATTTTTTTGTAGCGCGAGACGGCGGATCCCTTGCCGGGGTGATCGGGCTTGAATTGTACGGAACGGACGGGCTGCTCCGCTCGCTCGCCGTCCGGGGGTCAGACAGGACAAAAGGGATAGGGAGCAGCCTCTATCTCCGGCTCGTCGAAGAGGCCCGTGCGCTCGGTGTGAGGCGGCTCGTCCTTTTGACGACGACAGCCGAAGCGTATTTTGGCTCACGGGGTTTCCGGAAGGTCGGCCGGGACTCCATCAAGGGAGCCCTCAGGGAATCCGCCGAGTTCAGGGGAGCGTGTCCGGACTCAGCCGTTTGCATGGAGATTATACTCTGATGCGCGTTCTCATACTCTGTACGGGCAATTCCTGCAGGAGCCAGATGGCGGCGGGATTTCTTGCGTCGTTCGACAGGCGTCTCGACGTCAACTCCGCGGGGACATATCCCGCGAGGTACGTCCAGCCTCTGGCGGTCGCCGTCATGAAGGAAGCGGGGGTGGACATCAGCTCCGCGTTTCCGAAAAACGTCGACTCCTATCTCAATCAGCCGTTTGACTACGTCATCACCGTGTGTGACAACGCAAAAGAGTCCTGTCCGGTCTTCTCCGGAAAAGTGCGAAAGAGAATCCACATGGGGTATGACGATCCTTCCTTCTCCACGGGAACAGAGGAACGGAAAATGGCAGAATTCCGCAGAGTGCGGGATGAGATACGCGCCGGCTTTGACACGCTCTACCGGANNGCGATCGCGGTTGCGGTGGCGGTCTTTGGCATCAACTCGGGGGAGGCGTTCGCCACGGTGATCGGCCCCCTCGTTGAGGTCCCCGTGCTCATCGGCCTCGTGAACGTCGCGCTCCGGCTTCAGAAGAGATACTACCCGACGGGGTTTAGTTCGAGGCGACAGAGGAGCGGATAGAGAAGTCGAATCCCACCGTCACGGTCTCACCGGCCTTCACCGTGATTTCACGCGAATTGGTATACGGTTCTTCTACGACGGGAGGCGTCCCCGGACCCCCCTTCGAGGCGCGGGCGGCTATCCCTTCATGCCACATCTTCAGCGTGTACGTCCCCGGGGGAACGTCCCCGAACCTGAAGTTCCCGTCCGCGTCCGTCACCGCGCAGTAGGGGCTTGAGGCACGGATGACGTACGCGCACATCCAGGGATGGCCGGCGTCGCACGTCGTCATCATCGTGCTTATCCCGTCGAGATCGGATCCACGGACGTGCGTGTGGAATCCACGAATGGGCTGGGCGATATTGAAAACCGAACGAAGGCCGGCGTTCATATCGTACGAGTGGACATTGTGAAGCAGCGGATCTTCGTTCACGATTTCGAGCTCATCCCCGGGATTCAGGAGAAGCACATGAGGATTGTATTCGCATTTGTGCTGCCTGAGCGTCGCGATCCCGGACGGGGTGCACTTCTTTCCCCGTGCGATCCGATCGATCCAGACAACAGCGTACCGAACACCATTGTCCGCTCCCGTGAGGAGCCGGGGAGAAGGCTTGCGCCTGCCGCACACAGCCTCGTCCTTCGTCACCGGTTCGATTGCTCCCTGCGACGGGACAGATGTCAGCCGGACGTGCCCCTTCACGGTGCCTCCGTTCTCGACCGCCGTCCCGCGGTACTGCGCCTGCGCGCACAGAGGCGCGCAGGCTGTCACACAGAGCAGTGCAAATGCCATAATCGATCCACGCCATCCATCACGCATAGGAATCCTCCTCCCCTGCAAAATTCATTTCCCTGATCCGGGAGCCGCGGCCGGCGGAATCGGATCGTGGACGGCATTCTTCACCGGCTTGAGGCTCTTGAGATACGCGAATACGGCCTTGAGGTCGCTATCAGTTGATTTGCCGAAATCCTCCCAGGGCATCGGAGGGAGGATCGGCCGTCCCTCGCCCATGTCCTTGCCGGTCCTGAGCGCCTTGATGAACATCTCCTCCGTCCAGCTCCCGAGCCCCGTCTCTTTGTCAGGCGTCAGGTTGCGCGCAAAGCTCGTCCCCCAGGGTCCCACCCATGCGGTCAGATCCATCGACACAAGTACACCCCATTTGTCGGGGGCAAGCACACCGGCCGGGACGGCCGGAACGGGGATGCCGCCCGGAGACCCGGAAAGAAGACGGCTCTCATCCACAGCCGGCCCCATCGGTGTCATGATCTTGGGGGAATGACAGTGATTACAACCCCCGAAATTCACGAGATACTTCCCCCGTTCCACGATTGCGCTTATCTTTTCATCTTTCATCTGAGCGTAACCCGCCGAAGCGAGCAGAGCGCAGGACAAGCCGACCACAAGAAGAGAAGATTTACCTTTCATGAGACCTCCTGGAGTTGGGATTGTGAGTTGTAGAACGGATGTGCAAGACCGGTGAAACGGTCGACACCGCAGCGTGAATGCAAACGATTGATTTTCAGGGGATAGGGCGGAACTTGAAGGTCGAGGCATGCGGCACGGAGTGCTTTTGCTCCGGCGCAGGATGAGGATATGCGGGGCACGATTCGTCGAGATCTGGTTGAAAGGTGTGCTGAGTAATGTGCTTGATCCTCCCGCGATGGGAGGGNNAGGCCAAACCGGCGTCAGGAGAGGGTCCCCCTCGATTTGAGGAGAAGCACGGGGACACCCACGCTGTGACGCACGCGCGTGGCCGTCGTCCCCAGGAAGAGATCGGCGACGAACCGGTGGCCGTGGGTCGTCATCGCCACCAGATCGCATTCCCCTTTCTGAACCCACTTGACGATCTCATCGGCAGGCTCGCCGAATGCCAGCTCCGCCTCCGCCTGAATTCCCGCCGCGTCGAATTCCGCCCGGACATCTTCGAGGTACGCCCGGTCTTCGACGATTTCCGGACTCACAGCATCCGCACCGAACGTGCGGGCCGCCCAGCCGTCAGCCACATGGAGAAGTACGAGCTTGCTGTGCAGAAGCTGCGCGAGCTGTTTGACGTGTTCTATGATCGTCCTGTCGCTCGGCGTCCCGTCGAGCGTCACAAGAATTGTCTTATACATGCGGGATCCTTTCGGGGGTCTTCATCAATTTCCCGTTATGACGTGCCATGCGGTAAGGAGAGAGTCGGGGAGCCCGTAGATGTCAAGGGCGGTAATGAGGATCGCGCTCCCCCACCCCGCGATCATGAGAAACCAGCCGTTCTTCCATGCGCCCATCCGTTTTCGCGACGACGTAAACTGGAGAAGAGGGAACATTGCAAACGGAAGCTGGAGCGCGAGAACAACCTGGCTGAGAGTCAGAAGATCGTTGACGCTGCTGTCACCCCGTATGCCGATTATAAAGACCGCGGGGAGTATGGCCAGAAAACGGGTAATGAGACGGCGGACCCAGGGACTGATCCTCCAGTGCATGAACCCTTCCATGACCACCTGCCCCGCAAGCGTTCCCGTGATCGTGCTGCTCTGTCCGCTCGCGAGAAGCGCGACGGCGAAGAGCGTGCTGGCGGCGGACACCCCGAGGAGCGGCGCGAGCGTCAGGTACGCTATGCGAATCCAGTCGGCGTCAGCCCCGAATTTGACGACCGTCCCTCCCTGCACGACCATGCTCTCCCTTCCGAAAAACACCATCGCGGCAAGGACCAGGATCGCCGCGTTGACAAAGAACGCGATCGTCAGCGCCACCGTCGAATCGATCGTGTTGAACTGGATCGCGCGCCGCACGGAGGATTCATCCTTCTGCAGCTTACGGCTCTGGACAAGCGCCGAGTGAAGGTAAAGGTTGTGGGGCATGACGGTTGCACCGATCATTCCGATCGCAACGTAGATCATCCCCACATGCCGGAAACCGGGGGTGATCAGCGCACGGCCCATTTCGAGGAATCCGGGCTGCGTCTGGGGGAGAATAAAAATCTCTATGAAATAACAGACGCCTATCGTGGCCACCAAAAGCAGAATTATCGCCTCGATCGTCCGCATGCCGAACCGCTGGAGGGCAAGGAGAAGTATGACATCGAATCCCGTTATGAGGACCGCCCAGAGGAGCGGAATATGGAACAGGAGATTGAGCGCAACGGCGCTCCCAAGAACCTCCGCCAGATCGCACGCTCCGATCGCCGATTCGCTCAAAACCCAGTTGGGCCACCGGGTCCAGCGCGGGTACCAGTCACGGCAGCACTGCGCGAGGTCTTTCCCCGTCACGACGCCCAGACGCGCGGCAATGACCTGCATGAATATCGCCATCAGGCTGGCCAGGCCGACAACCCAGAGAAGGCCGTACTTGAACTGGGCTCCGCCGAGAAGGTCGGTCCCCCAGTTCCCGGGATCCATGTATCCGACGCTCACAAGCACGGCCGGTCCGACGAACGCCCGCCACTGCCGCCAGAAACCGGCGTCGTGGTGCGGCACGTCGACACTGCCGTGCATTCCTTCGAGCGAAGGGTGGTCGCCGTCCAAGGCCGGCTTTTTGCCCTCTGCGGGCGTTCCGGGGGATTTCATCGAATCGGGCTGCATTTCTCCTCTAGCCGGTTTTCGCGCATGCAGTGATCACGGAAAGATCCGGCAAGTTACTGGCCGCGGGAGGACGAACTCTCACGGTATCCCTCACCGGTTCCGTCTTTCGCCAGCATGCCGTGCAGGTTTGCGGTTTTCCATCCGGCATAGTACACAACCTGTCCTATCTTCACGATCCTGTCGAAGAGTATCTTGTCGATCGTATCCGTCGGCCTGTGATAGTCCGCGTGTTCCCCCGTGAAGAAAAACACGATGGGGACGCCGTGTTTCGCGAAATTGTAATGATCGCTTCTCCTGTAATACTGGTGCGGATCGCGGTCATTGTCGTACGTATAATCGAGGCCGATGTCGTTGGACTCCCTGTTTGCGACACGGAGTATGCTGTCGAGCTCTGTGCTGATCTTGTCGGACCCTATGACGTACGTGTACGGGCCGGAGCCGGATGCCTCGTGCGCAGGATCCATCCTGCCGATCATGTCGGTGTTAAAATCAGCAACCGTGTTCTCCAGGGGAACGACCGGATGAGCGGTGTAGTACGTCGATCCGAGAAGGCCCTTTTCCTCCCCTGAGACTGAGAGGAAAAGGAGGCTGCATTTCGGCTTCACCGGGTTCGTTTCGAACGCTCGTGCGAGATCGATCACCATGGAGGTCCCCGAACCGTTGTCGTCCGCACCGTGGTAGATCGCGCCCCCCACCCCGGTCCCCAGGTGATCGAAGTGCGCGGAGAAGACGACGACGTCCTTTTTCATCACCGGATCGCTCCCCTCGAGAAGTCCGACGACGTTCTCGGCCTGCTTCTCCTCGCGGTCGACCTTCTCGTTCAGCGCGACGGTCACGCCACGCATCATCATCGGGTAAAATACCGAATCCTCCGATGCAAGCCGGAGCGCTTCGGCAAGCGACGTCCCTCCCGAGCGAAGGATGGCGCCGGCAAGAGCCGGAGAAACGATAAACGTGGGGGGACCGGGCCGTCCGGGACGCTGCGGTTCTCCGTGGAGCGTCATCCTCCCGTGCCCGGCGGCGTCGGAGAAGACACCCGAGACGATGCGGGAATAGGATGAGGCGCCGGTGTCCGCGGCCACAATCAGCATCGCCACTGCCCCGGAATCCCTCCTCGACATTCCGAGCAGCCTCCGCATCGAACCGCCGGAAAAGCCCGCCGGCCCGGGCCGGGAACCTGAGAGGACGAGTACCACTTTTCCTGCGAGCGAGGCTTTCCGGTCCTCCGGTGTTTTGCTGTCCATGTAGCCTACGAACGCGACGCCTGCCGAGAGGGCCGTGTCGCGACCCGCGAACGAGATGAAATCATTCGTCCAGTAGAATTTTTCATTCTCTTTCCCGTTCACCACCGTCAGGGAGGTCGAGTCGCTCACACGGACGAGATCCACGTCGTAGTGCTGCAGGTACGTGCCGTTATCCCCCATCGGTTTGAGGCCGAACTCCCTGAACCGGTCCGCGATATATCCCGCCGCCATTTTCTCGCCGGTGTACGCGGTTTCCCTCCCCTGGAGAGCGTCGGAGGCAAGATACGAGAGATAGGACCTCAGGTCTTCGGCCTTGATCGACTCAAAACCGATCCGCGCGTCCGGATCAACGCCCGAAACCTGGGCGATCGCAAACGCGACGGGGAATACGACAAGGTACGCATACTTCATGGGAACCCCTCCCGGAGAGTTCAACTGCACGGAAGCTGCAGGTCTATAATATTGAAAGACCTCCCGTGTTGCAAGTCGTTCTCCGGCGGGATTTGTCGTGTAAATGTCGGTTGATTGCGTTAGATTGGTCTATTACAGAAGGGAGCGGTAATCATGAAAATGCGATTCATGGGGAATACGGGGATAAAGGTTTCCGAGGTCTGCTTTGGCGCGATGACATTCGGCGGCAAGAGCTTCTGGGCCGTCATCGGCGGACTCGGGCAGAAAGAGGCAAGCGCGCTCGTCGGGCAGGCGCTCGACGGGGGGGTCAATTTCTTCGACACCGCCGACGTGTATTCGGAGGGGCTCGCGGAGGAGATGCTCGGCAAGGGACTGGGGACGAAACGGAAGGACATTGTCCTGGCGACAAAGGTAAGGGGGAGGACCGGGAAAGGACCGAACGACGTAGGACTTTCGCGCCTCCATATCATAGAGAACTGCAACGCCAGCCTGAAACGGCTCGGGACGGATTACATCGACCTCTACCAGGTTCACAGCTTCGATCCGAAGACTCCCCAGGAGGAAACACTCAGGGCGCTTGACGACCTTGTCCGATCCGGAAAGGTGCGGTACATCGGGGCGTCCAACCACACGGGGTGGCAGCTCATGAAGGCGCTCTCCATCTCCGAACGACAGTCGATCGAGAAGTACGTCACGCTGCAGGCGTACTATTCGCTCATCGCGCGGGATCTGGAGAACGAACTTGTCCCCCTCTGCCTCGATCAGAATCTGGGCATACTCGCTTGGAGCCCGCTCGGGGGAGGATTCCTGACCGGAAAATACAGGAGGGGGAAACCCCGCCCCGACGGGGCCCGCAGGACGAACCCGAACGACCAGTTCCTGCAGTTCGACGAAGAGAAAGGGTTCGCGATCGTCGACGAACTCGAGCGGATCGCCGGGAACCACAACGGAACGATCACGCAGGCGGCGCTCAACTATCTCTTGAGAAAGCCGGGGGTCTCATCGGTCATCACGGGCGCAAGAACGAGGGAACAGCTCGCCGACACACTCAAAACCACCGACTGGGAGATGACCGCAGAGGAGGTGAAGAGGCTGGACGAGATCAGCAAGCCCCCGCGGGTTTACCCGTACTGGATGCTTGAAGGACAGCTCAGGGACAGGTAAGCGTCAAGGAGACTCGCACATGAAGTCATTCCAGGAAGCCAGGGTGTTCGCGGAACGGATCACGACCGACGCCCGTATGGGATATCTCCTCTCGCTCCCGGAGGGATACGATAACGGGAAAAAGACGTGGCCGCTTGTTCTTTTTCTCCACGGGGCGGGCGAGCGGGGGACGGATATCGAGCTTGTCAAGAAACACGGACCGCCGCGACGCGTGGAAGAGGGAGAGCAATTTCCGTTCATACTCGTTTCCCCGCAGTGCCCCGCTGACGAATACTGGTCTGTGCCGATACTTAAGGCGCTTCTCGATAAGATCCTGACAGAGGATCGTGTCGACCGATCACGGATCTATCTTACCGGGTTGAGCATGGGGGGAAACGCCTCGTGGAGAATGGCCTCCACGTACCCGGATGTCTTCGCCGCAATCGCACCCGTATGCGGATGGGGCGATCCCGCGAGTGTGCTGCCGCTGAGGGGCGTTCCCGTGTGGGCGTTTCACGGAAAGAAGGACCCGGTGATCGCGTTTGCCCGGGGGGAAACCATGGTGAAAGCACTCAAAGCCGCCGGCGGGAACGTCAGGCTCACCGCCTACCCTGACGCAGAGCACGATTCCTGGACGCAAACGTACGGAAACCCGGAGTTCTACGAGTGGCTTCTTGCACAGAAGAAAAAGTAACGGGGGGCAGAACGGGAGTTTTCCAACGCACACAACCTCAAGAGGAAGCATGACAACCGGGTCAGACAGCGTGCGCGTAGGGCTTTTCGGCATCGGCCTCGAGACGTACTGGGGCCAGTTTACGGGGCTCCGGGAAAGACTCGAGGGATATCTGGATACGATCCAGACGAAGATCGGGGACGCGGAGGTCATATCCGCCGGGCTCGTGGATACGGTGGAGAAGGCGCGTGACGCGGCTGTCCTGTTCCGCACGCACGACGTGGACATCGTTTTCCTCTACGTCTCAACGTATGCGCTTTCCTCCACTGTTCTCCCCGCCGCAAAGGACGTCCCGGTCGTCGTCCTGAATCTCCAGCCGGCGAAAGCGATCGACTACGCCAGGTTCAACGCGCTCGGCGACCGGGGCACAATGACAGGGGAGTGGCTGGCGTTCTGCCAGGCGTGCGCGGTACCCGAGATCGCCAGCGTGTTCCTCCGTGCGGGGATCCCGTTCCGGCAGGTCACGGGGACGCTCGACGACGCGGAAGCATGGGAGGAAATACACGGGTGGGTCGAGTCGGCGCGCGTAGCGCGTGCGCTCGCCTCCACGCGGCTCGGGATACTCGGGCACTATTATAACGGCATGCTCGACGTCTATTCCGACCCCACGCAGATTGCCGCGTCATTCGGCACGCACATCGAGCATCTCGAGATCGGTAAGCTCGTGGATCTCCGCAAAAAAGTCACGGATGAGGAAGCGGAGAAGAAGCGGCGGGAATTTGCCGCGGAATTCCAGGTTTCTCCGGAATGTCCGCCTGCTGAAATCACGCGCGCGGCGCGGACCGCATGCGCGCTGGACCGGATCGTGGAGCAAAAAGAGCTCGGTGCGCTTGCCTACTATTACGAGGGATCGCCCGGGAGCGAAGAGGAGGACGTTATCACTTCGGTGATCGCAGGAAACTCCCTTCTTACGGTCAGGCACGTTCCCGTCGCCGGGGAATGCGAAGTCAAGAACGCAATGGCGATGAAGATCATGGACGTGTTCGGCGCGGGGGGGTCATTCAGCGAGTTCTATGCAATGGATTTCAACGACCAGGTGATACTTCTCGGGCACGACGGGCCGGGGCACCTTGCAATCGCGGAAGGAAAGCCGAAACTGAAGCCGCTCGGCGTGTACCACGGGAAACCCGGCAANNGGAACGCTGAAGTTCCTCGTCGCCGAGGGAGAATCGGTTCCGGGGCCGATACTCGAGATCGGGAACACGAACAGCCGCTACAGGTTCCCGCTGACTGTCAAAGAGTTCATCGACGGCTGGAGCAGGGAGGGACCCGCCCATCACTGCGCAATCGGGCTCGGGCACATAGCCCCGAAGCTCCGGAAACTCGCATCGCTCCTCGGCCTGGAGTTCGTTCAGGTGTGCTGACTCAGGTACCCCCCCGATTCGGGACGAAAGCGAATCACGCTTGCGTCTGCTTCCTCTTCCTCGCGATCCTGGCTGCAATCATCCAGAGCGCGATACTCACAATGAGCGAAAAGAAGAGCGCCCGCCGGATGAAGTATGTTTGCCCCCCCTCCGTCGGGTAGAACGAATACGCAAGCTGCGGCTTGAAGAGATATCGCTCGAGATTTGCCGTGAGAAACGTCCGGTCTTTCCAGAACCCGGTGTAGATGTCCCGCACGTCTTCGACATTCGGCGGCCGGCGGTACTTGAGTATGGAGTTCACCGGGAACTCGCTCCGGATCGCAATATTGCAGAGAGTGAGGGGGACAGTCACGATTGTGTCCGTCCCCGGGATCCCCGGATGGTGCTCCCAGAGCCAGTCGACGTAGAGACGCGCATACGTGCTGTCAAAAGCGTTCTGCTGGTTGAGCTGGAAGAGCTCCGCGGTGTTGAGGACCTGCCCCTCCCTGTTCGTGATGTAGCACTGCCCCTGCGAAAGGTCAGCGTACGCCCAGCGCCCCTGCTCGCGGATGTACGATTCGGCAAATGCGTGACCAGAGTACGCGATCCTATTGTCCTGCGTCCGCGCATTAAAGACAAACCGCGTGGGGACCCCCGCCCTGTTCGCCCAGAACACCCAGACGCGCGCATGTTCCGTACACCATCCTTTCCCCGTCCCGCCGATCATTTCGTTGTACAGCTGCAGGGGGTTTTCCCACCGCTCATCGTCTTTCGGGACACCCACGGCGCATTTCAGTTTCGGCCTCAGGTAACGTGTGAGTTTCTCCAACTTCGTGAATGTCGGGTCACTCTCGCGGATACCCGCTTCCTCGCGCACAATGCGGTCCGCCGCAGCGAGCCCCTCCTTACCGACATAGCTGTAGTCATCGACCCAGTCCGCCACAGAATACTGGTCGAAATCGCCGCACGGCACGGTGGGGCGCACCACGTACACGTCGGGGCGTTCGAGACCGAGGGAGGCGTAAAATTCCCGGGAATAAAACCGGATGGAAACCTCCACCGGGAGGCAGGCCTCCTTCGGGACGGGAACGAGCCGGTACGTGTGAAGCTCGCTGAACGTCGTGTCAATTCTGAACGACGGAGACATCCCCGTCGCGGGTTGCTCCTTTCCTCCGTCGGTCAAAACCGTCCACTCCTTAATCTCTCCCGTCCACGCGAGGTCGAGGCGGATCCGGTTCCTGTCCGGGATGTCCCACCTGCGGATCGTGGGGACGTCAAGGGGATAGTAGAGCGTCGCATACGACGCCGGCGAGAATGATGACTCCCACTCCCTCGAGAAGAAGACGTACAGGTTCAGCGCGAGAAGGACGATAACGAGAAGAACAGACGCAACGACCGGCCATTTCCGCCTTATCATGGCACTCTCCATTCATTGTAACGTGGTGTGCAGCGGGAACGCGCGCTACTCCCCCCAGAGCGTCGCAACGATTGTCCTGCTCCCTCCCCTGTCCCTGTGTTCGCAGAGGTAGATACCCTGCCACGTCCCCAGGTCCAGACTCCCGTCGGTAACGGGAATCGTGAGACTGCTCCCGAGAAGCGAGGCCTTGATGTGCGCGGGCATATCATCGGGACCTTCCGTGTCGTGCGTGTAGTACGGGGCATCTTCCGGGGCAATCTCATGAAAATGTCGTTCCATGTCCGCGCGAACAGACGGGTCGGCGTTTTCGTTGATCGTGAGGGAGGCGGACGTATGCTGGATGAAGAGATGGAGCAGACCATGCCGGACCGTCGAGAGCTCGGGGAGCCGGGAGGTAATTTCGGACGTCACAAGATGAAATCCCCGTTTACGCGGAGTGAGAACGATCTGTCTCTGATTCCAGGGCACGGTGAGGAGGGTCAGGTAGTGATATGCACGTAATGTACTGCCTCCGCCGCTGCATGTCAACTGCACGGGGTGCAGTTTCCGGCGGCGCGTGCGGCCGGGCTCAACGGTGAGTTCGAGGGAAGCTGCGGGCGCTTCTTACGGGAACTTCAGCTCGACAGCCGAGGAATTTCTCGCGGGAAACGTCAGGATAAACGTCGCCCCATGGTTCTTCTGCGTCTCAAGCCGGATCCTCCCCCCGTGATGTTCCACGATCTGGCGGCAGATAGGAAGGCCATAGCCGTGACCATCGGGCTTCGTCGTGATATTCTCGTGAAAGAGCTTGTTCCTGACGACCTCGTCGATGCCGGGGCCGTCGTCCATCACCGAGATCCGCACTGCATTGTCGATGATGTCGTATTCCGTCCTGAGGGTCAGCGCGGCCTGGGGATATGCGTCGATCGAATTGTTCACGAGGTTCAGAAGCACCTGCTGGACCTGATCGACGTCGGTCATGATCTCGGGAACGTCCTCGCCGAGGAGAAGGGTCAGCGAGTTGAACTTGAATTTCGGCAGAACCCTGATGAACTCGACAAAATCGCGGCAGAGGACGTTTGGATCGACGGGCTGATGGGTGCCTGGCGCGCGCCTCCCCGTGAGGAGACTGTGCGAGAATTTCTCGATTCTTCTGGCACCCGCCATCGTTTTCTCAACACTGTCCTTCAGCTCCCCCGGCGTCATCGTCTTCAGCTTGCGCGAGAGCTGCTCAAGCTGGGCCAGCATGATCGCGACGATGTTCCTCAACTCGTGGCTTATTTCGCCCGCGATTTCTCCCTTGAGCGCCATCCGTTCGGATTTGATGATCTGCTCATTTGCGTGTTTGAGATCCTCGTAGGTGCTTTTCAGATCCTGATACAGACGGGCATTCTTGATTGCAATCGCCGCCTGTCCTGTGAGGATCTCGAACAGCGAGAGAATGTCCGTCTTCTCCACGGCCTGTATGCACCTGCTGTCCACGTAAATGACGCCGATTGTCTCTTCCTGCGTGCGAAGCGGGCTGCAGATTATCGTTTTCAGTTCAAGGTCCAGCACGCTCTGGCGCCGGTCGAATCTCCCGTCGTTGAGCGCGTCTTCCACACAGAGCGACTCCCCTGTCGTGAACACGTCGTCGAGGACGCTCGAACTCACATGGAAGCCGTCGGCCAAAATGGACTCCCCTCCCGCATTTCGGCCCGTCACGAACTCCAGCTTCCGATTGCCGTCGGCGAGCATGAGAAACCCCCGTTCCGACTTCGTGATCCGGATCGCTTCGTCAAGCACGAGATCCAGAACGTCGGAGAGGACGAGCGAGGTGCCGACCTTGCGCACGACATTGAGGATCATCTCCAGATCCTGCATGCGCGAGGCAATCGGCTGCTCCCCCGGAACCGGCAACCTACCGGCAGACTCCTCTTGAAGCAGACCCTGGAGGTTCATCGCACTTTCCCTTCCAGCGCGTTGATCCGGTCCTGCGTCTTTTTCACGTCTTCCCGTGCTCCCACTTTGTTGAACACCGCTCTTGCTTTCTGGAAGGCTTCGATTGCTTCTGCCGTCTTCCTGCGGTTCGTTTCCAGGATTCCAATCTCAAAATACGATTCCGCCACGTTCAACTGGTTGTTGATCTCCGTGTTGATCCGCAGGCTTGTCTGCAAATACGACTCTGCCGCATCGAAGCTCTTCATGTCGCGGTGGATCATTCCTTTCACTTTGTAGGCGTCCGCCAGACTCAATCTCCCGCCTGACTTCGTAAAGAACTCGATCGCCTGCGACACAAGCTTCAATGCGACCGGCAAGTCATGAAGATCATAATACGCATTGGCTTTCCCGAGACTCGCCAAACCCATGAGAGAAGTGTCCTGCAACGAGGACGACAACGCATAACTCGCGTTGAACTCTCGTATAGCCTCCCCGGACATACGCTTGGATAAATACGTCATCCCCACATAGTGGTGCAATTCCGCGAGACGAAAGAGATCTCCGACTTCCTCGAAATAGGACTGCGCGCGCTTATAGTGAACCACGGCCGAGTCGTAGTTGCCTATGATGTTGTATGTAATGCCGAGATTCATCAGCGCAACGCCAGCCATCTGAGTCTGTCGAGTTCGTTCGAAGAGTCCGAGGGCGCGTTTGAAGTACTCAACGGCCTTTTTGATTTTTCCCTGTTCCGCGTAGTTTGTCCCCAGAATATTCTCAACCCGGGCGAGTGCCTCGGGCCGGTTCAATTCAGAATAGATCTCACGGCTGCATCCGAGATCGGCGGCTGACTGCTTCCACTGGGCTTTGCGGGAATAGATCTCTCCCCGACGCAAACGCGCATCGGCGATGTCTCCTTTCTCCCCCCACTTCTCTCCCTGAGCCAGCGCCATCGTGTACATCTCTTCAGCCCGATCTGTCGCGCCGTGTACTTTGAAGATGTCGCCGATACCCAACATCACCTGGCACATCTCTTCCGTCGCCAGTCGCTCCTGGCAGAGCGTAATCAACCGATCCAGTTTATCCTGATCACCCAGCGAAATCCCCTGGCGCTGTCCTCGCGCCGCTCCCGGGATCTTCCCTCCCATCATCCTGCGCTCAAGTGCGTCCGATTGCCGCAGGTCCTTCATCAGACCGGTGACTACTTTGGGGGTGCAGTAGTTCCTGACAAGCGCGAGGATTTGATTTGTGACGATTTCGGCGGTCATTGCGTTCACGTCGGTACGTTGGGGGAGGGTGATTTCATGAGTCGCTCTCATTATCGACCGAAAGCGTATGCCGAGAAGTGCGGAAGCTTACCGTCCTGGCACCGGAGTTGACCTTTCTTGACGTCAACATCGACGCGCTTTGCATCCATCCTGATCCATGTCCCGGTGGTGTCTACATACCAGAGGTATACTCTGTCGCGTGGGTTCAGTCCTGATAGGTCCATCCCGCTTACATTGACATCGAGCAGCGCCGGCTTGAGGAATGTCGTGCCGTGCGGACCGAAGGTTAGGTCAACGTTTGATTGCAGGACCTGATCGTCAAGCGACATCGTTGCCACAAGAGTGTCCGTAACACCCTGGGGCTGGAATGTCACTGAGAGGTCGGCATCCAGTTTCCGGGTCACGCCATCGCTGTCCACGTAAGAATATTTGAAGTCCAACTCGAGCCGCCCGCCGTGTTCGGGCGTTATCAGCGCGGTGTCGGCGACCATCTTCGCCAGGGCATGAATCCCCGGAAGTTTGAGGAACTGCGGCCCGGAAGCAGTCACAGGGTTATCCTGGAAACTCACAGGTGAATCGTTCTGGCAGCCAGGCAGACATATCAAGAGCCCGAAAAGGTTCCCCAGAACCAGTGCGATCAACGACCTCGAGATTTTCATGTTGTTTCTCCCCCGATGATGTACAACTGACGATCCACACATCATGAATTCGTCTCACTCTGTCCCATGCCCTCCCCCGAGAGCTACGCGTCTAGCGGCCAAACGCATATGCCGAGAAATGGGGAATTGCAGCGCCTGCACTAACCGAAGTACTACCACGTTTCTTTGTGACGCTTCCCCAGCTATCAGGCATTAGCTGCATAACCCCATTTGCGTCATAATAAAAATTGACCACGTCATTCTTCTTGACAAAGTCGATGTTCGTTGCACTCAGCGATAATGTTCCCGGGGTGTGGAAAACAATACCGTGAGGCCAGAATGTGACAAGACCGTTATCAGCGAATGTCCTTTTGTCGAACGAGATGCTGATTGTAGCATCGTAGGGCAAAGCGCCGGCCGGGAACATGATTGACAGGTCGTAAGAAACGGAATCTCCATGCTTGTCCGGGAATGCACCCCGTAGCCTGACGCTCCCGCCAAGGTTGGCGATAATTGGTTGCGAAACTGTAATGATGTTGGTATCGGCCGCGCCGTCCGTCAAAGCGGGCTCGAACCCCATTAACACGGGCTGAATGCCGATTAACCCGGGCTGGACGCGATCTTCTTTCTTGACCCCGGAAATGGTTGAGGATGTCACGACGCCCGACGTCAGTGCCGGCCCGACAGGGTTACTTTGTTCGGAGCACCCAAAGAAAACAAATGTTATCACTGCCGCGATGATTGTAGCCCTCTTCATTCTCATTTCCCCCTTGAATCTTCTCATGAGCATTCGCCAAGCAACATTGAATCCCGGTCACCTTTCTCTGCTCGTCGTCCGAAATTCAGTGGAATGAATATGACATCCCGCGTCATGGACATGCAATTCCGATGCCAGAAGTCGGGCGACACTAGAATGGCATGAATTGAATCGTGCTAAACGAGAACCAAGGTTATAGAGGCGGAGTCGGGGTCTTGCAGAGCTGGTATTCGGGTGATCCCCATCATGCAGTGGAACAAAACGTTCCACACGCACGTTCAGGATGTTACATCAATCCTCAGAGCCACCCAGGGGATTCCTCAATATGCGGTTGAGCCGGGGCCTGGATACACGCATAATCCTCGCTGCTTTTACCTTATTGCCTCCGAGGTGATCCAGCACTCTTTGGGCGAACATTCTCTGTACTTCAGGGAGAGACGCTCGATCGAGAGGGATGAGAAGCATGAGCGTATCCACTTCCTTCGGCGGAAGACTCTCGGGCTTGTCGACGACAATTTTCCGTCTCGGGGTACGGGGTTTGATGTTTTCGAACTCGAGATCACGCTCGGAAATCCACTCGCCATCCTCCAGCAGGACCGCTCGCTCAATACTGTGCTTAAGTTCCCGAATATTGCCTTCCCAGTCGTGCTCCATAAGCATCTGCAATGCAAGAGGAGTGACTCCCCGAATCTTCTTCTTGTACGCCTCATTAAAGGATCGAAGGAAGCAGTCCACGAGCAGCGGGATGTCATCCTTTCTCTCCCGCAGCGGCGGGAGATCCAAAGGCAGAATCTTTAGACGATGAAACAGATCCCTTCGGAACCCACCCGATTTCATTTTGGCCTCAAGGTCAACGCTCGTGGCCGCAATGATGCGCGCACGGACGGGGATATCCCGAACACCGCCAAGCCTCCTCATCGTGCGGCCTTCAATCACCTTCAGGAGTCTCGATTGCGTCACGAGAGATATGTCACCGATCTCGTCGAGGAATATCGACCCGTCGCCTGCCAGCTCGAAGAGACCGATCTTTCTCTCCTTCGCGTCCGTAAACGCTCCCTTTTCATACCCGAACAATTCTGACTCAAGCAGAGTTTCGGGGAGCGCCGTGCATGCGATGTCGACGAACGGACTGTTCCTGTTCTTTCCGTTGTAGTGAATAGCACGGGCAAACAGTTCCTTCCCTGTTCCGGTCTCCCCGGTGATCAGTACCGTCATGGTGCTGTTCTTGATGACCTTCTGTGCGCGATCCATCGTGACTCTCAACAGTGGCGCGCTACCGATTATGTGCCTGAAGTCGTACTCCTCCTGCTGGATTTCGACAAACCTCCCCTTCTTCTTCCGTGCGATCCAGTCATTGAAGAGCGAGGTGATGTGGTCTGCGATCTTTCGCTGTTCATCAGGGACAATGAAATATGCGGACACGCCCAGCTTCACCAGATCAACTGCGAAAGCATGATCCGGATCCGTGGCCATAGCCAGAATGGGAACGTCGGGGAATTGCGAACAGAATTCCTCGAGCGCCGATCGCAATGTGACCGTATCGTTTGTTACGTCGAGCAGCACGATATCCGGGGATTTGAAAATCGCTCTACCGGTCAGAAAGTTCGGGGAGGACGCAAACTGAAGATGCATTTCTTCGGGTGGATGAATGTATCGCCGCACCCGCTCCATGATTTCCTTCTTGCCGGAAAGGAGGATGACGAACCGCTCCTTGCGGGATGACACGCCGGGGAATCTCCTACGTTCGTGTGAATAGTTCGATACCTGCAAGCGCCTCTTGCTTGCTGTCGACCGCAAGATACTGATTCTTCAGCTCAGATGACGTGAAAAGTCCGACGAGATACTGCAACACGAGTTTTGCCTTTGAAAAGTACTCCTTTGCCCTTTCCGTTTGACCACGCCCGGCAAATTCCTGACCGAGAGCAAGGGCCAGTTTCCATGTAATTTCCGTCACCGGCTCCTGTTCCACTGCGTCCATGCCCCGCCGGAAGAATACGATCGGTTTGTCCCGGACGGCAGACGGAGAGGACCTGGCGATTATGCCCATCAGATGACAAGCTTCAGCCACAACCAGTGGCAGAGCCTCCCTCTCACCGGAGGCCAATGCAGCCCCGGCAATGACCGCCGCAGCATCGGGCTTCCCCATTCGATTCTCACATTCGGCCATCCGCACTTTAAGCAATAGCCGCTGAGCGCCTCCTGTAGTGTCATGAGTACAGTCCTCCGACCTCTTGAAGAACATCCGTGCTCCCTCATTCTCACACAGCATCATCAGGTGCATCCCCCGCAGATACAGCAATTGAGCCCGGAAGGTCTCAATATTCTTTTCGTTTGTCAGGGTCTCGGCCTCGTCCAGATTGCCCGCCACCGATTCACTGTCGCCCAATACCAGATGCACCTGAGCAAGCTGCAGCATCGTCTCGACAATTCCCCTGCCATCTTCCATTTCACGATACAGCTCACGGGCGTCCTCCCACAGCAGCAAGGCCTGTTCGTACTGACCTTCAGCAAATGCTACATCGCCGAGATTCGTGAGAACGAACGCGCTCCCCTGCTTCGACTCCAAACGATCAAAGATCGCCTTAGCGCTGCCATAGAAGCTCCGCGCTTCGTCAAACCGCTTCAGCTTGTAGTGCGCAATGCCGAGATTGTTCTGGATCTGTGCCTGTTGATTCAGGGTTCCGTAATCCTGGCTTATCTCGAGTGCGTTCCTCCAGTATTCGACCGCCTTCGCGTAATCCCCCTTTGCACTCATGACATTGCCGATATTCATCATCGCATCGGCAACGCGCGTGCTTTGCCTCGAGTCAGCATAGATCTTCATCGCTTCCCGGAAATACCCGACCGAGCGATCAAACAGGTCCTGAAAAAACGTTGCAATTCCCAGATCGGTGTATATCGACGCGACAATGTTCTGGTTGCCAGTGGCGTGTGCCCGATCCAACTGGGCAATGCCGGCACGTTCCGCCTCGAGAAAATTACCGAGGGCAATATCGATCCCGACCATCTCCTGTGTGAGCGTCACTCTCTCCCTGCTGTCGGTGCAGGATTCCAGAGCAACAGTTGTGTGGTTCTTTGCATCCTCGTACTCCCCCAGGCGTGACAGCGCGAGGCCGGCAATCTTGTGCAGTTCGGTTCTCTGACCGCGATCGAGATCTCCGTTGCCCAGCATGCCGTTTGCCAGATCAATGGCCTCACGAAACGAGCCAGAGCCGGACATGGCCCGGGCAAGTTTGACATGAAGCCGCATAGAATCCCGAGTATCTTCGGTCGTGACCAGGCCGACAGCCTCCTGATAGAGTTCCCTTGCCCGGTGATATGCCGCGAGCCGCATCCCCTCATCAGCAGCAGCTTCAAGCCAGACCCTTGCTGCGGCCACCTTTCCGCCTTCCCTGTACTGATACGCAAGCTCCTCGAGGTCGGGAAACGAGCGGGCACCAGGGAAGGACTCCAATGCCGACGCGATGGCCAGATGGATCTCCTGACGGCTCTCCCTGATCGCTGCGCCAATCATGCTCTTCAGCTTTGCATGGCGGATCGCACACCGTTGCCCGCCATCGTGCGGTGCAATGATCCCCAGGGCTTCGAGCGACGAAAGATACGCCGACGTCCGCAGGCGCTGGAACGGCAGGAGCGCAAGGATAACCTCATTGAGCACCGGTCCGCTGAAGCATGACAGGATGTCCAGGGTCAGCTGGCGTCCTCGATCGAGGGACCTGTAGCGACCGAACAGAAACTGATCGAGATCCCGAGGGAGCTTGCGCAGAATCTTCTCAGCAAGGACCGTGGAATCACCTGTCTCCGCCGCCTCTTCCATTCGCAGAAGGTTGTCGACCGCGTAGAGCGCTTCAACGACAATCAATGGCGTGCCTCCATACAACTGATGCAGGCGACTCCCGATTGATTCACTGACACTTACAGGAGAAAGGATCGACGCGCTCATGGCGGCAACACTCCGGGGGTCCAGTTCACCCAGTGGGACCCGGGTTGCGGCACCTGACACACCCCCCTCCTGCCGCTCAGTGAGGAGGACCAGAAGGCAGCCGGGGGCACCGTCGCGGACCGCCATATTCAGGACCTCCCTGGATTCAGGGTCCATGATGTCCACATCGTCAACTGCCACGACAAGGGGAAAAAGCACCGATGCCTGATTTATGAAACGTGCCAGTGACTCAATTGTCGTTTCCCGTTCGCTCGACCGTTCCTCTTGAAGTTCCTTTGAATTCTCTCCACGGGTCCGGGAGGCTGTTTCAATGACGCCCGCGAATTTATCCATGAGCTCGACTCCCTGCGCGGAACGAGACAGAATCTCAGCGCGCAGGAACGGCAGGAAGGCAAAAACCGCGCCGAACGGAACGTCCCGCAGGGCCTTCGTCACTTCGATTACCGGGACATCCAATGCCCGCGCACACCGGACCATTTCGGTCAGGAGAGCGGTTTTGCCGATTCCCTCCGGTCCCAGGATCAGAATGGCAACCTCCGGTTTCTCAGGATGCCCCGCCCCCAGCGACGAAATGGCCGCGCCGATCTGCTTCCTTTCTTTTTCACGACCCACGAAACCCGGTTTCGCGACGTGATCGAACGCCGTGGCGGTCGCGCGCTCCGACCCCGGGCGAAGGAAGCCCTCCGCTTCTCCTGCAGAGTCAAACCGACGGGAGGGATCCTTCTGAAGGAGCCGTCTGAGAAGGGGGAGAAAGGGAGCATAATTCACGTCAGCTGACCGATGAAACTCCGGCTCAGTTGTAAGCACCTTCTTTATGAGCTCGACCGGGTCGCCTGCTTCGAATGGACAGCAGTTCTCGATCAGCTGATACAGCGTGACGCCGAGCGAATACAGATCAATCCGATGGTCGAATGGGTCTCGCCGCAGTAATTCCGGTGCAGTATATTCAAGCGTACCCCGAAGCGGGAATTCAAGCGCCGTGTCCTTCCTGATGCTGAAACCAAAGTCAGTCAGCTTCAGCAGCGGCTTGTCGTGGTCCTGCTCGTCGCCTGCAATCAACAAGAGGTTGTCCGGCTTGATATCGAAATGGATAATCCCCTGACGATGAACATAGGCGAGTACGTCGAGAGCCTGGAGAATTACATGCCTCAGGAGTAAAGCCCGATCCTTGTCGGTGCGCAGACCGCGAAACCACTCCCCGACAGTCACGCCACGGATATATTCCATCGTGATGAAGTGACGGCCCTGCAGCGCCGCGTCGTCGCTGCCGCGTATCATTCCGAAATCGAATACCTGTACAAGGTTTGGGTGCCGCAGCACAGCAAGGATCGATACTTCATCCCTGAATTGTTCATCGGCGACGCGATCAGACCGGTCCTGTCCGTGTAGAATCTTCATGGCGGACTGCCGGCCCTCCTTCAGAACGTCTTCAACAAGATACACCTCCCCGCCCCCGCCTGCCCCCAGTGCACTCAGCGTGCGGTACCGGAAATTGATCATTGCTCATATCCTCCCGTCGCATCCGAGTTTCCATCAGCTGTCAGATTCTCGCCCAAGGTATGGGCGGCAACAAGGACGACCGCCAGAAGAATCCCGGGGAACACACCAACCCACCATGCCGATGCGAGATACCCCGTCGCCTCTCCCATCATGTTTCCCCAGGTCGCCGTCGGGGGCTGAATGCCAAGCCCGAGGAACCCGAGGGACGCTTCACCCAGAACCGCGCTGGCAAACTGCAGAACGGCAGCCGTCACGATCACGGGACGGAGGTTCGGAAGAAAATGACGCGTGATGATCTTCCCTGGCGGGACGCGAAGAAGCTTCGCTGCAAGAATGAACTCCCGCTCACGCAACGATACAACTTCGCCCCTGACGACCCTTGCTATCCCCATCCACCCTGCAATGGAAAGCACAAGGACGATCGTCATCGCGGACTGGCCGATAAATGCAAGGATCCCGATAACAAGGAACAGTCCGGGAATCGCCAGGAACAAATCCGTGAGACGCATGAGAATACTGTCAAGAACGCCCCCGGACATCCCCGCCGCGAATCCGACCGTCCCGCCAATCAGCAGCGCTCCCAGCGCAGAACAAAGGCCTATGCCGAGGGACACCCTGGCGCCCGCAACGACCCGGCAGAATACATCCCGGGCATTGTCGTCAGTGCCAAAAATGAACACCGTCCGGAATTCCCTCGTCGGAACGCCGGAACTCCGGATGCTGGAACGGGAATCATCGGGGGCGTTCCCCTCCACGCGAACGATCCGGTGAAGCAAATAATTGTTTGCGACTGTAAACGCCTCCTGCGGCCCCCCCGCCGAATCCGCGCCCGCGATCCCCAGATCATACGATTCGCTCACGAATCCCGTGGAAAGCGGCGGGAGCAATCGCGTCGTGACGAGGTTGCCCTGGACATCCGGGCCGACAAGCGTGAGGAACGGGGACGTGAGGGCAACGAACCCGAGGAGGACGATGATGCGCGCAGGGACGACACCGGGATGCGACCGTGCGGAGGAGGGGGCCTGATCAACACTTTTCCCCCGGTTCCCTCCCGGGACGAAGATCCTGCGCACGAGCCACATCGCAGCGGCGATCCATACCACTGCGGCGACCCAGTACTCCACGAGCGCCGGGCTCCAGTACCCGTTGAAACGGAAGAGGCTCCCGGCCTCGAGAGCACACCACGCTCCGAGAGAGACGAGACTCGCGACGATCAGCCGGTACTGCACCAGGCTGATCAGCGCGAAGATGACCGCAGCGAAGATGAGCGGGAGACGTTTCACTATTTCCTACGTTAGCCGGACGCGGGGATCGATCCATGCCCTGAGGAAGTCCGCAAGGATATTTGCGGCCACCACCAGGACACCTCCGGCAAGCGTGCATCCGAGTATTAAGGGATAATCCCGGCTGAATATCGCCATCACGGCAAGCCTCCCCATTCCGGGCCACGCAAACAACGTTTCACTGACGAGCACGCCGGTAAGCAGGACGCCGATCTCGACGCCGAGGACCGATATGACGGGCCCCAGCGAGCCGGGGAGGATGTAGGAGCGGAACACTCTCCAGTCTGACAGTCCCATGCCGGAGGCGGCGACGACATGGTCCCGCTGCATTGTTTCCTCCATGCTCGTCCTGAGGTATCGCGTGATCGCGGCGATGCCGGGTATCGCAACCGTCAGCGCGGGAAGCGCGAGGTGCTTCAGCATGTCACCGAACCCGGCCAGGGCGCCGAGCTGCTCCGCCCCGACCGATTGCATCTGCGACGACGGGAAGATCCTGAGCGAGAACGAGAAGAGCGACAGGAGGAGGATCCCGATCCAGAACGACGGAAGCGAGTAGACGACAAGTGTCGCGTTCGACAATGTCCGGTCGAACCACGACCCGGCGAATCTGACAGCAAGCGCCGCGAGAACGAACGCAGCGGCGCATTCGAGAACGAGGGCGGCAGCCCCGAGCAGAAGCGTGTTCGGAAACACCCGGAAGAGAACGTCCCTGACGGGTGCACCGTGGGCGAACGAATACCCGAGCTCGCCGCGCACGACAGAGGAAAGCCAGGCCAGATACTGATCCCACAGAGGACGGTCGAGACCGAACTGCAGACGGAGATGCTCGGCAACACGGGGGGGAATTCCCGGCGCAATGTACAGACCGGCGGGATCGCCGGGAAGCAGTCGGGACACAAAAAAAACAAGCGTCACCAGCCCGAACAACATAGGGATCGCATGAACCACCCTCCGTGTCAAGAACTTCACAAGGGACAACGCGCCTCCCGCATCCGCTGATTCACGTTCCTCCCGAAGAGACTGTCGAATTCCAGGCTAGTGTGATGCCGGTGTATCAGCCTCCGCTGCGCCGCCGGCATTCCATTCCCACGCGTTGTGCATCGTGCCGAGCACCCCGATGCCCGTGCCGCGCACACCTTTCCTGACCGCGACGATGCTGTTGATCCAGTAGAGAAACGTGCACGGCTGCTCCTCCCGGACGATCCGCTGAAACTCCTTCCAGAGCGCCGCGCCGTCGGTTTCCGATTTCAAGTCCCGCGCCGCAGCGAGAAGGCTGTCCACGCGCGCGTTCTGAAATCCCGTCAGATTAAACGGGTACTTTGCGAGATCGGAACCCCAGAGATCGTCAAGCTGCATCTGGAGAGGGACGCTGAAGCCCGCCAGCCAGGCGTCGTATTTTCTTGCCGTGACCTCCTGCCAGAACGTCGCGCGCTCGACCTGCTCGATCTTCATCTCAATCTTCACCTGCTTCAGCTGCTGCTGGACCGCTGCCGCCACGACGGTCCTGAGCTGATCGCCTGCAGGGACTTTGAGAACGAATGAGAACCGGACATTGTTCCGGACGAGAACGCCGTCGCCGCCGGTATCCTTCCATCCTTCCCGCCCGAGAAGTTCCATCGACTGCGCAGGATCGTACGGGAGGGAGGCCATCGTGTCATCGTACGCCCACCGGAACAGAGGAGAGATTCCTCCGAATGCCACCCTCCCGTGCTCCCCAAGGTAGGCGTGAACAAGCTCTTCCCTGTTGATGGCGAGCGTGAGCGCCCTCCTGACGATGCGGGAGCCGAAGAGCCTGTGCGGCCGGACTGCGGGAGAGGAAGAACCGGCGTGCGTTTCAATCTCGATATTGTTCCAGCCGAGGAAGTCGTAGTCTCTCCCGGGGGTCGAAATGATCTCGATGTCAGACGCTTCGACTGCGAGCTTCTTCGCATCTTCCGGCCTCACGCCGCTCACAAGGTCGACTTCCCCCGATTCCAGCTGCGACAGACGTGAACGATAATCCGGGATCACGCGGAAGATCAACTGCGGGAGCTTCGCGGGATACGGGAGCACGGATTCCGGATTCGATTGAAGGACGATTTCCTGGAGGGGGCTCCACCGGGCGAGTGAGAAGGGCCCCGAGGTAACGGGAGCCCTGTTAAACGCATCAGTCCTGATCGCGCCGCGCGGGATCTTCTCAAGAACATGGGCCGGAAGCACGGGAAGGCCGGCATCGAACAGCTCTCCCGGGTAAGCCCGTGCAAAGTGAAAGATCACTGTCGAATCATCCCGCACTTCGACGCTCTTCCGGACGTCCAGCTTTCCCCGCGTGCGCCTCAGATTGTCCACGGCCGCCTGCCGGACGCTCCCGACGTCAGGATCGCCGTACAGCTCGTACGAGAACTGCACGTCGCGCGCCGTCACGGGCACTCCGTCGGACCATCGCGCGCCCGACACAAGGTGAAAGACGATGTCGCGACCGCCGCCGGCGAACTCCCACGAGCGGGCAAGAAGCGGGGAATACGTGAGCTTCCCCTCGGTCAGGTCGAAACCCGAATTCACAAGCGCGGGGAACAGAAGGTCGTTGATCTCCCCCGCCGTCATGTCTTCCGCAAAGAGGGGGTTGAAGCTGTCGATATCGCCGTCAATCGCCACGACCACCGGTCGATGCGCCAGCGATGCGCCAGCCTCTTTCTTCGTTCCGCAACCGCTGAGGGCGATCGCGACGATGAGAAGCAGGACAGGCCGGAATCCGGCAGGAATGACACTGAACGGGTCTGCACGATGAATGCGCATTTTTGAATATAGGCATCGACCCGTCTGATGTCAATAGAACGCGCGCCGTAGGCGGCGCCAAAACACGCGTCATATGCGGCGCCGGGGAGCCTGATTGTGATTGACGAGGCATTTGGGTATCATCATCACCGGCCAGCATGACACGCAGCAACACTCATATTCTTCTCGAAGCTGAAAACCTCTCTGTTTCCGCCCCTTCCCCGGTGGGGCAGAAGCTTCTTGTGTGCGGCGCCTCGTTCACCGTTGGAGTGGGGGAGGTGCTCATCATCCTGGGCGAGAGCGGGTGCGGCAAGACCATCCTCAGCAGGTCACTGACAAAGCTTCTCCCTGCGGGCTCACCGCTCCGCATCAACGGCTCGGTAGTATTCGAAGGGCGGGAGCTGCTCGGCCTCCGCCAGGCCGAGATGGCCTCAATCCGCCGGAAGAAGATCCGTTATGTATTTCAGGAACCGATGCAATCCCTCAACCCCTGCGCCAGGATCGGGCGGCAGCTCCGCCTGTCGGCAGAAGGCCTCGGGGGCGACGACCGAAACCTCCACGATGCGCTCGCGCTTGTGGGACTCGATGCCGCCGGGGACCTCCCCGACCGCTATCCCCATGAGCTGAGCACCGGGATGGCGCAGAGAGTCTGCATTGCCATGGCCATTCTTCCTTCACCGGTGCTTCTTGTCGCCGACGAGCCCACAAGCGCCGTGGACGCTTCCCAGAGACGGAGGATACTCGATCTCCTCGTCACGATCCAGCAGTCGCGCCCGATGTCGCTCGTCCTTATCACGCATGACCTCGATGTGGCGGAAAGGTACGGCGACAGGATCATTGTCATGCGTTCGGGGGAGATCGTCGAGACGGCCCCGAGAAGGGCATTCTTCGATGCACCCGTCCACCCGTATTCGCGGCTGCTCGTCGGCGCGCACGCCGCCCTGCAGGATCGCGCGGGACGCCGGATTGATTCGTAAAAGATGAGTTTTCCCATGTCCCTGATTGAAGTGCATAACCTGCGGTACGCGGCACGGACCAGCGCACGGGCCGGCTTCGCCGCAGGGAGGAGGGACGTCCTCAAAGGGGTGTCTCTCCAGATCGAGGAAGGAACGTCCACCGCGCTGCTCGGGGAGAGCGGGAGCGGGAAGACGACGCTTGCACGGTGCATCGTCGGTCTGCTGGAACCCGACTCGGGAACGATCACCTACTGCGGGACCAACCTTTATCCGGAGGCCGCCAACCGCAGGTCGATCGGGACGGGGATACAGATGCTCTTTCAGGATAGCGGCTCTTCGCTTGATCCCTGCATGACCGTGATTGACTCACTCGCGGAAGGGATCATGAGCCGGAAAGGGATGACAGAAGGAGACGTTGCAGAGGCGGAAGGACTCGTCTCCTCCGTGGGCATGCCAAGGGATTGCCTGGGACTTCTTCCGTCCCAGCTCAGCGGCGGACAGCGTCAGCGGATCGCCCTCGCACGCGTCCTCTCGGCTTCACCCCGGCTCCTCGTTCTCGACGAGCCGACNNGCACTCTCCTACTGCGACCGGGTCGCGGTGCTTCATGACGGCGTGATTGCAGAGGAGGGAACGGCCGGGGAAGTGCGCCGGAATCCCCGGCACCCGTATACGCAGCAACTTCTCAAGGACAGCTGGTTCCTTCCGTAACGCGGGACCGCCGGGAGCGGCCCCGCAGGCTTCCGGCATTACCTCAACCCCTCCGCATGTGCGCCTGAGAATCGTTCCTTGAACGTCGGATCTTTCCCGGCCATCGCAAGAAAGACATCCAGAGGCACAACTTCGAACTCCGGTCCCAGCTTGTCCAGGATTCCCTTGACTCTTTTGACATCGCTTGATTCCCGGATGTGGAGAAGCTCGAAATACGGACGCTTCGAATTCACGCGCGCGAGCTCCTTCAGGTCCGCCACCGCATCCGCCTCGGGCCTCTCCGGGGAAAGGTAGTAGTCGTAGGAGATGAACGGCCTCCCGTCTTTCACGGCAAACGTGTACGACGGAGTGTAGCCGTTGACGAAGCCGATCGCATCAGGCATCCCTTCGTAGTACATGTCGACGATGGACTTCGGAAGATCGCTGTTCCCCTCCACGGTCGCCCCCTCGGAATAGTCCATTGTCTCGAAAACATTGAGATCCAGAATCTTCATCTGTTCGCGGGACATGGCAATGAGCTTTTTGAGGAGAGCGGGGGGAACCGCCTTGGGGTAGATGTAGCCTGGCCCCGAGAGACATCCGATCAAAAANNGTCTCCACCTCCCAGGCGTACGGGATCTCACCCCGCCCCGGCTTGAGCCAAGCCCCCAGACCCATCCCGTCCGTCTGTATGCATGTAACATACACCTTCTTTTCCGAGACGGGGGTTTCGCCCGGCTTCAGATGATGATTGTTCGTAAACCTGAACCCGGGAGAAGCCGGTGTCTGCGCGCTGAACGAGAGGTTCGGGAGCGTGTGGAGTCCGATGACACGGTGCCCGAACGAAGAGGTGAGCTTCACGAATTCCCTCTCGAGATCCTTCCCGTACGAGTGCCATCCCATGACGAGCGACATCGGCTTCATCTCCGAGAGGAGTTTGCCTGAGAGCGCATACTCCGTCGTGTCGGTGACCCGGCAGGAGAGGTCGCTGAAGAATGCGCCTTTGAAAATCCCCCAGTCCGCGACCGCGGGCTTCATCACCGGGCCGGAGTCCCCGCCGAGCCAGATGATGAATTCCTTGCTGCACCGGTTCCAGTATTTCCCGTATGCCCAGGTGTACATTTTTACGTCGCTCCACCCGGTGAATTTCCCCCGGAAATCCTCAACCGGTTTCAGGCCGGCTTTTTCCACAAGCGGGATCATCTCCTCGCTGACGACGACTGCGCTTTCGAGCCCCGCGACGGTAAACGCAACTGTNNTCTTCAGCAGTCTTCAATTCGCGGAATGAGTAATTCCGCTTCTCTTTGTAGTAGTCGAAAACCGACTGGACGTAGGTGAACGGCCAGTTGTCAGGATAGAGGAGATACACAAGCGGGCCGTTCTTGTTAGCGACACCCTGGAGGCTTATCATGAATGCCTGAAGGGGAATTTTTCCGGCGATCTCCCAGTTATCCTCCAGCCGGATTACGTAACCCGCGGCCGAGCCGGCGCGCTTCAGCACAAACTTCACCGGGGGGCCGGACGTCCTTGTCGATCGTTTTATCTCGTACGAAAGCGTCTCTCCGCCGGGCGAGAGCGTGAAGAGGTTCGTTGCATTGACATCCGTCTCCCCCTGTGAGCCCCGGAGGTGAAACGATTCTTCAAGACGGATCCCGTTCCCGTTTTCCCGGAACGCTCTGACTTCGCGAAAAGTNNCCTCCGACGGGAAGCGTGATCGAATCGCGGTAGCTCCTCCCGGAGCCCCAGGTGCGGATGATCGTCAGATCCGCACCCTGTGTCCTGATATCAACGGAGAGCGTTCCATAGAGGTCGATGTCGGTGCTCTTGTCGCTGATGAGTTCCCATTTCCCATCGAGCGTGCCGGAATCCGCACGGGTGGCGCACGGATAGAGAAGCATGATAAGGGGCGAAAGAATGAACATGGATATCTGGAAAAGGCGTTTCATGCGAGGTCTCCCGGAAAAAACGTGTGTGGACATCGGGGTAATGAGACGGGTTACGCCTGAAGGGGGCGGAACTACGCGCTAAAGTAAAGATAAGACAGTTTCAGGAAGAATCAATGCGGCAGATTGAAACGAAGGCGGCGCTGTTGTGCCACGGGTGGGACAAGCGCTGCCAGAGGCGGCGCATGCGGAGCTGCAGATGCTCTCAGCTCCTCCGGGGACCGAGAATCCGGGGGCGGAATATGCTCGTCATGAGCGTGAATGTCCCGATGAACGTCATCACGGCAAGAAGGTAGGGACGGAGATACGCCGGCAATGCCCACTGAGAGGCCCAGAGAAGAATGCCGGGGACAAGATACACTGCGGCGCGCCCGATGTCGGGCATCCACCCCGGTGACTGGAGAACCTGCGGCTTTCCAATCTCACGGAGGGAATGAACAAGTGCATCCGGGACCGGCAGAACGGACACCTGACGAAGACCGGCATCAATTGTGAGGAGTGCACGATGAAACTCCGCGCACTCCTGACAGGCTCCCACGTGCGCCATCACCTCCGCGTCCGTGATTTCCACCTTGCCTTCATCGAAAAGCAGATGGACGCGTTCCCGGAACTCTTCACAGTTCATGGCTTCTCCTTTGAGTGCATCAGCTTCCCTGCCAGACGTTCCCTCCCCCGGTGCAGAGCAGTCGCGATCGACCCCGCGGGGAGGTCGAGCACGCGGGCGATTTCCTTATAGTCCATCCCTTCCAGGTAGTAGAGCGTAATCACGGCCGCCTCCCTGTCGGGGAGCGACGCGATCACGCGTCCGAGCCGGTCGCTCTCTTCCCGGACAATAAATGAACTCTCGGGATCCGGACTCTCATCCGGGAGTTCCGCTGCGGAATCCGGATCCAGGGATGCCGTTACGGACTTTCTCTGCATCTCCCGCCGGGTGAGACAGACGTTTGTCGTAATTCGCCAGACCCACGTCGATATTCTTGCCTTCCCCTGAAATCCCCCGAGCGACCTGTGAATGCGGAGAAACACATCCTGCGCGGCCTCTTCAGCCTCCTCACGGCTGCCGAGCATCCGGTGGGCATGCGTGTACACGCCCTGGGCATAGTCTTCAACAATNNTGACCAAATCTGTCCGTTTTCGCCAATTCCGCCTCTGAATATACACCCCGAGAGACTACGTCATTCCCGAGACAGGCGCAAGGTCACCCGATAGTTAGACCTGAAAAAGGACAAAATTCTTTCAGGTGAAAGAAAATAGAATCACACACAGTCTAATGGTATGGAAGGAGGAAGTCGGGCATGGACTATTCATCCCTCATCATCGCCGCCGCGATTGCGCTCTACGGCGTTTATGAATACCGCCGGAGAGAGAGGCAGCACCGGGTCGATATTGAGTTCCTGAGGCGCGGTATCGAACCACCGCCGGAGACGGACCTGATGGTCCCCCGGTGGCGCATCGCGACAGTCGCCATTACCGCATGTATCACGATAGGCGCCGCCGGGTTCGTCATATTCAAGGGGATTACGCACCCCGGTTACGGGACGCCTTTGATTGCCATCGGAGGCATGTTCCTCTCACTTGCGGCCCCTCTTGTCTACATCATCGTGAGGGATATCCGGCTGCCGCGGGGAAAGCTGCGGAGGACTCTATGATATTTCTCGTTTTTGCAGCCGCAGTGCTGGTCTCAGGCGCGTTAGAAAGACAGGCGCGCAGGCACAGGCTCGAGCTTGAGATGGAATACGAACGCCTCGGAATTCCCGTCCCTCCGCCCCGGCCGAAACTGAAGCGAGCTGAGGCGTGGATGAACGTGGGAATCGGGATACTTCTCGTATTGCTTTCGATCTTTTCGATCCTGGCGGGATTCGGGACCATGGAAATCGCGGAGAAAGCCGCCAGTGAAAGGCCTGCCATGGCTTCGACATTCAACGACGCTGTCGCGCCGATGTTCATGACGGGAGCTTTCTTTCTTGCCAGCGGCATTGCACTCGCATGGCTCGGCTGGAGAGCGGTAAGGGAGATTACACGATACGAGTCCGGCACCCCGGGGGCATCACGATAGGCGATCTCAAGACGGTACTCCCCGCGTTGAAACGCGTTCTCGTGCAACCCGACGGGAAGGCTTCAATACAATACGTCCTCGAGATTGACTGCCGGGAGCCTCGAACCCGGGCCTTTACTCTGGGCTCTTGCCCGGTCCTGGCGTCTCTGAAGACTGCTTCCCCACACGGACCCTCTCGATCGCGTGGCGGTAGGCAAGAGCGGGTCCCCAATGGCCGCGGGACTGAAGCCAGGCGATAAACTTCTGTGTGTCGAAGAGGCGGACAAGGGAAAAGAGGACGAATCCGATCCCTGCCGCCCTGACAATCACCCACA
>PMJQ01000127.1:75100-109881 GCA_003157485.1 Ignavibacteriota bacterium
GCATCCCGAAGCCGGCCGGGCATGTGCTGCCGCCGCTTCCATGCAATGAGCGTAAGAAGCGACGAGATGGCACCGCAGACAACCGACCAGAGGGCTATCAGCACCACGAGACCGGGGGTCCTGACCTGAAGGAGGTGCGCACCCCACGTGATCATGGAATCGTACGCGCGGATCAGATCGCTCCCAACAAAGAGGAACTGAAGAGCGACCCCTTGAATCGCCGACCATGCACCGACAAGGAAGCCCCCCAGCGCCACGCCGGCAATGTTCCAGCCGAAGACCGTCACCGCTCCTCCGTAGAGGAGCCCCTGGACCGTAATCGCGAGCATCGGACGGAGCCGGTTACCGGCGGGCGAGAGGGCCTTGAGCGAAGCGGAGATAAACGGGACCCACACGACGCGGCGCTTCAGGCTGAGCCCTGAAGCGGCATAGGTCATTATCACCGACTGCATCGTCGACATGAAGAGCCCCGTCATCGGAGCCTGAATTCCGTGGAGGACGGCCCCCACGGATGATTCGAACCCGCCCGCGCCGCCTCCGTAGAGACCCACGCGCATCCAGTCCGGGTGCTCATCGCACGCACTGCGGAGCTTCTCCCATGCATCAGGCGACGCCGCATCAATGAGGAGGTCGAACCCCGTTCCAAGCCTCTCCCGGATTGCATTCTCCTGTCCCGCCCGGACTGCAATGGCGACGATGCCGGGAGCGGACGAGGCAACCGCGGGCCAGAGAGCGATATGCCCTCCCCCTGCCGCTTCGACAGGTCCGAATTCATCGATGATCACAAGTGACGGGGAAGGCCCGGCCTGAAGTCCCCGGGCCCAGGAGAGGAGCTCCCGGGAAGCCTCCGGGTCGAAACGATACGGGGGGATGAGCGCGTCGTCCCGGAGGGCATACGGAATGCGCCGCGAACTCACGAGCATCTCCAGGTCGTAGCGCGCCGCGCCGCGGCCGCTCTCCGGCCGCTCGCCGGCGAGGGCGATAAAGCCCTCGACGGACCTCCCCTGGAGGCGCCACCATTCTGTGAGCCGGACAAGGAGCGTCGTCTTGCCGGATCCGACACATCCGAGTATCCCGATAAGAAGCACAAATCACCCGATCCAGTGTCTGATGGGATTTCAGTCGCCCGTGAGCCGGACGAGCCGGGACCGGGAAAATGTGCGTACCATTCTCCTGTCGGTCACCTCCACCGTGAGCGTGTACACGCCGGTGTTGAACGCATGAACGTCGATGCTTGCAAGCTCCCCCTCCGATTCGTCACGACCAGCGTGCGTGTTGTCGTACGCTACGACGCTCTCGTCGCCGGGACCGGACTCTCCGGGGGTGAGAAGAACTCGCGAGCGATACCCTGTTTTTCCGTCCGCGTCCTTCGTGAGGTTGTACATCTGCCAGTAGATATACAGCGTGTTGCGGCGCGGAAGCTCATCGAACGGGCTTGCAATCGCCTTCATCCCGTTGATGTCAATACCGCTCTTTGCGCTTGACGGGAGGAGGAGTTCGATGTCGCTCATCATCGGCACAGTGGCAGGATAGGCCGGGAGACGAATCCGGCGGTTCCAGGTCGACACCATGTCAAAACCGAGAGGACGGGCATGCATGGCGATCCTGACGGAATCCGGAGGAACAGAAAACCTGTAGAGCTCGACGAACGACCCGCTCCTGCCGGGAAGGATCGTGAGCGAGAGTGTGTCGAGTCCCGAGGCCAAGACCCTGCCGTCCGCCGCGTTCATCGAGACTCCCACTTCGACGCGGAGATCCTTCACGGAGTCACCGAGATCTCCGGCAATCTGCCCCAGGGGGAGGGCATAGGAGACGTTCACAAGCGTCTTCCCGCTGTCCCCCCTGAACGCGTATATCTCGCGGGGCATTGCGAACACCTTCGTCTCCTTCTTCCACGTATTCTCGTCCGTCGCGAGCGCACTGCTCACGGTAGACCCCGATTCGACACGGAGCTGGTCCTGTAACTGCACCTGGTCGAGCGACTGGCCGTTGACGAGCCTGTCATACCTGTGATCCCACATGACGAGATCCTCCCACATGCGCGGATCCTCGGGAAAACTCGTGAGCCGCCAGTTGTTCCCCGACGTGTTGGCCTGCGTGAAATAGAATATCCTTTTCGGAGACTCTTCCTTTCCGCTGTAAAGCCAGGATTCGTTGAGTTCTTCCCCGATTGTCCTCTGGACGTCATCGGGGTCGCCGTGGCGTATGTACACGAGCCCCTTGTCGTTGAATTCCCGGTTCAGGAAGAATGCACGCGGAAAACTCAGATAGTGGAGCTTGTCGGGATCGTTGAAATGGGTCCGGAAGCCGTAGTACTCGAACTCGTGTTCCGCCCGGATTATCCGCCGTTCGTGTTCGGCAAGGCGAACGTTCGACCTGGCCGCGGGGGACGGGTTGCGCAGATTCCAGAAGAGATGAAAGAACAGCGACTTTTTCCGGTCGGACGCAAGAGCGTTATAGCTCCTGAGCTCGTCATCCGTGATTATGTACTTGATGTCCTCAAAGAGGAGGGCGGAGCCAAGCCAGGAAGAAATATTGTCAACGGCGCGCCAGTAGAAGGATTCCCCCTCCGCGGGATCCCCCTTCGCAAAGGATATCCTCGACAACGCAATATCCATCGCCTGCACGGGGACGGCATCGGCGTGACCGATCATTCCGCGAAGCAGCCCTTCCGCCTCTTTGAATCTCCCCTGCCGTCGCAGAGCCTCCCCTGCAAAGTAGACCGCGAGCGGGTCATGCCTGCGGCCGAGAAGCTGAAAGATCTCGCCCGGGGAGACGACCGCGACGACATACCTGTACAGGTTGAACAGGCCCAGGGCGGCGCCGTTCAGATCAGACCGGCGACGGAGCTGCAGCCGGCCGAGGTCAAGGGCCTGCTCGTACTCATCTTTGTACCGGTAGAGGAGCGCGAGCTGGTAGAGGACGTCTTCGTACGACGAATCCCGTGCCAGCACCCAGAGAAAGTTGTCCATGGATTTCCGCCACTGTGCATTCCTCATTATCCATGCGAGCTGGGCGCCGTATTCGCGGCGGCAAATTCCGGCGTAATAGTGCCCCACAACGCTCCCGGTGTCCCTCTCGACGACCTCCTGGAATCTGTCGCACCCTTCCCCCCATTCGGTCTCCGCAATGGCGACTTTTCCCAGTCCGATCCGCGCGGGGATTGACTTCGAGTCCTCGTGAAGCACCCATTCGTAGAGCTCTTTCGCACGCGGAGTATTCCCGAGACGGGATTCCCTGCCGGCGGCGGCAAGCGAATCGACAGGCTTTACGGCGGGTTCCTGCGCGTGCGCATGTAATGCTCCCGCGAGCACGAGGAGAAGAATCGCGAATTGACGGGAGAGAGGACGGGGTTTGCTTTTCAAGGGTTCATTCAGCGACAAATGGATGAGAAGTCAATTAGCGCCAAGGCCATTCATCACCCGCAGGACAAACGGCCTGTTGAAACGAACAAAACCCCCATCCCAATGTATCCCCGATTCCGGAGAGAGTCAACCACAGTCGCGGGGACTTCGATTCGGATGACATGTTGCATCTCGAAAATGACACAGGCATCCTGGGCGTATAGCGCACGGATGTTCATTGAAATCGGCCCGCTATTGATCACCGAGAGTACAAAGTGGGTTCAGGAGATTGCGGCAAGGATCGCTCCGGGGAAGACACAGGAAACGGCGAAATGGATTGCCGCGCAAGGGGCACACTTTAACGGTGGAAAGCCTCTGGAATTCGAGACGTTTGATTCGAGGGTAGGCGATCTCTACCAGCGGGAGCAGAGGTTTGCGAAAGCGATAGGCTATTCAACGGGGCTGGCAATATTCGTCGCGTGCCTCGGGATATTCGGCATGTCGATATTCGTCTCGCAGCAGAAGATCAAGGAGATCGCAAAAAGACCGCCGTCCTCAACGGGGAAAGCCGGCGGACGTGATCACCGATCGCATCTGGCCGAGATGACGCGCCTCGTGCGCGCCGAAGAAGGCGCACCACTGCCCGAGCGTGAGATCGCCCAGCGCCCTGTGCATGAATTTCACGGAAGAGACGTCAACACCCGCGAGCTTCGGGCGAAGGTCAACGAGCTCGGATTGGATTGCCTGCAGAATCTGAAGTGATATCGCCGGGATCACGTTTCCGGTCGGCACTGCCTCGGGCCGCGTGACGAACTTCCCCGTCGCGCCGGTGACGACCCCGTCGTCGAGCGTGACAGAAAACGGGGCCGCGGCAGATGCAGGCGCAGCTTTCTCGACAAGAGAACGGACGAGTTTCATCATCCCCGGTTCGACAATCGACAGATGCTCAATGATTTCGCCGACGCTCCACCCGTCAGGTTTCGGACGGAAGGATACCTGTCTAAGAGAAAGCGGTTTTACGGTCTGCTCGATTGTTCCCAGCGCACGTTTCTTCTCCCCGTACAACTCCTCGAGCCCATTGAACGTCATTCGAACAATCCTCTCAATTTGATATCGCCCACCTGAATACAGGCCCTTTGCCCTTGAAGTCACCGACCGGAGGAAAGGAACAACCCGGTCGGGATCCTCAGAATGGATCGATTCCCTTCACTTTCTCCATTCCGGGATGCGCCCGGGGGTCCAGGGCGCGCCGAGCCCCTCGAGCTGGTCCTCGACGTTCTTCAAGTCCGTCCCCGCGATCATCCGGAGCTTCGCAAGAAGTGGAGCAAACTCATCCCCCGCCCTGTCGAATGCGTCCTGCTGCGTCTTCGTCGGCGCACCGGACGACTGCCACTCGTCATCCACGATGCCGTTCACGATATCCACAATGGAGGCGGGCGCGGCTTCGCTCCGCGACGCAAGCGTCCTGTCCCCGTTCAGCACGCGGCTTATCGCCCGGAGGGACGCGTCGAGCGAGTCGACCTCCTTGCGCAGATTCGCCGACGGGGCCTGCACGTCATTCAGCGCCTTCCTGATGAGCGCGGTCCGGCTCTTCAGCTCGTCCACAGACCTTGACGCACCGAGGACAGCCCGCTGGAGAGACGCCACAGATTTCTGGAATTCAAGGAGCGCCTTTCTGTCGGACGCGGAGAGTGAACTGTTGGAAAGCACGGATGCGGAAAACGTCACCGGACCGGCGAGCTCTGTCGTCACGCCGTCCACGCGCTTCGACATCGCCACCCTGTACGTGCCGGGCATCGCAAGCGGAGACTCGTCCCCGGGCGCGAACGGGTCGGGCTCCGGGTCTTTGAGCCTTGCGGGAGTGAGTGCGGAATACCGTAAGTCCCACGCAACCCTGTTGAATCCCTTCGTCACCGGGCCGTTGATCCGCCTGACGAGATTCCCAGATTCGTCCGTGACTGTGAGCGTGATGGACGGGGGCTCTTCCTCGTCCTCACGGAGCAGCTCATCGTACGAGGGGTACGGCGGGGTCCCCCCGTTTTTCAGGACCTCCTTTTCCTTCTCCTTCCTGATCTCTGCGCGCGTCTTCAAGCCGTCTTTGAGATAGTATGTAAACGTTGCACCGAATGGCGGGTTTGCCGCCGTGTAAAAGGACTCCCCCTGAAACCCCTTCCCCGCGAGCCCGTACGGTCGGGATTCGATGTACATGAGGGCGTTCTTCACCGGGAAGAGCCGGGAATCCTGCGCAAGCACTCCTGGGGTGAGTGAGCGGAGCGGAGTGTAGTCATCCAGTATGTAGAACCCGCGACCGAACGTCCCGAGGACGAGGTCGTTCTCCCTCTTCTGTATCGCGATATCCCGCACGGCCACTGTCGGGAGCCCCCCTTTGAGCTGAACCCATTTCGTTCCGCCGTCGACCGTAAAAAATACGCCGAACTCCGTTCCTGCGAAGAGAAGTTTCGGGTTCACAGGATCCTCCGCCACGGTGTAGACGGTCCCCCGCGCGGGGAGATTTCCTTTCACTTCCGTCCAGGACCGCCCGGCGTCACCGCTCCTGAGGAGGTACGGCCGGAAGTCCGAGTTCTGGTGGTTATCGAAAGCAACATAGACTGTCGAGGGATCGTGCCGCGAGGGGGTCACGCAACTGACGTACGTCATCGGCGGTATGCCGGGGAATTTTTCAACCTCTCTCCAGTTTGCGCCCGCGTCTTCACTCACGTGGAGAAGCCCGTCGTCCGTCCCCACGTAAAGAAGTCCCTCCTTCACCGGAGATTCCGCAAGCGAGACGCAATTCCCGTAGAGCGACGTCGAGGCGTTCTTCGCCACGGCATCGACTCCCCAGACTTTGCCCATGACCGGGAGCGAGTTCCTGTCCAGCTTCCTCGTGAGATCGCCGCTCACCTTCTTCCACGTGTTTCCCCTGTCGTCGCTCCGGAAGAGTACGTTCGCAGCAAAATAGAGCCGCATGTGAGAGTGAGGGCTTATGATGAGCGGTGAATCCCAGTTCCACCGGAAAGGAGCGTCCCCCGCCCCCTCCTTCGGCTGTATCCCCATCAGCTCGCCGCTTTTCTTGTCATACCGGACAAGCCCCCCGTACTGTGATTCGGAGTAGACAGTGTTGGGATCTTCAGGATCGATGCGGGAGACAAACCCGTCCCCGGTCGCGGTAACGATCCAGCTCGCATTTTCGATGCCCGTGGCGCTCGTACTGCGCGACGGACCCCCCATGGAGAAATTGTCCTGCGTCCCGCCGTAGACGTTGTAGAACGGGGCAGCCTCGTCGACGTCGACGCGGTAGAACTGGGTGACGGGGAGATTGCTCTTGAACAGCCAGTTCTCCCCTCGGTCATAGGATTCGTAGACGCCCCCGTCGCAGCCGTCCAGGTAATAGTCCGGGTCCTTCGGGTCCACCCAGAACGCGTGGTTGTCGACGTGCTTCGATTTCTCACCAAGGTTGTGAAAGGATTTCCCGCCGTCGTCCGTGACCCGGATATTGAGGTCCATGGAGTACACCCGGTTGACGTCGGCCGGGTCGCAGAAGATCCTGTTGTAGTACTGCGGGCTTCCGGCAACGTGGTCGCTCTGTTTTTCCCACGACCCGCCTCGGTCAGTCGAGCGGTAGAATCCCCCCTTGCTGTTCGGGAGCTCGATAATCGCGTATACGAAATCGGGATTGACGGGGGAAATCGCAAGTCCGATCCTCCCAACCTCTCCTCCCGGGAGTCCTTTTGAGAGCTTTTTCCAGGTCGCGCCGCCGTCCGTCGATTTGTGTATCGCGTCATCCGGCCCCCCGTCGATGAGTGTCCAGACGTGCCGGCGCCGCTGGTACGACGAGGCATAGAGAACATCAGGATTTCTCGGATCCATGACGATGTCGCTCACACCGGTGTTCTCGTTGACGCTCAGAACGGCCTTCCACGTCTTCCCGGCATCCGTCGTCTTATAGAGCCCACGGTCGCCCCCCGGCCCCCAGAGGGGGCCCTGCGCGGCGACATAGACGACGGAAGAGTTCCGCGGATCGATAACGATCTTCCCGATATGCTCCGACGACTTGAGGCCCATGTTTTCCCAGCTCTTTCCCCCGTCCTCCGAGCGGTAGATGCCGTCACCGTAGGAGACGCTCCGCTGGCTGTTGTTCTCGCCCGTGCCGACCCAGACAACTGAAGGGTTGTTCGGATCGATGACGACGCACCCTATGGAGTATGAACCTTCGTCGTCGAACACCGGATCCCACGTCGTCCCGTCGTTCACGGTTTTCCATACGCCCCCCGAGGCCGCGGCGACGAAATACCTGTTACGGAAGCGCGGGTCCACGGCGATATCCGCGATGCGGCCGGAGGTGACCGCGGGACCGATGGAGCGGAACTTGATCCCGGTGAACGTCCCTGACGAATGAGGGTCTTTCGCCGCTCCTTTTTCCAGCTCGTCATCAGGCCTGAAACCGGTATACAGAAGCAGTGAGAGGGCGCTGAGAAGGAGAAGAGAAGTTCTGTCCATACGATACTCCGGAACGGAGGTGTGTGTGAAGGTTATCAACTGCGGAGCAGCGCGCCGGTGGGCATCGCGTTTTCTGCTGTACGCGTCTTATTTTGAAAGGAACTCGCCGACGACCTCGTTGAACTCTTCCGGCTTCTCCATGTTCACCATGTGCGCCGCTCCCTTGATGACGACTTTCCTGGAGCCCGGAACGGCCTTGAGGACGAGTCCTGCGATTTCCTGTACGCCGGAATTGTCGAGCTCGCCCTGGACGAGGAGCGTCGGAATCCTGATCGACGAAAGACGCCCCAGCGCGGGGGGCTCCAGGGGAATGATTGTGCAGTAGCCTTCAGGCTTGTTGAGCGTCGATTTGATCATGTCATGCACTTTCTGGCGGACATCACGGTTCACCAGTTCCGGGGTCCGGCGCGGGCCATCGGTCCATGACCGCTGAAAATACTCAATGTAGGCATTCATATCACGCTTCGTCGACGCGTCAGCCTGTTTCTTCTCATTGACCACAACAGAGGAATCCCGGTTTTCGTATCCCGACAGGCCTGACGAGACAAGAACAAGAGCACTCACCTTCTCCGGGTGCATCAGCGCGAAGTCGATCGCGATCTTCCCGCCGAGAGAGAGCCCGACAAGCCTCGCGCGCTGAATTCCGAGTGCCTCCATGAGCCTGTTGAGGTCTTCGTGGTAGGAGAAGGAATCGGGCACTCCGTGGGAAAGCCCCTGGTTCCTGAGATCATACCGGATAACGCGGGACCAGCGNNAGCGGATCCCCCTTCCCCGTCTCTTCATAATAGAGGGAATACTTCCCGATCTGGACATACCCCGTTCTGGCGGGAGAGGGGATATCGGGGGGTGCACCTCCCGGCAGAAACAGAAAGAGGAGTAGGGAGACAAGAGCCGCGGATTGTTCCATGCGCCAAAGCCTTCCAGGTGTGGAGCAGACCTCATTCTAAAGCGGATTCAACATACGGAGAGATTTTTACGAATTCAATCTGCGGCGCGGGGAGAGCCGTACGCCGCGCGATCTATCGCGACCAACGGAGACCGGACGTTCAGAGAATAAGGGCGTAGCAGTATACGTCGGCCGGCTCGCCGGGGACCAGGTTGGGGAATTCCATGTACCTCCTGAGAATCCCTTCGCGAGTGAATCCCCCCTTCTCAAGAACTCGCCATGATCCGGCGTGACCTGTGTGGCAGAGCGCGTAGAGACGCTTCACCCCCGCGGAGGCAGCCGCGGCAGACATCGTACGGAGCGCTTCGGTTGCGTACCCGTGTCCCCACGCGTCGCGGGCGAACACATATCCGGTCATGGCCCGCGACGGGGTTTCGAATGAAAGACCGGTGCTTCCCAGGAGCAAATTATCCGCGCGCGACCGCACAAGGTAGGGGCCCGCCGGCCAGCGCTCCCACTCTGCATCGCTCCATGAGAGAAAATCGCGCGTTTCCTTCAACGACTCATGCCTCCGGAATGCCACGAACCGCGTGACCTCGGGATCAGAAGCATAGCGTGAGAGAATCTCCGCGGCATCCGAAAGAGCCGGGCGCACGAACAGAAGCCTTGGGGACTCGATTCGTTCTGCGGCTTTCACGAGTCGTTTATCGTTCATGGGAGAGAAGCCGGGGGTTCAACAGAACCGAATATAGGAAGATACCTGCTGTTTTGCTACATTGTATCCCGATCCCGATGAAAGGAACCCCCCCATGGAAGACGCCCTCCTCCTCCACAGGCTGCAGTTCGCGTTTACCGCAACGTATCACTATCTCTTCCCGCAACTGACGATGGGTCTGGCGCTCCTTATCGTCATACTCAAGTGGGTTTCGCTCCGGACGGGAAAAGAGATCTATAACACCGGCGCACGATTCTGGGGAAAGATATTCGCCATCAACTTTGCCGTGGGGGTGGTGACAGGGATCCCCATGGAATTCGAATTCGGCACGAACTGGGCCCGGTTTTCGACGTACGCGGGGGGCGTCATAGGTCAGACGCTCGCCATGGAGGGGGTGTTTGCGTTCTTCCTGGAGTCCAGTTTCCTCGGGCTCTTTCTCTTCGGCGAAAAACGGCTCGGCCCGAAGCTGCACTTCCTTTCGGCGTTCCTCGTGTTCCTGGGATCATGGATCTCGGGGTACTTCATCATCGTGACGAACGCCTGGATGCAGCATCCCGTCGGCTATGCGGCAGGTCCGAACGGAACGCTCATGCTGAGCAGCTTCGCAGACCTGCTTCTCAACCCATGGGCGCTCTGGCAGTATCTGCACAACATGACAGGCGCAGTCGTCACCGGATCGTTCTGCGTCGCCTCCACGGGAGCATATTACCTCCTGGCGCGGAGGGATGAAGAATACGGGAAGATATTCGTCAGGACCGGGGTTATCGCGGGACTCATCTCGTCGCTGCTCCTGGCATTTCCCACCGGAGATGCGCAGGGGAAAAACGTCGCGCATAGCCAGCCGGCGGCGCTTGCGGCAATGGAGGGGCTGTTCCGGACGGAGAACGGAGCACCGCTCGTGCTCATCGGGCAGCCCGACATGGAAAAGAAGAGGCTTGACAATCCCCTTCACGTCCCGGAAATGCTGAGCTTCCTCACGTACAACAGGTGGGGGGCCCAGGTCAAAGGGCTTGACGCATTCCCCGCGGACACGTGGCCGACAAACATTCCTCTCCTGTATTACAGCTATCACATCATGGTGGGGCTGGGGACGATATTCATACTTATCACCGCGGCGGGGAGCTGGCTCCTCTGGAGGAAGAGGGCGTACGCGTCGCGAGCGTTCCTCTGGATTGTTATGCTCTCATTCCCCTTCCCGTTCATCGCCAACTCGGCCGGATGGATCACCGCGGAACTCGGAAGGCAGCCGTGGCTCGTCTACGGACTCCTCAGGACGCCGGCGGGAACGTCGGCGACGGTCTCGGCAGGGAACACGCTCTTCACGCTCCTCGGATTCCTCGGCCTGTACTTCGTCATCGGGGTGCTTTTTCTCCTCCTCGTGATGAAAGCCATAGGAGCGGGACCCGCGCACGTCGCCCAACACGAAAGGGACTGAACCGATGGAGATCCTCTGGTTCTGCATCGTCGCGTTCATGCTCTGCATGTACGTCATCCTCGACGGGTTCGATCTCGGTGCCGGGGTGCTTCACATCGCCGTCGCAAAGGACAACGACGAACGCCGGCTTGTTCTCGGCGCGATCGGGCCGTTCTGGGACGGGAACGAAGTCTGGCTCCTTGCGGCCGGGGGAACACTCTACTTCGCGTTCCCGCTCCTGTACGCATCGAGCTTCAGCGGGTTTTATCTCCCCCTGATGATCGTCCTCTGGCTCCTCATACTGCGCGGGCTCGGGATCGAACTTCGCCACCAGGTGGATCACCCTATGTGGCGGTCGTTCTGGGACGCCACGTTTTCGTTCGGAAGCACGCTCCTTTCAGTTTTCCTCGGCGCGGCGCTCGGGAACGTCGTCCGGGGGGTCCCGCTCAGGCAGGACGGGTATTTTTTCGAGCCCCTCTGGACGTCGTTCACGGTTCAACCGGATGCAGGGATACTGGACTGGTTCACGGTCGTGATGGGGCTCGTCGGACTTTCGACGCTCGCGGTCCACGGCGGAAACTATCTTGCAATGAAAACCTCGGGGGAGGTGCAGAGACGGGCGCGCGCGGGCGCGCGCACCTGGTCATGGGGCGTCCTCGTTACGTCGATCGGCGCGGCGGTTTCCGCCTTTGCGATACGGCCGGGTCTGGCGGCCAATTATTCAGAACATCCGTGGGGGTACGTGTTCCCCCTCATCGGCGCTGCAGGACTCGTCGGTGTTTTTTATTTTAACCGGAAGTCCGACGACGTGAAGGCATTCCTGTCGTCGACGGCGTTTATCGCCGGCATGCTCTCCTCAACCGCGTTCGGCCTCTTCCCATACGTCCTCCCCGCATCAACAGAGGAAAGGTTCGGACTTACGGTCTACAACACGGCGACGCAGAGCTACGGTCTGGGAGTCGGGATCGTCTGGTGGACCGTGGGAATCCTCATCGCGCTCGGCTATTTTACGTACCTGTTCCGGTCGTTCAGGGGGAAAGTGACGGTCAGGAAAGAGGGGTACTGAAAGGGAAGGGCTTCCGGCCGGAAATCACATGCCGGGACGACTCTTCCGGGCAAGAAGACGGCTTACCGTCACGAACGTGAATCCCCGTTTGCGGAGGCCGTCGATGATTTCCGGGAGCGTCTCCGCTGTGTGCCACCCGCGCGTGTTTATGTGCATGACGATAATCGAGCCCCCCCTTGCCCGCGACACGACGTACCGGACGATGGCCTGCGGGGTAAGCTTCGGGTCGGGATCGCCGGAGGGGAGATCGTACTGAATCACGGTCAACCCGAGCGACTCCGCCACGGCAGCGACCCTCGCATCCACTTCACCGTAGGGGGCGCGGAAGAGGACCGGCCTCCTCCCGGTGACCCGGGCAATCGCGCGCTGCGCCTTCCGGAGTTCCCCCCTGACGCTGTCGTCAGAGAGACGCATGAGGTGAGGGTGCATATAGGCATGATCGCCGAATTCCATCAAGGAATCCGCAAGAAGCGGCCGGAGGGCCGGGCTGACATCGCTCGCCCATTTCCCGCCGAGAAATACAGTCGCCGCAGTACCGGTCCGAATGAGAACGCCCGCGACCGCCGTATCGAGCTTGCCACGCCTGCGGGAGGAACATGCATCGAACGTGAGCGCTATCTCTTTTGTATTCCGGGGCCCGTGCCGTATCACGCCCGGGATGTCCTGAACCGGAGCGGATCCGGAGACGGAGAGAACCCGGCCGGGCATGAAGGAGAGGCCAAGAACGAGGACCAGGCTCCGGAGGTGCATCAAAAAGCCGATGCTGAAACCCAGCGCGCGCATCACCCGGGCTTTCGCGAATGGCGCCTGTCACGGCGCTCCACGGCGATCGACGCAACGATCGCCACGGCGAGCACCCCCATGACAATCCCCAGGGCCATGCCGATCGGGATATGGACAAAATCGGCGGCAAGCATCTTGAGTCCGATGAATATCAGGACGACTGACAGTCCCTGGCTCAGGTAACGGAACGTCTTCAAAACGCTTTCAAGAAGGAAATAGCTGGCGCGAAGGCCGAGGATCGCGAAGATGTTCGATGTGAACGCGACGAAAGGGTCGTGCGTCACGCCAAACACAGCGGGTATCGAATCGACGGCAAATATGATATCAGTCGTCTCGATCGTGATGAGCACAAGGACGAGCGGCGTGAGGAAGAGCCTGCCGTCTTTCCGGAGGAAGAACCGGCCCGCGCCGAACTCCGAGGAGACGGGAAAGAACTTCCGGGCCGCGCGGATGAGAATGTTTCTGTCGGGATGCACCTCGACGTCGTTCTCTTTCAACATCTTCCATCCGCTGTAGACAAGGATCGCTCCGAAGATGTAGAGGATCCACTCGAAACGGACGATGAGGGCGACACCGGCGGCGATGAACGCGGCGCGCGTCACGAGCGCACCGACGACCCCCCAGAAGAGCGCGCGGTGATGATATTGCCTGGGAACGCCGAAGTAAGAGAAAATGAGGAGGAAGACGAAGAGATTGTCGAACGAGAGGGACCGTTCAATGACGTATCCCGTGAAGAACTCCAGCCCCCGTTCGGGTCCCGCGTACAGGAACACCGCACCGTTAAAGAGGAGGGCAACGACGGTCCATACAATGCTCCAGACGAGCGCTTCCCTGAAGCCGACTTCGTGCGCCTTCCTATTGAAGACACCGAGGTCGATCGCCAGCATCACAACGACGACGACGCCGAACGCGATCCAGAGAAAACTCAAATTCCCGGCCCCTGTGGTGGAAGCTCCCGTGCGGTGGATTGACTGACAATATAGGGTGATGCGTCTCCGATGTCAAATTCAGCCACGAACGGCAGCCTATGCCGGCTCTGCCTGCGATATCTCTGAAGGCGGACTCTATTTCATATTCCGGACGCGCACCTCAATCCCCTTTGTTCCCTTCATGAGCTCGACGAGCTTCGACGGATCGGTCAGCGAGTAGTGATAGGGATAGAGGATCTTCGGTTTGAACGCCTTTGCCGCTTCCGCCACCATCTCCGGCGTCATCGTGTAGGGGAGATTCATCGGGAGGAAGGCGACGTCGATATTCTTCAGTGCCTCCATCTCCGGCGTGTTCTCTGTGTCCCCGGCGATATAAATGCGCGTGTGCCCGATCGTGAGAACATAGCCGTTCCCCTCCCCCTTCGGATGGAACGGCATGCCGTCGGGGCGCTTGTGGACAAGATTGTACGCGGGAACCGCCTCGACGGTGAGGCCCAGCACCTTCTTCACGTCCCCGTTCTTCATCACGGTCCCCCCCTTCACCTGCTCCGCGCACTTTTCCGTCAGGATGACACCTGTCGAGCCGGTCCTGAGCACGTTGATGGCGGCGGTGTCAAGGTGATCGCCGTGGTGGTGCGTTATGAGGATGAGGTCGGCCTTCGGCATGTCGTCGTAGCCGGCGAGCTTTGTCCACGGGTCGACGTGGATCGTCTTTCCCGCCCAGCGGAGCATGAGCGTGCCGTGCCCAATAAACGTGATTTCCACATTCCCCGCCGTCGTCCCGATCGTGTCCTTTTCAAACTGCGCTGCAGCCGTGAACGGCACCGTCGCCGCAACGACGGCGCATGCGAACGATACAATGTGATGGACCATGACTCACTCCGGATTGTGTTCAAAGACGTGCAAAGCCTCAATCTGCGCGATCAACTGATCAGCCATCCGCCCGTGGGTCCCGACCGTGGGATGACCGTTCCCGACATATCCTCCCTCGAATCTGTCGAACCGGGCATAGAAGACATCATGCCGGCCTGAAGCCTGCTCCTCTTCGACGATCTTGCTGACGTTGTCCCGTATCCAGGGGGTGTATGCCGCCACAGCGACGATCCGCACACCCGGATAGACGGTGCGAAGCGTCCCGAGGAATCTCCTGTATGCCGCGCGGAAGAGCCCGGACTTGATCTCCGACACCTTCCCCGTGCTGTCCTTGAGCCCGGAAAAGTCGTTCAGGCCGAGAGAGACGACGGCAATCTCCGGAACCCACTTCGTGAAATCCCACTTTGGCAGAGAGGATTCCATGAGCGTCCTGTCGAACCGCGCCGGGACGGTCTCGTTGACATTTCCCCGCCAGTCGCAGTACATGCCCGCCCCCGATCGGCACGTCGTCACATACTGCGCCTGGAAGTGCCTCGCGATCCGGGGGGCGAATCCCATGTCAATATTCGTCACGGGAAACCTCGCCTCCCATCCCAGCGTCTGGACCGTCGCTTCATCGCTCTCCGCCGCGACGAATGAATCGCCTATGAATTCCATCTTCCTCGCGGGTGAGGGAGGCGGCGCCAGGATCTCTCCTCCCGCGTCGAGAAGCAGACCGCAGAACGTGTACGGTTCCTCGAACGTAATGTTCCTCCTGCTGAACCTGAAGGTGTGGGGGACGTCGTCCAGCGAGTCGGCGACGACGTAATCCGGCGCTCCCTTTCCCGTGCCGTGAAACACCCCGTGCAGCGTCCCGTCAACATAGACATTGAAGTAGTCGGTCGTGTCGAGTATACGAACGCCGATCCGGGTTCCCCGGAATCCGGCGCAGATGTAGACGCCCGGCCAGGAATACCGGGGACGGAGCGGGTCCGTCATGTCCCAGCGGCCGAAATAGCGGATCGAGGGATTGTCCGCGGGAACGAACGTCATTCGCTCCGGGGCCGCGCGCAAGGCACCCGCCCCGAGGAGGAGAACTCCTAACAAGCTCAATCGATTCATCGCCGGAACGCTTTCGGTCATGGGGGCAAACCTCTTCCCGGGGACGCCGATTCAGCCTTCGGGGGGGAGAGGAGATGGCAATATAGGCCGGGGTTTGAACAGTGTCAACACTTGCCGCCGGGACTCCAGCCCTGGAGTGCAACGACGCGCAGGCGCGGGGAACGGAGGAGGCGTGCGAGTCCAAAATACCCGCGACTCCGGAACCGTAGGGAATGTTGCGCGTCTCACGCGGAGGGGGTATATTGGCACTGCATTCCATAAGTCATGAGGCATCCGTGCGGGGAGGATTTTATCGCATCCACGTTTCTCACCCAACATCCGGAATACAAATGGCAGGAACCGTACCTCAAAGACATGAATTCGAACCCCTGGACGCTCTTCGAGGCGAACAGGTAGGAACGCGAAACCATACGGAAACTCCCATCACCTCCTCTCGGGGGACTCAGGCACGACCTGATCCGGCGATGCCGCCGGAAATGCGGCGCTGGTGCAGACGCGTTCTCGAAGCCGCCCTCCTCGGATCGCTCTTCTTCACAACCGGGCGGGCCGGGGAATTCTTCGTCTCCCCCGCCGGGAGCGACAGGAACCCCGGGACGAAAGAGCGTCCATTCCTAACGCTTGAGCGGGCGCGCGACGCCGTTCGCGCGTTCAAGTCCGGATCTCGCCGAGCAGCCGAGGAGCGGACGACGGTCTGGATCTCAGAAGGGACATATCCCCTAACACGGACGTTCGAGCTCAAGACCAATGACGGGGGGACCCCGGGAAACACCGCAACATACTCCGCTCTCCCCGGAGCATACGTCCGGATTTCGGGCGGAAGGATGATACCTTCGTCACTTTTCCACCCAGCCCACGACCCCGAGGCGCTCCGGAGGCTCCCCGACAGCTCAAAACAGTTCGTTCTCGAGGCCGACCTGAAATCGATGGGTATCACCGATTTCGGGGATCAGAAGCAGTTCGGATTCGGAACTCCCGTTGTGCCCGCCTCGATGGAACTCTTCTGGAACGACACGGTCATGCAGATCGCCCGTTACCCCAACAGGGGAGGAATTGCGCTCGGGACGATAATCGACCCCGGCTCGACTCCCCGAACAGGCGATCATTCCAACCGGGGAGGGAGATTCCGGTACACGGACGCGCGCCATGCCCGGTGGGCGGGCGGAAAGGACGTCTGGCTGCAAGGATATTTCAATTATGGATTCGCAGACGACAGGATCCGGGTAGCATCGATCGACACGGTTCGTCACGAGTTGACGCTCGCCTCCCCCCACATATACGGGCTCGCATCCGGCCAGAATTTCAACGAGTACATCGCGCTCAATCTCCTCGAAGAGCTTGATGAGCCGGGGGAATGGTACGTCGACAGGGAGAAGGGGCTTCTCTTCTTCTGGCCTCCGGGGGACATCGCGAGCGCGCATGTTTCCGTCTCCATGCTTGATGAGCCACTCATAGCGCTTGATCACATCTCGCACGTCGTGTTACGATCGTTCATAATAGAAAGCGGGAGGGGAATCGGCGTGTACATCGAGGGGGGAGAACGGGACAGCGTGACAGAATGCGTCATACGCAACGTGGGGACGGTGGGCCTCATGATGGGGCAAGGGGCACGGCCCGCGGTGCCGGGCGCCGTCGCGGACGACTACACGGGAGTCCCGGTATCACGCGAAGTGGGGAGCATTCAATCGCAGTCCTATGTGAACACCGTCTGGGACCGCGACGCCGGGAAAGGACACGTCATCGACCACTGCGAGGTGTACAACACCGGATCCGGCGGGATCATACTCGGCGGAGGGAGCAAGAAGGACCTCACACCCGGAGGATGCACCGTAACGGACTGCCGGATACACGATTACGACAGGAGAAACAAGGCGGGGGCCTCGGGAATCATGGTCGACGGGTGCGGCAATACCGTTGCGCACAATGAGATATTCAACGGGGACATGCAGGCGATATTCGTCCACGGGAACGAACACGTGTTCGAGTTCAACCTGATACACGACGTCGCCCGGAACTCCAATGACGCATCGGCCTGGTACCTCGGCAGGGACCCAAGCGACCAGGGAAACGTCGTCCGCTGGAACTTCTTCCACCACGTGGGGCGGCCCGACAGGAAGTGGACGATGGGAGTGTACTGCGACGACGCCACCTGCGGCGTCCTTGTTGAGGGGAACGTCTTTTACAAGGTTGCGTCATTCGGGACGGTCTACAGCAACGGCGGACAAGACATCGTCATCAGGAACAACATATTCATCGAGGGATACGGGCCGGCCTACCAGCTCAAGTCAATGTGGTACGACTTCGGCATGGATGAGATCCCGTATTTCTTCGGCGAGAAGGGGATATACACGAAGAGGCTGACCGAATCGGTCGATATCAAGAAGCCCCCGTACAGCACGAAGTACCCGCTGCTGAAGGACTGGCTCGACCTTCTCCCCGACGGGAAGACGTACGCGGGAATGAGACCGAGAGGGAACGTGATCGAAGGGAATGTCGTCTTCAATTACGACGAGACGTTCCGCCTGGTGGGTGAATACGCCCAGTGCGATTACAGCAGAAACTTCATAACGCACAAAGATCCGGGATTCGTGGACGCCGCCCGGATGATTTTTGCGCTGAGAAACGACTCGGAGGTGTATAAAGAGATCCCCGGGTTCAAGAACATCCCGTTCTATGAAATCGGGCCGAGGAAGAACAGTAACCCGAACTGAAAGCCAAGGCTTGACAAAAAGCCCCGGCAATTCTGAAACATCCTTTCTGGAGAGAAAATGGCCAGAGTGTTCATCACTGGCTCCGCGGACGGGCTGGGAATGATGGCCGCGCGGCTGATTGCCGCAGACGGGCACCGGGTGGTTTTGCACGCACGCAATCGGGCCAGGGGGAAAGACGCGATGTCCCGCGTTCCCGGCGCCGAATCTCTCGTTACCGGCGATCTCTCCACAATAACCGGAACGACGCAGGTTGCCGAGCAGGTGAACGCGCTCGGGAAGTTTGATGCGGTGATCCATAACGCAGCGGTCGGCTACAGGGAACCGAATAAGGCGCTTACCGCCGACGGTCTGCCTCAAGTGTTTGCAGTGAACTCTCTTGCCCCATACATCCTGACGTGCCTGATCGCGAAACCTGCGCGATTGATATACGTGAGCTCCGGGCTGCACCAGAGCGGCGATACCAGCCTGAAGGATTTGGTCTGGGCTGCCCGCCCGTGGAACGGGATGAGCGCCTATGCGGATTCGAAGCTCCACAACGTCTTGCTCGCGTTTGCGGTCGCGCGGAAATGGCCGGACGTTCTGTCGAATGCGCTGGAACCGGGCTGGGTCGCAACCAAGATGGGGGGGCCGGGCGCCCCTGACAGCCTCGAGGAGGGACCGAAGACGCAGGTCTGGCTCGCGACAAGCAACGACAAAGACGCCATGGTGTCGGGGAAATACTTCTATCACAGGAAACTTCGGAAATTCAACCCGGCTGCGTCGGATACCGGCGTCCAGGAGCAGTACATTGCCGAGTGTGCACGTATATCCGGGGTCGTGCTCCCTTGAGAGTCTATCCGGCAATATAGCCCATTCTACCGGCACACATGACACACATGGATTCACTCCACGCGGAATCAACCGGCCGGCGGAGATTCCTGCGCCAGACGCTGTTCGGTTCGGCGGCGCTTTTTGTCGCGCCATTCATACCGGCCAAGATCCTGCGCAAGCAAACCGCCCGGAACACCGCCCCCGCACTCCTCTTTTTCACACAGGAGGAATATGCCGTCATGTCCGCCGCCGCCGCACGCTTGACCGGTTTCCCCGCCGGAGCCCCGGATTCGAGAGACACGATCGATGCGGCCCTCCGCGCCGACAAATTCCTGAGCACCGAAGATCCCGAGATACAGGACCAGATTCATCTCCTGCTGACGATATTCAACTCTCCGATCGCCGCACTGTTTTTCAGTTTTGAGTTTTCGAGGTTTACGAGCATGGACGACAAAGCGCAGGACGGATATTTCGAAGGGTGGATGACAAGCTCGCTCGGGTTCCGCCGGACCGGGTTCCAGGCACTCAAGCGGCTCAGCATGAGCATGGTGTACACCGACCAGCGCTCCTTCGGAGAAATCGGATACCACGGCATTGAAGCACCGGGAGGCGCGCGATGATCGTCCGCGGCAAGGATATCACGGGGCCGCTCAGAGAATCCGCCGACGTGTGTATCATCGGATCGGGATGCGGCGGCGGAGCGAGCGCGAAGATACTCGCGGAGGCCGGGAAGAAAGTCATACTCCTTGAAGAGGGGGGCTATTTCACGTCCCGCGATTTCGACGGGACGGAGGGATTTGCGTACCAGACTATGTACCAGCGGCGTGCCGGCCAGTCAACGGAGGACCTGTCGGTGACCGTTCTCCAGGGGCGCTGCGTCGGAGGAAGCACGACCGTGAACTGGATGACCTCGCTCCGCACGCCGGAGTTCACGCTCGACGACTGGCGGCACAGGTTCGGCATCGAAGGGCTCAGCGCAAAAGACCTGGATCCGTATTTCGAGCGGGTCGAACGCTACCTGAATGTCAAGGCCGAACCGGACGAGAACCACAATCCGAACAACCGGATCATACTTGACGGGGCCCGTGCGCTCGGGTACAGCACAAAAGCCAACGGGAGAAATGCGCGCGGGTGCGTCCGCTCCGGGGCCTGCGGGCTCGGTTGTCCGTTCGACGCCAAGCTCTCCGTCGCACTGACGTACGTTCCGGATGCGGTCAAATCCGGGGCGACCGTGTACGCAGACTGCCGCGCAGAGAAGATCGAAGGGAGCGGAAAAACGAAGAGGGTAGCGGGATACGTTCTCGACAACGAGCGACGAACGACAAAGACGGATTTCGTGATCGAGGCCCCCGTTGTGATCGTCTCGGCAAGCGCGATACACTCGCCTGTCCTCCTCCTCAAGTCAGGCGTCTGCAATTCGAGCCGTCAGCTGGGAAAGAACCTGACCTTCCACCTCACAACCGCGGTTGCAGGAAGGTTCGAGCGGATCATCTATCCTTCGGGCGGGATCCCCCAGTCGGCAATGTGTGACGAGTTTCTCAACAAGAACGGGGACAACGGAGGATTCTGGGTCGAAGCGGTCCCCGTCTACCCCGCGCTCGCCGCGCTCGCATTCCCGGGGTTCGGAAGGGCGCACAGGGAACGGATGCGGGAGTTCCCCCATACGGGGGCGTCGATCACACTCGTCAAAGAGATCGACTCCGTCGGGCGCGTGACGGTGAACGATCACGGGCGCGCGTCCATAAGCTATGACCCGGGACCGAAGGACATCGAGTACCTCAAGCAGGGGGTCGCCGCGGCTGCCAGGATTCATTTCGCGGCGGGCGCGAAGGAAGTGATGACGCTCCACGCGAGGCCGACAATAATCCGCTCGGAGGGAGAGATCGAGAGAAAAATCCGCGCCGCTTCGTGGGAGAGAAATTCGCTCGCGCTCTTCAGCGCACATCCGCTCGGGACGTGCAGAATGGGGAACGACCCGCAGAATTCCGTCGTCGATCCCCACTGTCAGACGCATGACGTGCCGGGTCTCTTCGTCATCGACGGAAGCGTCACACCCACATCGCTCGGCGTGAATCCCCAGATCACGCTCCTGGGCATTGCCGAGAAGAGCGCCGAATGGCTGGCGGAGAATTTCGCCGCCGTCGCGCGCTGAGCGTCCTGTCACTCCTCAAGCTGCAGTACCTTCTCAGGACGTAGTTATTTCCCCGACGGTTACCTCCCGGAGTTCATGCCTGCATGCAGTGCTCCCTTCCGGTTTATCATGGGACCTCCTTAAGTACGTTGTAGTGGGATACTGGTTCGGGCGGAAAAAAGAGGCGGAAAGTGCGCTGAAACGCGTCCTGGCGGGCGTTGCTGCGGGGGGCCGGGCAATGCGCATTTCCGTTGCCGGGGGTGCAGTTATTGTTAAGAGCGTAGAAATAGCATGAATGGGTTCTGAAGGGACGCAAAAGTCGACATTCACCTTTGACTTTTGCATTCGTTTTAGGCACAATTAGTTGAATTTTTGCGATTATCTCTCCACGCGCGGAATCACGACGGGGACAAACTGGATACCACGGCACTGATAGGGACCCTGGCCGGACTGGTTCTCATCGGGGTGATTGTTTATGCCGCGGCAAGAGAAGTCAGGGTGCGAAGGCTGAGCGCGCAGTTCTACTACCGCCCGAAGAGAGAACCCGTTCCCCTCGCCGTAATCCTGAGAGACGTTTTCCCCGATGCGCACCTCTCACCGAAAGAAAGCGACCAGCTCCGCCGTTTCGGAATCGACGGCGGAGGACCTCCCTGGACCGAATGGATACACAGACAGAACCTCGGGAAGCTCTCGATCATCAGCAAGTCGGGAGAGTCGGGGTGGACGGGGGCGCTTACACTTCACAGACTCTACGAGACGGACGGAAACGTCGCGGAATCGCTCTCCCACCTCATCCACAGACGTCTCGAGGCATTCGCCGACATGCGTAAGCCTCCGCACCGGGGCGCCGATTCGGGCGAGGCGCTGCGGGACCCCGAGACATACGACAGGCTCTTCGCGGAACGGATCGTCTCAGGCAGCCTGAAAGGGCGGGCACATAACGCCACGTTTACTTCGGGTCCGGACGGCAGAACCCATCACATGGTCGTGGACGGCAGGACGATCGACATCGGGGAGCCGCTCGCGTTCGATCTTCGGAATCACTTCAGCGAGTTTCCCGGGACCAGCATACTGACGCCGGAGGACTTTTTCCGGACGGAGGAAGGGCTCTTCACGATCGATCACACCCCCGGGTCGTACAAACTGAGCATACTCGGGACCGCGGGACTGGACGCGGCATTCGGATCGAACAAGGCGCTTGCCGGGGACATCACGGGTGCGACGCCCCACGCCCCGGTGCTGGCCTCGGCAGGGGACGCGGCACTGGCTTCATCGCACACACCGGTGCTTGCATCCATGGGCGACGTCGAATTCCAGAACCCGTTCCTGACGCTGGGGCTTTCGACGCTGCGTGAGATCCGGCTCCTGAAGAAGAAACATACAACCCTCCTGACGTCGGTAAAGAATATCGGGCTCGACGCTGCAGGAACCGGGATCGGAAGCTTCGCCGGAGCGAAGGCGGGCGCGACAATCGGGACCGCCGTCGCCCCGGGGATGGGAAGCGTCGTCGGCGCGATCATCGGGGGAATCAGCGGCGCATTCGCGGGGCGGAAGATCAGCAACAAGATAAAATTCGCGCAGGCCGAAACCGCACGGGGCGATTACGAAAAGAAAATGCTGGAATTCCAGCAGAGGGTCCTAGACGTGACGCGGGAAGCCATGGACACGCTCGAGACGCTCCTTGCAAAGGAGCAGTCGGTCCTGGGAACCGCCGGGCTGAAAAAAATCCGGGAGCTGGAACTGCTGACACAGCGACTGGAATCGAAACGAAAGAACGCCTACGTACTCGGGAGAGAATCGATGCGGGAGTACTTCGCCCTGTGCGAGGCCGACATACGCGCCGAATCCGGGGAGATTGACGCGGCACTGAGGGGGATCTCATTCCTCCAGAGCGTTCTCTGGCCCGGCGAGGCGGCCGTCCGCCTCTTTTTGCAGAAGAAACACGTCCTCAACCACCTGGCGGAGCTCCTGAGGGCGCGCTCGGCGCTTCTCGACCCCGCCTGCTCTCTCGGCGACGCGGAACGGACGGAAGTATGCATCGAACTTGTGTCGGCGTTCGGCGCGCACGAGGAGACCCTCCGGAAGCATTTCGTCCGGTACAAGGCGATCGTCCAGGAGAACGTCGGAACACTTCTCGCATGGCAAACCGCGCCGGTCCGGGAGCTGGCCAGGATCCGGGGTTCCGCTCTCAGGCGCATAAGCGCGAGGGCGGACGTACTCCGCAGGAAGACCGGAGAGGAGCTGAAGCGGGACGTCACGAAGGCGAAACGGGCGCAGACAAGGTTCGCAAAAGAACTGAGGAAGCTGGGACTTGTGAAGTGAACGGGATCAGCGTAGCCCGGGAAAACTGACCTCAACCTGTCCGGGAATCGACTCTCACAGTGACCTGAGCATGGAACGACCCCTTCTCAACGAGGCGAAGACACTGACGGGGGAACACCACCGGATCCTGCTCATGAGCTGGGCGGGATGGGTGTTCGATTTTTACGATCTCATACTCTACACGTTTCTCCTTATCCCGATCGGGGAAGAACTCGGACTGTCCAATGTCCAGCTCTCTTTCGTCCTCGGCTCTTCGCTCGCCGCCACGGCGGCCGGGGGAGTCGTCTTCGGCCTCCTCTCGGACAGATTCGGGAGGAGGACCGTCCTGCAATGGACGATACTCTGCTACAGCATCGGGACATTTCTGAGCGGGCTCTCGCCGAATCTGAGTGTGCTCCTCGTGTTCCGGGTGATTACGGGACTGGGGGTCGGCGGGGAATGGGCGACCGGACAGACATACGTCGGGGAGACATTTCCGGCGCACGTCCGCGGGAGGTACGGCGCATTCATGCAGACAGGCGCCCCCATCGGGGTGGCGCTCGCTTCGGTCGTCGGGGGGATCGTCGCTCCCGTCATCGGATGGCGGGGAGCGTTCTTCCTGTCGTTCCTCCCCGCGGTGCTCGTGATATTCATCCGGAAGAAACTTCCGGAATCCGATGTCTGGCTTCTCAACCGTGAACGGCGTGCCCGGAGCGGGGAGAAGGTCCGTTCGGGCGCCGCGGAAATCGCCGGCAAAATCCGCCTCCTTTTCTCGGACTCCTACAGGCGCATATTCATCCTCTCCCTGATACTCGCCATATTCGACATGTCGGCGTACTGGTTCACATACTCCTGGCTCCCGGGATACCTGCATGAGGAGAGGCATTTTTCGATGGTGAAGTCGGCCGTGTGGGTGCTCGTGACGCAGGCGGGCGGTTTCCTGGGATATTTCACGTTCGGGTTTGCAGCGGACAGCATGGGAAGGCGTCCCGCATATTCTCTGTATGCGGTGGTCCGCGCGCTCGGACTCGCGATGGTGACGCTCTTCTGGGGAGCGATCGCCGAATACCCCGCAGTCATACTCGTCTTCATGTTCCTCGTCGGGTTCGGGACAGGAATGTTCGGCGGGTACGGCCCCCTGTTCTCCGAGCTCTTCCCCACGGAAATACGGAACACGGCGATGGGCTCGGCATTCAACCTCGCGCGGGGAGTGCAATTTCTCACGCCGGTCATCATCGTCTGGATTGCGCAATCCTACGGGATGTCGGGAGGGATATTCCTTGCCGCACTCTTCGCGCTTCTTACGGGATCATGGATATGGATGTTCCCCGAGACAAAGGGGAAGACGCTTGAAATCTGAGTTTCTCATGCCGCGTGCGGAGCGGCGCATTCATTGACACGTCCATCGAGGGGAGGAAAGCGACATGGCAAAAATGGGAACTGGCTACGTAAAGCTCGCCGGGAGCAACAAGGAGGCCCCGATATGGAACAGGTCGGAAACGCTCATCGGAAACGAGATCGCAGAGATCACGGTGCGAGTGCGCGGGAGGAGGGCGCTCAGCCCGCGCTCGAAGCCGGCAAAGAGGCTGTCGCCGGCGGCATTCGAGAGTCAGTTCGGTTCCACGGAGAGGGACATCGCGGCCGTCGAGCAATTCGCGCATGAGCATCATCTTTCCATCGTCGAATCAAGCAGCTCCCGGAAGAGCGTGATGCTCAGAGGGAAGGTGAGCAGCTTTGAAGAAGCGTTCATGGTGAGCCTGGCACACTACAGTGACGATCGGGGAACGATCTTCAGATGCAGGACGGGCGAGATCTCAATACCGAAACCGCTCGAAGGGGTGATCGAAGGGGTCTTCGGGCTCGACACAAGGCCTCTCACGCGGCCGATGTTCCACGTCGCGACAGAGAATGGACAGTTCATCAACCACAAGGCCTCCCCCGGGAGCTTCCGGCCGGACGCGCTCGCCGGAATCTATGGTTTCCCCAAAGGCCGCACGGGAAAGGGAGAGTGCATCGGCATCATCGAACTCGGCGGAGGGTACCGGTCGAACGATCTTGCGGCGTATTTCAAGTCGCTCAAGATTCCGCTCCCCGTCGTGAAGGCGGTGTCCATTGGGGGCGCAATCAACAGTCCATCAACTTCGGACAGTGCAGACGGGGAAGTGATGCTCGATATCGAGGTCGCGGGGGCGGTGTCCCCCGGCGCATCGATCGTCGTCTACTTTGCACCGAATACCGACAAGGGATTTCTTGATGCGATTACCGCGGCGGTCCATGACGCGAACAACAGCCCGAGCGTCATATCCATAAGCTGGGGCTCGGCCGAAAACCAGTGGACCGCCCAGGCTCTCCAAAGTTTCAATGATGCATTCAGCGCCGCGGCGACGGTGGGCGTGACGATCTGCGCTGCGGCAGGCGACCAGGGGTCCGCCGACAGCCAGGCGGACGGCAAGGCTCATGCGGATTTTCCGGCCTCCAGCCCGTTTGTCCTGGCCTGCGGCGGGACGAAGCTCACGGTGAAGGGTACCACGATCAAGTCGGAGGTCGTCTGGCACGAGTCGAGCGATTCCGCAACCGGCGGCGGCGTAAGCGACGTCTTCCCCCTCCCCGACTACCAGAAGAGAGCCGGCGTCCCCCCATCAGCGAGCACGGGATTCAAGGGGCGCGGGCTGCCGGACGTCGCGGCAGACGCCGACCCCCGGACAGGGTACAACGTCCTCGTCGACGGGCAGGAGATGGTGATCGGAGGAACGAGCGCCGTCGCCCCTCTCATGGCCGGGCTCATCGCCCGTGTAAATCAATCGAAAGCAAAATCAGTTGGTTTCATCAATCCCACTCTGTACGCGAACGCGAAGCTCTGCCGCGACATCACGCAGGGGGACAATATCACGACATCCACGAACGAGGGATACAGGGCAGGGCCGGGATGGGACGCTTGCTCGGGGTGGGGAGTGCTTTCGGGGCTGTGAGCGGGGAATGACCGGAGGTCATCCGCCAACAAAGGGGGGCACAGGTACAAGAATGCTCGAAAAGCAGGCGCAAATCAGTGAACAGACGACCCATTCCCCGATAAACCTCCAGCACCGCTGAGGTGTCTAACAATGCACTACCGAACGCTTTACCCCGCCAGAAGGGAATCCTGAGACCATTCCAAGTACTGACGGGGAACACATCGACCTGACAGGAGAACCGGAAGCCTGTCGGCGGACAAGGAACTGCGTGTGTTGCAGGGCTTCACTGAAGTCGATAGTCCCCGGGGGAGTAATGCTGCCATTCCGAGAGACGGCACAGAAAACCAGCCACGCTTTTTCAGGGCAGGAACATAAGGGTCTATGATGAATTTCACTGCGACAACCGGTCGGGTACGACACCTGGTACTTTTTGTCCTTGCCCTCGCCGGAGGTACTCCCGAATGTGTTCTTTCCCAGACCCATGATGATTCGACGGATGCAATTCAAACCTTCACGCTGAACGATTGCGTCGCATATGCCCTCAGTCACCAGCCAGGATTGAACCAATCCCTTCTCAACATCTCCGTTGCAAAGACCACGAATGCCATCAATCTGTCGGGCTGGCTGCCGCAGGTGAGCGTTTCAGGCAACCTGATACACTACAACCAACTGCCCACAACGTTGATCGTCACCCCGGGAGGGCCGCCCGTAGCAACACGCACCGGCGTCATCAACACGGCAATCCCGGAGTTATCCGCAACGCAGGCAATATTCGATCCCCAGCTTCTCTATTCCGCCACGAGCGCGCATCTTTTTGTTGAACAGGCAGAGGAGTTTTCGGACAGCACCAGGATATCCATCGTCTCGACGGTAAGCAAATCGTTCTACAACCTGCTTCTCACGCTCGAGCAGGTCAACGTATTGAAGGAGGACACCGCGCGCCTGGGCACCGACGTCCAGGATACGTACCACCAGTACATCGGCGGATTGGTCGACGAAACCGATTATGAACAGGCGGTGATCACGCTGAATAATTCGAGGGCACAACTCCAGCAGCAGTTTGAAAATATCACGCCGGGCTACGCCAACCTGAAACACCTCATGGGGTATCCGCCGGACCGGCAATTCAACGTGACATACGATACCCTGGCAATGATGCAGGAGATTGCCTTTGATACGACGCTCACGTTACAGTACGGGAAACGGATCGAGTACCAGGAACTCCAGACCGCCAGGCAATTACAGCAACATCTTACGGGGTTGTACGAGCTTTCGTTCCTGCCTTCGGTATCCGTCTTCTATAATTACGCCTACGAATACGAAAGCAATTCTTCCTCGCAGCTTTTCAAGAAAGCCTACCCCTATTCACTCTTCGGACTCTCGATCAGTCTTCCGATCTTTACGGGGTTTTCACGCATCGAGAACATCCACAGAGCCCAGCTCCAGGAACATGAGCTTGACTGGGCCGAAGTCAACCTGAAGTCACAGATCTCCGCCGAGTACGCTTCGGCGCTCGCCAGTTACAAGAGCAACCTGTACGCGATGAATCTGATGCGAGACAACAAAACCCGGGCGACAAACGTGTACCGGATTGTGTCGCTCCAGTACAACCAGGGAATCGTCGGTTATCTCAACATCATCGTCGCCGAATCCAACCTGATCAATGCGGAAATCGGGTATATCGACGCATTGTTCCAGCTGCTTTCAAGCAAGGTGGACCTGGAAAAGGCAATGGGCGATATCCCTTACAATCACTAACGGAATGAGATGAACGGCATTATGAACAGAAGATCAGTTGCAGTTGCAACGCTGTGCAGCATTTTCCTTTTCTCGTGCGGCCAGAAACAGCCGCCCCCCCCTCCCGCCATTCCCGTAAACCTGTACACGGTGACTGCCCAGCCGGTCGTGTACTACGACAGATACACAGCAACAACCGTCGCCCTGAGCCAGGTGAACCTTCTCCCCGAGGTGCAGGGATACATTACCGGGATATTCTTCACAGAGGGGACGTCCGTGAAGAAAGGGCAAAAACTGTATGAAATAGACAGACGCATCTACCAGGCCAACTACAACACCGCCGCCGCAAATCTCAAAGTCGCGGAGGGGAATCTCAAGCAGGCGCAGCAGGACGCAGACCGATATGAGTACCTGTATAATAATAAGGCAGTCGCAAAGCAGCTCTATGACCACGCGATGATCACGCTGGAGAATTCACGGAATGCCTCTAAATCCGCCCAGGAAGCACTGAAGAACGCAAACACCAATCTGACGTACTCCGTCATCTCAGCTCCCTTCGACGGAACTGTGGGATTCAGCCAGGTCAAGCTCGGCGACCTTATGACGGTAGGACAGACGGTGCTCGCAACCATCTCATCCGACAATCCCATGGGAGTCGATTTCCTCATAAACGAAAAACAGCTCCCGGCGTTCGACAACCTCGAGAAAACCCGGCATGCCCCTATCGATTCCCTGTTCACGCTCATACTGCCCAGCAGCGCCATGTACGCATACACCGGGACGATTGCCGTCATCGATCGGGCGGTCAATCCCCAGACAGGCTCGATCAGAATCCGGCTTCATTTTCCCAATCCCAAGTCCGAATTGAGGGCAGGCATGAGCTGCGTTGTGAGGGTACACAACCAGGATCCCGCCCCCCAACTGCTGATACCGAACAGGGCGGTCGTGGAGGAGATGGGTGAGTACTTTGTCTATGTTGCCAGAGACAGCGCACCGGGCGGCACGGGAGATACGACAAGGCAGCACGCGCCCGGCGGGCAACGCGGCGGGACGTTCGCCTATCAAAAGAAGGTTTTCCTTGGAGCGACGCTCGGGCCGAACGTCATCGTACGAAACGGGATCGCGGGGGGGGACAGAATCGTCTCCGACGGCGTGCAATCGCTCCACAACGGCTCTTCGATCGCACCCGCGGCTGACCGCAGCGCCGCCCGGGCCGAGGCGGACGGCGGGGCCGGGCAGAATATTCCGCAGGGCAGGCGCTGAAACATGGTCGCCAACACGTTCATCAAACGGCCCGTCACGGCGATCGTCATCTCCATCGTCCTCGTGATCACCGGCATCATCTGCATACTCAACTCGCCGGTCGAGCAATACCCCAAGATCACCCCTCCCGTCGTCCAGGTGAACGGCCAGTTTACCGGAGCAGACGCGCTCACGGTCGAGCAGACGGTCGCCACGCCGATCGAACAGCAGGTCAATGGCACTCCCGGCATGGAATACATGCAAAGCAACAATACAAACAACGGGCTGATGTCGATGAACGTGACGTTCAACATCGGGACCGACATCGACATTGCCACGCTTGACGTTCAAAACCGCGTCAGCATCGCCACGCCGCTCCTGCCGGCGGCCGTGAGCCGCCTCGGGCTCACCGTGCGGGCACTCAACCCCAGCATATTGATGATGGTGGCCATCTATGCGCCGGAAGGGTCGCACGACATCACGTTCCTCGACAACTACACCAATATCTTTGTACAGGACGCCCTGCTCCGCGTCCCCGGCGTCGGGAGCATCAGCAGGTTCACGGATGATTTCAGCATGCGGATCTGGATGAACCCGGAGAAGATGGCGTCGTACAGCCTGACACCGCAGGACGTCATCGCCGCGCTGAACGCGCAGAACGTCCAGGTGGCGGCGGGCTCGGCGGGGGTCCCTCCCCAGCTGACGACACAGACGTTTGAGCTGGGGATACTCGTCAACGGCCGGCTGAGCAAGGTCGCGGACTTTGAAAACGTGATCGTCAAGACGACCCCCTCCACCGGCGACCTGGTGTACCTGAAAGACGTCGCCCGGGTGGAACTGGGGAAGTTTACGTTTTCCAGCAATTCGTTCGTCGACGGGAAGCGGGCTTCATGTCTCCTCGTGTACCAGGCGCCCGGGAGCAACGCGCTTGAAACGGCAAACGGGATCTACAGAGTACTGGGTCAGCTCAAGAAATCGTTCCCCACCGACGTGGACTATGAAGTCCCGTTCGAATCGGTGACCGTCGTGAAGGTGTCGATGAACGACGTCGTCTGGACGCTGTTGAAGGCGCTGGGTCTCGTCGCCGTTGTGGTGTTTCTCTTCCTTCAGAGCGTCCGTTCCACGCTCATCCCCGTGCTCGCGATTCCCGTGTCGATTCTCGGTACGTTCTGCTTCTTCATCCCGCTGGGGTTCACGATCAACACGCTCACCATGTTCGGCTTTGTGCTTGCCATCGGGATCGTGGTGGACGACGCCATCATCGTCGTGGAGGCCGTGCAACACTACATCGACGAGAACCATATGTCCGCGAAAGAGGCGACCTACCAGGCCATGAAGGACATCTCGGCGCCCGTCGTCGCCATCGCGCTCATACTCGCCGCGGTTTTCGTCCCCGTAGGGTTCATTCCGGGGATCGTCGGGCGGCTGTACCAGCAATTCGCCATCACCATCGCCATCTCGGTGATGCTCTCCGCATTCATCGCCCTGTCGCTGACTCCCGCCCTCTGCACACTTCTCCTGAAGCCCTCGAACACCGGCGGCCCCCAGGGATGGGCGGCCCGTTTGTTCTCCCGGTTCAACGCCTGGTTCGAAAGGGTGACCGACAGGTACTCCGATGGGGTCCGGCGCAGCATCAAGGCATCGAGGTACGTCGTGATCCTTCTCGTCTGCATTTGCGCCGGCGCCGCGTTCCTCTTCGAGAACAAAGCCACGAGCTTCATCCCCTCCGAAGACGACGGAACGCTCTACGTGACGTTTCAACTCCCTCCCGCATCTTCGACCGCCCAGACCGTCGCGGTGATGGAGCGGCTCATGAACGTCGTCGGATCCACCCCCGGCGTCGGCCACTACGCGGCCCTCTCCGGACTGAACGTCGTGACAAACGCGACAAATTCAAATGGCGGCACGATTTACATCCAGCTCAAGCCCTGGGACGACCGTTCCGATTCGCGCGAACAGGTGCCGGGCATCATGCACGTACTCGAGGAACGGATCGCCGCGGCAGGCGTCAACAACGCGAACGCCCAGGTAATTCAACCCTCCCCCATCCCCGGGGTGGGGTCCATCGTCGGCTTCAGCTTCCAGATCGAGCAGCGGAACACCAACGACGACGTGCACGCGTTCGAGAGGGTCGTCAACCGGTTCATCAGCGAGGCCAACAACAATCCGGCGATTGCCAATGCGAACAGCTTCTATTCCGCCCACACGCCGAATTACAATCTCACGGTCAACCGGGACAAATGCGAGAAGCTCGGCGTGAATGTCGCGGACGTCTTCACGACAATACAGGCGTACATGGGGAGCATGTACATCAACGATTTCACGACCTATAACCGCACGTTTCACGTGGTGATCCAGGCGGATACCATGTCCCGCGAGACGGTCTCGAACATGGACAAGTACTTCGTGCGCAACCAGGCGGGCGCGATGGTGCCGCTAGGAACATTGATCAGCTACCAGCCCACGGAGGCCGCCCCGTTGATCTCGCATTTCAACATTTTCCGTTCCGCCGAGATCGACGGCTCCTCCCCCGCGGGATACAGCAGCACGCAGACACTGGACGCACTCAAGAGCGTCGCCGCAAACGTGCTCCCGGAGGGGTATGATTACGAATATTCGGGATTGAGTTACGAGGAGATCAAGGAAGGCTCGACGACCGTGTATATCTTCGTCTTCTCCATCACGTTTGTCTTTCTCTTCCTCGCGGCCCTCTATGAAAGCTGGTCCGTCCCCTTCTCCGTCCTTCTTGCCGTACCCATCGGCGCGTTCGGGGCAATACTCACGCTGACGTGCCTCCCGGGCATTTCCAACAACGTGTACGCGCAGATCGGGCTTATCACGCTCATCGGGCTTGCCGCCAAAAACGCCATCCTGATCGTGGAATTCGCCAAGGTGCGCGTCGACCGGGGGGAAGAGCTCATCGCATCCACGATGGAAGCAGTGCGGCTCCGCCTGCGGCCCATCGTCATGACGTCCCTGGCATTTCTCCTGGGCGTCCTCCCGCTGGTTTTCGCAACGGGAGCNNGCTTCGACAATCGCGATCTTCATCGTGCCCGTGCTCTTCGTGATCATCACCCGCGTGTCGTACGGCCAGAAAGCGCTCGACTACCTGAAGACCCATCACGAAGAATTGATGGAAAAGGGGAGGAAAGTCGAGCAGCAGAACATCGATCCCGAGCTGGAATATGACCTGCAGAAGTCCCGTGAGCTCAACACCCCCGTCAAGGAATGATCGCTAACACGTTCATCAAGAGACCGGTGACCGCGATTGTCATCTCGCTCGTGTTGATGATTTCGGGCGTTCTGTGCATCGCGAATCTGGCCGTCGATCAGTATCCGAACATCACGCCGCCCGCCGTCTCGGTCTCAGGACAATACACCGGTGCCGATGCCCAGACGGTGGAACAAACCGTCGCCACACCGATCGAGGAGCAGGTGAACGGGACCCCGGGGATGGAGTACATGCAGAGCACCAACACCAACACCGGGAACATGAGCGTCAACGTGACGTTCAATATCGGGACAAACGTCCATATCGCCGCGTTGAACGTCCAGAACAGGGTGGGGATCGCGACGCCGCTTCTCCCCTCCGTCGTGAGCCGGCTCGGACTCACGGTGCGCGCCCGCAACCCCAGCATGCTCATGCAGATTGCGATCTTCTCGCCGAAAGGGACACATAACATCACGTTCCTCGATAATTATACGAACGTCTTCATCGAGGATGCTCTGCTCCGGGTCCCGGGCGTGGGGGACATCAACACGCGCACAGACAACTTCAGCATGCGCGTCTGGATGAACCCCGAAAAGATGGCGTCGCACGACCTCACGCCGCAGGATATCATTGCCGCACTGAACGCCCAGAACGTCCAGGTCGCGGCGGGCGCGGCAGGGGCTCCGCCGCAGCAGGATGCGCAGCCGCTCGAGCTGGGGATACTCGTGAACGGCAGGCTGAAGACGGCTTCCGATTTCGAGAAGGTCGTCGTGAAAACGCTCCCGTCCACGGGAGAGCTCGTCTACCTCAAAGACGTGGCACGAGTCGAACTCGGCAAGTTCACATTTTCGAGCAACTCGTTCGTCGACGGCAAGCGGGCATCCATACTCTTCATTTACCAGTCGCCGGGGGGGAACGCGCTTGAAACGGCNNTCCATCACGATCATCAAAGTCTCGATGTCGGAAGTCCTGAACACACTGTTGAAGGCCCTGGGGCTTGTCGCGCTCGTGGTCTTCGTGTTTCTCCAGAACCTCCGCTCCACGCTCATCCCGATACTCGCCATCCCGGTCTCCATCCTCGGAACGTTCTGCTTTTTCATTCCGCTGGGGTTTACGATCAACACGCTCACCATGTTCGGGTTCGTGCTCGCCATCGGGATCGTCGTGGACGATGCGATCATCGTCGTGGAGGCAGTCCAGCATTATATCGACGATCAACATCTCTCCGCCAAGGAAGCGACATACCGGGCAATGAAGGACATTTCGGCTCCCGTCGTCGCCATCGCTCTCATACTCGCGGCTGTCTTCGTCCCCGTGGGATTCATACCCGGGATCGTGGGGCGGTTGTACCAGCAGTTCGCCATCACCATCGCCATCTCCGTCATGATCTCCGCGTTCGTCGCGCTTTCGCTGACGCCCGCGCTGTGCACGCTCCTTCTGAAACCGTCACATATCAGCAAGAAATCCCACTGGCCGGGAAGGCTGTTCGCCTGGTTCAACCGCTGGTTCGAACGGATGACGGGGAGGTATGTCCGCGTCGTCGCGCGGAGCATCAGGGGGTCGAAGTATATCGTCATACTGCTCGTCTGCATCTGCGCCGGCGCCTTTTTGCTGTTCAAATACAAGCCCTCCGGGTTCATTCCGGCGGAGGACGACGGGCGTCTCTACGTCACGTACCAGCTCGTCGAAGGCTCTTCGACGACGCAGTCTGTCGAGGTCATCACCAAGCTCATGCAGATCGTCGGGTCCACCCCCGGCATGAATCACTATGCCGCCCTGTCCGGGCTGAACATCCTCAATTTCGGCACGACGTCCAATTCCGGCTCGATATTCTGCATGCTCAAACCGTGGGAACAGAGGACCAGACCGGAAGAACAGATCCCGGGGATCATGGACGTTCTCAGGAAACGGATCGCCGCCGCCGGCATCAACAACGCCAATATCGTCGTCATTCCGCCGCCGCCGATACGGGGCATCGGGCAGGCCGCCGGGTTCAGCATGCAGATAGAGCAGGGGAGCACGAGCGACGACGTGCATGCCTTTGAGCGGGTCGTGAAGAACTTCGTCGCCGAAGCGCACAAG
>PMJQ01000233.1 GCA_003157485.1 Ignavibacteriota bacterium
TTGATGCTCAGCGTGTTCTTCCTTATAAGCCAGATTCCCTCGCCGATGCCTATCTGATCCTGCGGGCCCAGTTCCGTCAGCACACCAGAGTCCGGCATGCGGAAGGCACGCCAGTCAAATTTCTGCTCTCCCCCTGACCCAGCCGTGAGATCTGATACCGACCCCGGTACAATTCCCGGAACGCTTACCATTCTATAGTCGCTCTGCGCGGGGTTTACGGGGAACGGGACGGTGCCCGTCACGGCTGCTGTGTCTACTGTTGAGAACAAAAACGCAGGAGAGGAGAATGCCCCCGCGCCGAACTGATTTTTGCCGGCGACTCGCCAGAAGTATATGGTATTGGGCGCCAACCCGCTGACCGGCCTCGAGGTGCCGGAAACCGCCGTATCGCTTATGAACGGCAGGGCGAAGGAGGCTGCGGTTGAGACCTGCACGACATACGACGATGCCGTGGGGGAGGCGTTCCACGCTAGCGTCAATGCTACGGGCTGTCCAATGGATCCATTCACGGGTGCGGTCGGCACGGGCGGGGGCGGGGGTACCCCGATAGTAGTCAGGGAAACGATGTTGGAGTTGCCGCTCGTCCCGCCGACATTGCTTCCCCTTACCCGATAAAAGTATTTCGTTGTCGACGCGAGCCCAACGACATTCCGCGTCAGGACGTTTCCCAGGTTGAGGTTTCCATAGCCCGGGACTGTCGACGTGAAACCCGTATCTGTCGCCACATCGATCAGATACGTTGTTGCTCCCGCCGAGGCGTTCCAGTTGGCTGAGAACGATGCCGGACCGATACCTGAGGCAGGCGTCGCTACCGGGGGAAGCGGAGTCGCCACGACAGTCGTTACTACAATGGTGTTGGAATTCCCGCTTGTTCCGCCGACGTTGCTCGCCCTCACCCTGTAGAAGTATTTCGTTCCGGCAGCAAGTCCCGTGATATTCCTCGTCAGCACATTGCCGACGTTCAAATTACTGTCGGCCGAGATGATTACGGTGAAATTCGTATCCGTCGCCACATCAAGGAAATACGCAGTCGCCCCCACAGATGAATTCCAGTTGGCGGTAAACGACGTCTGAGTAACAATTGTTCCAGCCACGGCTACGGGCGGGGGCGGGGTCGCGACGAGTGTCGTCACCAGAATAGAGTTGGAATTTCCACTCGTTCCGCCGACGTTGCTCCCCCTCACCCTGTAGAAGTACTTCGCCGCAGGCGTGAGTCCGGTGACATTTCGCGTCAGGACGTTTCCAACGTTGAGATTATTGTATCCGGGAATGAGCGCCGTGAAGCTCGTATCCGATGCCACATCGAGGAGATACGCGGTCGCTCCCGCCGATGCGTTCCAGTTGGCCGTGAAAGACGTCTGCACGATATTTGAAGCAGGGATCGCCACGGGCGCTGTCGGGGTCGCGGCGACAGTTGTCACTACTATAGTGTTTGAATTGCCGCTCGTTCCGCCGACGTTGCTCCCCCTTAGCCTGTAGAAGTACTTTGTTCCGGGTGTGATGCCAAGGACATTGAGCGTCTGAACGTTTCCCGCATTCAAATTGCCATAGCCCGGTACGATTGCACTGAAGCCCGTATCCGTTGACACGTCGAGCAGGTACAATGTCGCTCCTGCTGATGTGTCCCAGTTTGCAGTGAACGACGTCTGTCTGACGTTCGTAGCCGGGAATGCCACGGGCGCAGGCGGAGTCGCCACGACCGTCGTTACGGTGATTACGTTCGAGGCACCGCTCGTCCCTCCGGCATTGCTTGCCCTGACCCGGTAATAATACGTCGTTGCCGGCGAGAGTCCCGTGACATCCAGTGTCAGCACGTTTCCTACGTTCACATTGTTGTAGCCGGTGACGATCAACCTGAATATCGGATCTGTTGCCACCTGGACGAGGTACGATGTTGAAGTTGCCGACGCGTTCCAGTTGGCCGCGAAGGACGTCTGACCGACATTTGTTGCCACCGTCGCTACCGGGGGCGAAGGCGGCAGCACCTGTGCCACCGCACTGCTGATGAAAAGGCAATACGCAAAGGCAAAAGCTGCGAATAGTCTGGGCATCATCAATCCTCTCGTATTTGTGACCTCGACCTCCCGATTCCCACAGGTTGCTGATGACCACTTCTGGCTCGTGATCCCGCCATCCGGCGCCGTCAGATTCAAGTAAAATATGAAACTTTGGACGAAAATCTTGTTTTTTTCGATGCCGGATTTGTCGACCTTTGGAGCGGCAAGGACAATCGACCGGTACGACGCCGCCGGAGCCGCACACCGGAATGAACCCAGCACCCAGGAAGGCAAACATGATGATCCCGCGCTCCCTTTTCCTTCTTTTCCTGGCGGGGATGATCCCCTCCTCTCTTCTGTCGGCCCAGCGTTCCGACACGCTTCTGATCAGGAACACAGGCAAAGACGCCATGGCAAACGCGATCATGGGGGACACGCTGGCCAACGGGGGCCGGGCTGACGCCAAAAGGGTGTATCTCCTCACCAGAGGCCAAAGATACGTCAATACCAGGCCGATTGTCGCAAACGGGTATCACTTGCGGATAGCGGGTCAGCCGATGCCCGTTGCCGGAAAGGATCCGGGCCCGGCGGTCGTCCAACTGGCTCCCGATTCGCTGCGGCTACTCGATAGTGATCGGGTGACCGACCGAATCATCGTCGCACGCGGTGATCTGACCATGTCAAATGTATGGGTCCTCTCATGGATCGCCTCCGGAGCTCAGCTCTGGGAACCGATAACCGAGGAGAAGGACAGCACCAGGGTAACGATCGACCATTGCATATTTGAGTGGCAGGAGGGGCCGGCGTTCCATCTCTCCGGCAGGTGGACAAATGTGTTTCTTACTAACAACCTGTTCCGCAATGCGATATACAAAGACGAGTGGTGGGCCGGACGGGTCGTGTATTTCACATCGCCGGCGGATACGCTTGTGGAAGTCAATAACACGCTTGAGAATGTCGGGTTCGGCCTGATTCAGTCTCAGGGTATCGGACTCAATTATTACTTCTGCGACCACAACACCGTCGTGAACTGCGCCAAGTTCTGCTGGCTGGAGAGTTACTACAGGAATGCGTACATCGCGAACAATCTTCTTGTGAACTCCCATTTTACCGGTGAGCGGATGAAGGACCGCAAGTACCAGGATCCCGGTACGCTGTTGTACGGCCAGACGATAAACCTCGACACGCTGAAGACTCCGGGACGAAGAATAACACCCGAAGAAGCAATACGGGTGTACGGCAGCGACGCCGTCCAGTTCTCCGATCAAATGACACTCAGCCCGACAGACCCCCAGGAACTCGGCCGGACCGTAGTCTATCTCAACAACGCGACCTATTTCGACACGACCTCCTTTTACGGGTTCTACAGGAAGTACAATGCCTCCGTCTCGACGGACGCTGAACGAATTTTCCCCGAGCCCGTCATGAACGCCCGGACAGAGTCGATGTGGGCATGGCATCCCCATATGATCAACCGCGGGTCAGTCGACGGAGAGAATCCACATTTCAAGGTTATGCCCGACAATATGCGTTTGATTCTTGCGTTCCTTGAAGACATGTACTCCGACTCCCCGAAGAACAACGTTTTCTGGGGATACGACCCGGACAATGCGAAAGATCCGGCTGCCGCAAAGAACACAACCGGGGTCTACCGGAATTCTTCCCGGGGCATATATCCTTCCAGGGAAGACTTCTCATACAGCAATCCCATGCTGCTGAAGGCGGGACTGGACGGTTACCCGGTGGGTGATTTGAACTGGTTCCCTGACCGGGTTAAGAGCTGGAGGGCTGAGGGAGATGCGGCTTCGATGAGGGCTTACGTCAAACAACGAGGAATTCGTCACAATTGAGGTGACCGTTTTGAGACATTCTCCTCCGGAGTCGACGGGTCCATCCATGCCTGCGCTTCCGTTCGTGAAGGAGTGGATGCGGTACAGCCTGCTTCTTGTTTTCATGTTTCTCTGTGGTTGTGCGGAGCGGATAGAAAAAGAGGCATCCCCGAACAACGGGTATACGCATTTCATCACCCGCCGGGGCGATAAGCTTATGGATGGAGAGTCGCAGTTTCGATTCTTCGGCCTGGCTGCGCCGAACATACAGCAGAACGAGACACAGGTCAGAACAGACCTGACAAACCGGTTCCCCGATGAGTTTGAAATCCGTGACATATTCGGGGGCCTTGAACGCATCGGTGGTCTGGTTACCCGCACGTTTACACTTTCTGTCTTTACGCCGGAGGACAAGGGCGTTCCGGTGTACATATCTGCGCGCCGCACATACAATGAGGAGGCATTTCAATGCCTGGACAGGATCATTGCGCTGGCGCATGAGTACAATATCCACCTGATCATACCGTTTATCGCATCACAATCATTCCGGACCATTCGCGGCGTCGATGAATTTGCTGCACTGGCGGGGAAACCCCGGGGGTCGTTCTGGACAGACGAAGAGGTGAAAGCGGATTTCAAACACCTTCTGGTCTATATGATGAACCGGAAGAACACGGTCAACGGGAAACTTTACAAAGATGATCCGGCAATTCTTGCGTGGCAGTTGGGTAATGAATTCGGCAGCTATCCAGGCGATCGCAATCTGAATTATGCCGAGTGGACACCGAGGATGCTGGCCTGGAGCCTGGAGATGGCCGCTTATATCAAGACGATTGACAAGAATCATCTGGTTATGGAGGCAGACGGCGCCGACCGGAAGGCTTTTCTTGCCGACCCGAACATCGACGTCATAAGCGATCATCTCTACGAATACTGGAACAAACTGGGGAACCAGCCGTGGGTACTCGGGCCGATCGCTCATGATTCGTGGGAGGAATGCAGGGGGAAGAAACCTCTCATTGTTGATGAATTCGGTTTGGGGAGCGCNNCATTGTTGATGAATTCGGCCTGGGGAGCACCGAAAACCTCACCGCCCTCATGGATACCATTTGCAGTACAGGCATATCCGGCGGGCTCATGTGGAGCATACGGAGCCACAGACACGACGGAGGCTGGTACTACCACAACGAGGGGGGGACAAAGGTGAACTCATTCCATGTCCCCGGGTTTGCCAACGGAACGCTCTACGACGAAACCCGGATGCTTGATATACTCCGGACAAGGGCGTTCGCCATACGCGGCATTCAGCCGGCGGATGTTCAAAAACCCGATCCGGCTCCGGTTCTGTTCGTGAAGGGTGAAGGATTCACATGGAGAGGTTCAACAGGGGCGAGATACTACACGATCG
>PMJQ01000055.1 GCA_003157485.1 Ignavibacteriota bacterium
GATCAGGATATCGAGAGGCTTTTTCATTGTTGAGCCTCTCGATTCTACACGTCGATAGTGATGCGATATTCAACAGCTGCCGCGCGCCACGAGACAGTGTCCTAAGCAATCGAGTGAACATCGAGCGTTCGAACAAGGTGTATCGGCTACATCGAATGATGTCTGATCATCGCCCCTATGTCATTCCTCTCAGCCACTTCAATTCCCTCCCCTGCACATTCAGACATCGATGCGTAGCCTGGAGATCTGGAGGCTAGACATTCATTTGATCTGATGTGTTGCAAATCATCGCAGTAAGCGGTAAAATTAGCTATATATGGTTGTGTGGTGTCGCTTCGCGGCGGAAAGTGAATTGATCGTCGTGGAAAGCCATCCTACAAGCACAGCTCAGTTCATCGACATACATCCCCGAAAGTAGTTGTTCGGGGATTTTGATTTTCATGAAGACATCACCGGCGGACACTGCCCTTTCAGCCCCGCGAGGAGGAGAAAAATGAATCTCTCGAACCGACAACTTTCCCGTTTGTTTTCCGGCACGCTGATCCTCGTGATAACACTCGAGGGGGCAGCCATTGCACAGCGACACCCAAGAAATATCCTGCTGGACAGCATCGCATGGGTTCCCCAGACGATCACTGTCCCCGGCGTGGTAGCCGGAAATGCGATCTGGTTCGACTACAACAATGACGGTCGTCTGGATATCCTGCTGGCGGGGATGAGCCAGAACGGCCCTGTCTCCGGCATCTACCGGAACGACAGCACCGGCTTCGTACAGGTGCAAGCCGATATCTGTCCTCTCATTTCTGAACATGGACTTGCCTGGGGAGACTTTGACAACGATGGGAACATCGACTTTGCAATAGAAGGGCGGCCCGACACAACCGGTGATCAATCGATTTCAAAGATCTACCGCAACGTCAACGGGACATATGTCGACGGCAATGCGCAGATCATGAACCTTGATGGCGGTTCAGTAACCTGGGTCGATTACGACAATGACGGCCATCTTGACCTGCTCATTAGTGGCTCTCCCGATCAGGGCCGGTCCTACGCAACGAAGCTCTACAGGAACATCAACGGCAAGTTCTATGAAGAGCCGGTGAACCTCCCCGGAGTCTGGGGGAGCTCGGTGGCGTGGGCTGACTACGACAAGGACGGTTACCAGGACGTCCTGATCAGCGGCTACGGGGGGTGGACACAGACACGGCTTCTTCACAACGCGATGTCGCGCGGGGTGATAGGCTTTGATGAGGTGTACGCCCCGGTCGATTCCGGGGGGTCGTTCGCGGCGGTCAATTCGAGCGCCGTCCTATGGTTCGATTACGACAATGATGGATACCCCGACCTTCTGGTAACGGGCGCAGGCTACGGCGGGCCCGTCGCAAAGATCTACCATAACAACAAGGACGGGACATTCAGAGATATTGCGGCCAAGTTGAAGCCGGTTTCGGTGAGTGCGGTGGCTGTGGGCGATTACGACAATGACGGCTACCTGGACATTGCGATTTCAGGGTCGGACGATTTCTTTACGGGATCAAACCCGACGACGAAGATTTATCATAATAACGGCGATGGGACGTTTACAGATATCGGCGCAAAGCTCGTCGGAACTTGGTTTGGATCGCTTGACTGGGGTGACTATGATCGTGACGGAAGACTCGACCTTCTGGTAACGGGCGCAACGTTACCGAGAAATAACCCCACCTATGGCGCTGATCTCAAACCCGTTACAGTGCTGTATAAAAACACGGTCGTCGTGGAAAGTAACTCCGCGCCTGCGGTTCCAGGGGGACTTGCTGCGCAGGTCGGGGAAGGAAAGGCCACGCTCTCATGGAGTGCGTCAACGGACAAAGAGACAGATCAGAAGGCGATCAGCTACAGCATCAAGGTTGGCACCCACCCGGGAGGTTTCGACATCGTGTCGCCTCTTTCGAACACAAGCTCGGGATTCCGGCGCTTGCCCAAATCCGGTAGCCAAGGGGCCTCGACGTTGGCAAAGCTCAACAAACTGCCGGTGGGAACATATTACTGGAGCGTTCAGGCAGTGGACAACCAGTACGCGGGTTCATCCTTCTCGGAAGAAAAAATATTCCAGATCACCGCCAGTTCCGTCGGAGGAGTATCACCACTGCCGGCCGCTTATACGCTGAAGCAAAATTATCCGAATCCGTTCAATCCGGCGACAGTGATTGAATATGCACTCCCAAAGGGCGGGCTTGTCGTGCTTACGGTATATGACATTCTCGGCCGCGAAGTATCGACGCTGGTCAACGGCTGGAATGACGCCGGTGTTTACAGGGTCCGGTGGAATGCCAGCGGGTTTGCAAGCGGTGTATACTGCTACCGGTTGCAGTGCGGATCGTACTCAGAGACGAAGACGATGATCGTCATTCGCTGATCGTACGGAGGTTCCAGATTCTATGGTTTTTCATCGACCGACCGGCCGCGGATCTTATTTCGGGGACAGTCCGGATTGCCCACTTCGGTCAAGTATGCCAGTCGTTCGCGTCAGGTCATTTCCCCGCCGGCCCTCTGACGCGTACATGAGAAGACCTGAAAAAAGAAAACCAGGTGCGGCAGGTTCGCACACCTGGTTCCTTTTGCTCCGCGAGCAGGACTCGAACCT
>PMJQ01000013.1 GCA_003157485.1 Ignavibacteriota bacterium
CGACGCTGTCGTACCTCGGCAAGGCGAAGAAGGTGACGATCGACAAGGACAACACGACGATCGTTGAGGGAGCGGGGAAGAAAGAGGACATCAAGAAACGCATCAACGAGATCAAGGCCCAGATCGAGAAGACGACCTCCGACTACGATAAGGAGAAGCTGCAGGAGCGCCTCGCAAAGCTCTCCGGCGGCGTTGCCGTCCTGAAGATCGGTGCGGCGACCGAAGTCGAGATGAAGGAGAAGAAAGCGCGCGTCGAGGACGCTCTCCATGCAACAAGAGCTGCGGTCGAGGAAGGCATCGTTCCCGGCGGCGGCGTCGCGTATCTGCGTGCAGCGTCGAAGCTCAACGGGCTGAAGATGGCGAACGAGGACCAGCAGACCGGCGTCGATATCGTCCGGCGCGCCCTTGAAGAGCCTATCCGGATGATCGTTGCCAACGCGGGACAGGAAGGCTCCGTCGTCGTCAACAAGGTGAAAGAGGGAAAAGACGACTTCGGCTACAACGCGTTCACCGAGCAGTACGAGAACCTCATCAAGTCAGGGGTCATCGACCCGACGAAGGTGACCCGCACCGCGCTCGAGAACGCCGCGTCGGTCGCAGCGCTCCTCCTGACAACCGAAGCCACGATCGTCGAGAAGCCGGAAGAGAAGAAGCCGGCCCCTCCGATGCCCGGCGGCGGCGGAATGGGCGACATGTACTGATCATGCGCTTCACGCAGTATACAACCAGTATCCGGCCCCGCAAGGGGCCGGTTCTGGTTCGGCGTTCCCCTTGTGGGCAGCCTCCCGCACCTGTTTGCACTGAGCGCACTGTTCATCTCCGGTATCTTCTGCGAATCGTCCGCGGCGTCTCCCTCAAAGGGGGCGGGACTGGCCGAGCTCTGGGGGCAGGGCCCTTGCCCTTTTCGGGATTGGAACGCTCATATTCACGTTGAGCGTTCTAAGGTCTCACAAGATACTGGAGTGAATACGCACATGGACAGACATCACACCGGCAGGAAACGGGGGCCCGGCATGTATTTCCGCGCGGGCGCGGCTATCGTACTGGCGGCACTCGTTTCCGGGAGCGCCGCCCGGGGAGGGGGCCAGGAACGCGGAGGAAGGGGGGAATCCCTCTCCCTGATCGCGATCGGGGAGGCGGGGGAGAGCAACAGTGTCCTTCGCGGTTGTGCCGGGTATGTGACGGACATGCACACGGGGCGGCATAACGCGGGGAGGTTCGACCTCCTCCTTTTTCTGGGGGACTCATTCGGCCCGACGGGTCTGAACGTCCCCCCCGGAGACGTCCGGCGGAACGCGGAGGCGATACTCGGACCGTTCAGCGAGCCGATGAACGACATCGGCCCCGTGCACGTCCATTCGATCGCAGGTGAACACGATTACTACGCGCGCAATGCGATAGAGGAATCACTTCTCCTCGGACTTGTGAAAGTCGAAGAAGCCCCGATCGGTCTCACCGACCGGGGAAACAGGCGCGAGGCAGCTCTTGAAGGATGGACGCATCATTATGGAACTCCCTCGGACGCGGTGTTCCCCATTTCGCCCGGCTCGGGGGACAGCGTGCAGTTCATATTCTTCGATTCGGCGATCATGCTGCGGACGCCGGAGGCCGCCTGGAACGCGGCTCTCGGGAGGCTTGCAGGCATACTCGCGGGCGACCGGGGAAGACCCCGCGTGCTCTGGAGGATATTCTGCGCACATCACCCGTTCATGTCTGCGGGGGAGCATGCCGGTTACACGGCCTGGGACGACGACACGGACTCTGTGGAGTATGTCCCGCCCTGCGACAGGGATTCCAGCGCTCTCTCCTGGGTCAGAAACATCCTCGACCCGGAAGATCTCTGCGCCGGGCGTTACCGGTCCATGGTGGATTCGCTCCGCCGTGTCATACGGCGGGGAGGGGTGAAAGTCCAGTTCGCCCTTTCGGCGCACGATCACAGCCTTCAGATTCTCTCGGAGCCCTCCGCACCGGGCAATGAGGATCTCTTCCCCTCCATACAGATAATCTCAGGGGCCGGCTCCGCCCCCTCGCGCGTGAATTTTCCCGATCCACCGGGGCTTTTCACCGCCGCGAAGCGGTCACCGTCGGAGCGCGGCGAGTCGCTTCCGGGATTCGTCAGGATCACATTCACGAAGGAGATATGTACGGTGGTCTTCTACAACGGCGAAAACGGCGATCCTATCGACATGGGGGGAGGCACAAAGGTATTTCACATCTCTTCCTCCGGTCTCTTGATCTCCAATTGACGATTTGATATCATTCAATAGATCATTGATCCTCGATTCTCAATCCTCCATTTTCAATTCGTCTTTTCCCATGGCAAAGCCTCCTTCGCTCGATGACGTCCTTTATCCTCCTTTCACGGGCTTTCCACCCTCCGGGCTCGACTTTCTCCGCCGCCTGAAGAAAAACAACAACCGCCCCTGGTTTCAGGCGCGCAAGCCCTTTTACGAGGAGAACCTCCGTTTGCCCATGCAGTGCCTCATCGCGGGGCTTGCGGTCCGTCTTCACGACGAAACGCCGGAAGTCGAGTTCAATCCGAAAAGGAACATATTCCGGATCTACAGGGACACGAGGTTCAGCAAAAACAAGACGCCGTATAAGACAAACATCGCCGCCTGGTTCGGTCTGCGGGGACGGAAAGCGGACACTGAGGGCCCAGGGCTTTACGTGGGGGTGGGGACGGATGAGGTATTCGCCGGCGGCGGTCTCTACATGCCTTCCGGGGAGCAGTTGAAGGCAATACGGAGGAGCATCGCAGAGAACCCGGATGAGTTTCTCGAAGTGATCCGGGCACCCGATTTCAGGAAACGGTTCGGGGGGATACAGGGGGAGGTTCTCTCACGGGCCCCGCTCGGCTACAAGCCGGATCACCCCATGATCGAGCATCTCCGCCACAAGCAGTTCTTCGTGGGTGTCGAACTGTCGGAAAAGGCCTGCCGGTCGGCGAAGTTTGAAGAGACAGTCGCCCGGGTGTTTGCCCTCACGATGCCGCTCGTCCGCTGGCTCGTGCGTGCCATCGCCTGACTCCGGCCGCGCTATCGTGGCGCCCAAAATGTCGCCCAAAGGCGGCGCCATTTCGACCCGCCAGA
>PMJQ01000025.1 GCA_003157485.1 Ignavibacteriota bacterium
TTCGACTGGAAGTAGATCGTTTGACCGACCGGATCGAGGTTGCCGAAATAGCGCTCGGCAGTCTGCGGCGTGATGACCACAGATAGCGGATTCGCGAGGGCGGTCTTCGGATTCCCCCGCTGCAGGGGGAACGAAAACATCGGGAGGACGGCGCTGTCGGCAAACATGAACCTCTTTTCGATGTACACGTTGTCGCCAACAGTCACCATGCTCGAGAAGAGGTTGCCGAACCGGACGACGTTTACTATGGATGGAAATGCCNNGAAGAAGCGGGGCGGTCGACGCGCCCGTCAACGATCGGGGAAACGTGTTCCCCTTGAACGAGACGATCTTGTCGAGCCTGAATATCCTGTCCGCGTTTACGTGAAAGTCGTCGTAGCTCATTTCAAACTGAAGGTAGCTGAACATCATCAGAAAGCAGACGAGGCCGAACGCCAGACCNNAGGAATGCAGCTTGTGGCTGAGCAAATTCCTCAGGGCGACCTTGATGTAGTTCCGTATCATTCGTACCTCATGGCCTTGATGGGATTGCCTGTCGCGGCCCGGAGAGCCTGCCAGGCCACTGTGCAGAGCGCCACGGCGAGCACCAGAACCCCTCCTGCCGCGAACGGGACAACCGAAATGTCAATCCTGTATGCAAAATCCTGAAGCCACCTGTTCACAGAATACCAGGCAACGGGCCATGCGATGAGGTTTGCCAGAAGCACCCACTTCAGGAACTCTCCGGTGAGCAGGATCAGTATGCTGACGACGGAGGCCCCCAGCACTTTTCGTATACCGATCTCTTTGGTCCTTGTTTCCGCGGTGTACGATGCGAGGCCAAATGCTCCGAGACAGGAGATAACAAGGGCGACGAATGCGAAAGCGCCGAAGATCTGTTCGGTCTTCCGATCCGCCGTATAGCGCCTGTTCATGGCGTCGTCAAGGAATTGAAATTCGAAAGGCGAATTCGGATTCTCAGATTTCCAGATCTTCTCCACGGCGGCTATCCCTTCAGTGCGAGCGGAGGCACGCAATCTCACGAGCACGGCCCCGTACGAGCGGGCGTCATTCACATCCGTCATGATCTGATAGACAAGAGGCTCGACCCTTTTGTGCAGGGAGCTGAAACAGGCGTCGCGCATGACTCCGATGATCAGTCCTTCCCTGTCGTAGAGGCGGAACCGCTTCCCGACGGGCGATGTCAACCCCATCACCTTTACCGCCTCCTCGTTGACGATGAACGCCCCGGAGGCGTCTCCCGGATGATCCTCCGAGAAGTCCCTCCCGTCTACCAGCGTCATTTTCATCGTCCGGATGAAATCGAAATCGACGCCTGCATGCGAGATCAGCGGAGATCGCAACGGATCGGGATTTCCCTCCCAGTCGTACCCGCCCCCCCCCATGTTACGCGGGCCCTGAACCTGGAACCAATCCTGTGCCGTGACTCCAATGACCGAAGTATTGCTGAGGAGACGGTTTTTTATCCCTCTGTAGTTCGATCCGAAATTCTCCCGCACCGGGACCACAATCACGTTTTCCCTGTCGAACCCGGTGTCCTTGTTCAGCATGTAGCTGACCTGTTTGACGGCGACAAGCGTGCAGATGATGAGTCCGATGGACAACGAGAATTGCGCGACGACGAGGAACCGCCTGACGACCGATGTTCTCAACGGGCTCAGGAAGCCGCGGAGACCGTGCCGCGGCCCAGACCCCTGCAGACGGAGGACCGAGGTAGGACTGAACGACGAAAGATAGAGAGCAGGGTAGCTCCCCGCCAATACGCCCGTCAGGAGCGTGATCCCCAGGAGGTTCAAAACGAACCGCAGATCCGAAAAATCGAGGGAGAGATCCTTCGCCGTGAGCGCGTTAAACACCGGGAGCGCCAGCTCCATCCAGACAACGGCCATGCCGCAGGCAACAATCGCCATGAAGACGGATTCACAGATGAACTGAACGGCCAGCTGATACCGTTGCGCGCCGAGTGTCTTGCGCATGGCGACCTCTTTCCGCCTCCCCTCGGACCGCGCCGTTGAGATATTCATGAAATTGAAACAGGCGGCAACGAGAGTAAGGAGCGCGACAAGAGAGAAGACAACAACACTTTCCCTGTTCCCCGTGTCTGCCGTGATTTCCGTGCCGGCTCTTTCCGCCCCGGCGTCGAGATGCACTTCAGTCATCGGCTGCAGACCGAATGACCGTCCCGCATAGACCACCTGTGGACAGTGATGCGCCGCGGCAATTTCAGTCGCCTGTGCGTTAAGGCCGGAGTTGAATGATCCGGGGCGGAGCATGACGTACGTCGTAAAATTGAAATCGCCCCATTCCGTCCCGAGCATATGGAGCGCATAGACATTCTGAAATGAAAGCAGAAGATCGAACTGAATATGTGACTGGCCCGGTATATTGTGAATGACCCCGCTGACGACCAGGTCTGCCTCCCCCTCGATAGTCAGCACCTTACCGAGCGGGTCCTCTGACCCGAAATACTTCTTAGCAATTCTTTCCGGGATAACGACGTTTGAAAGGCCCGACAGCGCCGTGGTATTGTCCCCTTCGAGGAACGGAAACGTGAACATGTCAAAGACCGCGGGATCAGCAAACACGATCCGGTCTTCGTAGAAGGAGTTGTTTCCATGTTTCACAACGATCTTGCCGGGCGCCGCCGCAAACCTCGTAAAGCTGATCACATCGGGCATGCCTTCCTTCAATGCCGGCCCCAGGGGCGCCGGCGTCCCGGCGGAGCGATCCTCGAGATTCCCCTTATAGCTTATCACCCTGCATATGTCCCTGACGTTCCTGTGAAACAGATCAAAACTCAGCTCATCCTGCACCCAGAGCAATATGAGTATGCACGTCGCCAGGCCAACGGAGAGGCCCGCGATATTTATGATCGAATACGTCCCCCCACGGACAATGGACCTGACTGCAGGCTTGAGATAGTTCCTGAACATGAAGGGCTCCAAACTCGCTGATACGCGTGAACGGAATCCGGTGACTGTGCGGCTGAACGCAGGAGTCGGCTTCATTCGAATATATCAAAATCCAGGCCACGGTTTCTTCCATAAAATCTGTCAACCTTTATTGATCTGTCCCGGGGATGTTCGATATTGTTACATTAAGTGTGCGGAAATGGACAACCATTCCATGGCTCCCGAAAAAGCCACAAGAAGAAGGAGGCGGTATGAAAGACCAGCCGATCATAGTCGAGCGACTGCTCAATGCTCCCCCGGAGAGAGTGTGGAAAGCGATAACGGAGACCGAAGGGATGAAGAGATGGGGTTTCGAAATTGCGGAATTCAAGCCCGTTGTGGGTTTCGAATTCCGGTTCCTGGGGGGGAAGGATGAGAAGAAGTACCTGCATATCTGCAGGGTCACGGATGTGGTCCCCGGGAAAAAGCTCGCCTATAGCTGGAGGTACGACGGCTATGCCGGCATGTCACACGTAACATTCGAGATTGAGAAGGTGGGGAACAAGACAAAGATTACGCTGACGCACATGGGCGTCGAGACATTCCCGGCGAACGCCCCCGATCTCGCCAAGGAGAACTTCGTGTTCGGGTGGACGGTGATCGTGAATGAAATAATCAAAGGAGAGGTTGAGGGGACTCCTGTATAATCCCAGTCATATACGAAATTACCGCTATAGCGGTATATTATTTCCATAGGCATGCATTATTACTGCTTTGGCAGTATAGTACTTGACATTTTACTGCTTTAACAGTAATAAGTCCGCAGCGCCAATTAGGGGGTTTTTGAGCAATCGAACATTAACGAATCATGGGAGAATCAGCACCTGAACCGATTCGCCGGACGCTGGACGGGCTATACAGGACTGAGTCCCGGAGGATTCTTGCAACGCTCATACGGCTCCTCGGGGACCTCGACGTCGCCGAAGACGCCCTGCATGACGCATTCAAAGCCGCGCTGGAGCAGTGGCCCGCGGAGGGAGTGCCGGAGAATCCCCGCGCGTGGCTGATCTCCGCCGGACGGTTCAAGGCGATCGACCGGATGCGGAAAGCGGCCCGGATCGACACGCCGCTCGAGTCGGTGGGAGAGTTCGCCGACCCGGGCGCGAAAGATCCGTCGGAGGATATTGACAATACTGTCGTCGACGACCAGCTCAGGCTGATATTCACGTGCTGCCACCCCGCGCTCGCCCCGGAAGCGCGCGTAGCTCTGACACTCAGGGAGGTGTGCGGGCTCACGACGGAGGAGATTGCCAGCGCGTTCCTCGCCACTCCTCCGACACTCGCACAGAGAATCGTGCGCGCCAAAGCAAAAATCCGGGACGCCCGAATCCCCTACGAAGTCCCCTCCCCCGCCGATCTGCCGGAGCGGCTCGATACGGTCCTCCAAGTGATTTACCTGGTGTTCAACGAAGGATATTCCGCATCTTCCGGGGGTTCGCTCACCCGT
>PMJQ01000100.1:0-10286 GCA_003157485.1 Ignavibacteriota bacterium
CCGCCCGCGGGCGACCTGGGAATCCGGCCGGCCGTTTTAGCGTCCCGTGCGGTATGGACCTCCCCTGGCACGACATCATGAAATCAATCATTCCCGCCTGCGCCGCCGCTCTTCTCCTGTTCATCAGTACGCCCGGCTGCGCGAAAAAGCCCGAAGCTGCCGGACGGAGGAAAATTGCCGGCATGGTCTTTCAGGAAGATCAATTCTTCCGCCTCGTCCTTTTCGGCATGCGCGATGCGGCGTCGCGCGGCGGTGCGGATCTCCTGGAAGCCAACAGCGAGGGGAAACCCGACAAGGAAATTCAGCTCATCAACACGTATATCGCGAGCGGCGTGGACGCGATCGTGGTATCCCCGCTGAGCGCGAAGGCTTCGGTGATCGCACTCGGGCGCGCACGGGGAAAGGGGATCACGATAATCACCTATAACACGAATGTGGAGGGGGACATCGCGTCCTCCTATGTGGAGAGCGATCAGACTGCGCTCGGGAGATCAACAGGCGCGGCCGCACGCGAATATATCGAAACACATCTGGGGGGGAGGGCAAACATTGCGCTCCTTGCGTTCCAGTCTCAGGCCCCCGAACAGAGCACGATGAGGGTGAACGGGTTCAAGGAAGAGATTACGAAACTCCCCGGCGTGAGGATTGTCGCGGAACAGGATGCCTGGCTCGCAGAACAGGCCGTGAGAAGAGGGGGGGACATGCTTGCGGCGCACGCTGACCTTGACATTCTCTGGGGTGCAAATGAGGGGGCCACGGTGGGGGCGGTCATGGCCGTGAAGAACGCAGGCAAGGCGGGACGTGTGGCGGTGTTCGGAACGGACACCGGCGAACAGATCGCAGGATTCCTCCTGAGCGACGACGGGATACTCCAGGCGGTCACAGGGCAGCAGCCGTATGAGATCGGTTCACGGGCCGTTGAGTCGGCGCTGGATGTGTTGAAAGGCGGGCGGGTCGATCCAAAGCAGTCCCTCCCCGGCGTGCTCCTCTCCCGCGGCGATCCTGAGGGAGTGAAGAAATTCGCCGCCCGCCTGAAAGAGCTGAACAAGTAACATGGAACCCCGTCCTCATACACTCGAAACGGATCGGCTCCGGAAGGAATACCCGGGAACAACCGCGCTCCGGGACGTCTCGATGAGGTGCGAGGGGGGAAAAATCAGGGCACTCCTGGGGAAGAACGGCGCCGGAAAAACCACGCTTGTCAGGCTTCTGGGCGGCGCCGTGCAGCCAACGGCGGGAACGATACTCGTCGACGGCACTCCTGTGTCGCTGCGATCGCCACGGGAAGCGCTCGAGCGCGGGATCGCGACGGTCCATCAGGAGCTCAGCCTCATCCCGGGGCTCTCCGTCGCCGAGAACATATTCCTGGGACGGTTGCCGCGCCGCCGCGGGCTCATTGACTGGAGCGGGGCCGCGAGGATGGCGGGGACTCTCCTCGCAGAGCTCGGGCTTCCCCTTGATGTGCGGGTGAGGGCCGGGAGCCTCGGGCTTGCCGGACAGCAGATGGTGGAGATCGCAAAGGCGATGTCGCACGCCCCGGCCGTCCTGATGCTCGACGAGCCGACGTCGGCACTGGCGGGTCGTGAGACCGACATGCTGTTCACGCTCCTGAGGAGACTTGCATCGCAGGGGGTGGTCATCCTCTATATCACGCACAGGCTGGAGGAGATCCACAGGATTGCGGATGAAGCATCGGTTCTCCGGAACGGAGATCTCGTCGGCACTATTCCGATTCGCGAGGCGACCCCGGGCGCGATCGCCGGAATGATGTTTGGAGAGGCGCCCGTGCACACGCGCGTTCAGGCGGTTCCTGTTTCCGGACCGCCTGTCATGATTGTGAACGGGTTTACGCGCGGGGAGGCATACCGCGACGTCTCGTTCACGCTCCACCGGGGTGAGATCCTCGGGGTTGCGGGAGTCCTCGGTGCCGGGAGGACGGAGCTCCTCAGGGGACTGTTCGGCGCCGACAGGCACGACTCGGGGACCGTCACGATCGGCGGGCGGCGGATCGTCCCGTCATCCCCCTCGCAGATGAAGAAACTCGGCGTTGTTCTTGCCCCTGAGGACCGGAAGGCGGAGGGGCTCATACAGATCCTGAGCACGCGCATCAACATCAACCTTGCCGGCTTTTGGCCCCCCTCACATCACTGGATCACGACCGCCGCGCGTGAACGCGCAGTGGCATTCAGGTACGTCAGCGAATTGGACATGGCCCTCCCGTCCGTGGACGGTCCCGTCTCGGCGCTGAGCGGCGGGACGCAACAGAAGGTCGTCATCGCCAAATGGCTTGAAACGGCGCCGCGGGTGCTCCTTCTCGATGAACCGACGAGAGGGATAGACATACGGGCAAAGCAGCAGGTGTTCAAGATCATACGGGATCTCAGCGGACGCGGGATCTCCTCCGTCGTCGTCTCGAGCGAACTGGAGGAGCTGATGGAAGTCTGCCACAGGATCCTGGTGCTTAAAAAAGGGCGGATCGCCGGGGAGGTTTCACCACGCGATACGTCACTGGCTTCCCTCCTGGGGATATGCATGGAATGACACGCATCCGCTCTCTCCTCTCGCTCGCGGTCCTCGAGATCATCCTCGCGGGACTCTGCATCTTCCTTGCGGCCGCCGCGCCCAATTTCTTGAGCGCCGAGAATCTCCTGAACGTCCTCAGGAACGTGTCCATGCAGGGGTTGATCGCGCTGGGGATGACGCTTGTGATAATCGCCGGGGAGATCGACCTGAGCGTAGGATCCATGGTTGCTTTCTCGGGTTGTCTCACTGCGTACGTTGCGGGGGCGCTCGGTTCCCCGGGATCCGGGCCGGGTGCGGTGCTTGCCGTGAGCGCCGCGATACTCACGGCGCTCCTCGCCGGGTTCGCCTCGGGCGCCCTCACAGGGGCGCTCCGCAACAGATTCGGCGTCCCGTCGTTCATAAGCACGCTGGCGCTCCTGACGGCGCTGAGCGGGGCGGCAGAGCTTATCACGAACGGCTTCCCCCTGACCCCTTTCCCTTCCTGGTACAATTTCATCGGGGGAGGGTACCTTTTCGGGATTCCGTTCCCTGCTCTTCTGTTCATTCTCGCATTCGCCGGCACGCATCTGCTCATGAATTACACGGCGTTCGGGAGAGCCGTCTACGCCGTGGGGGGAAACGCCGAGGCCGCGCGACTGAGCGCGATAAACGTCGCGACGGTCCGGATAACGGTTCTCGCGCTCACCTCGACGCTTGCCGCGGCGAGCGGCGTCATGCAGTCGTCGGAGATCATGTCGGGGACCGCAACGACGGCAAAGGGATGGGAGCTCGACGTGATCGCCGCCGTGATCATCGGGGGAACGAGCCTTGCCGGGGGAGTGGGGCGCGTCTGGGGGACGATGGTGGGCGTCGTGTTTCTGGGAGTGATAATGAACGGCATGACCCTCCTGAACGTCAGCGAATACTGGCAGCACGTCGTCCGCGGGGGGTTGATACTCCTTGCGGTCCTTATCAACAGAATGGAGCGCAAGGGAATATGAACGGCAGGGAGCGGATTCAGCGTGCCTTGCGAGGCGAGCGGCCCGACAGAGTTCCCGTTATGCTTCACAATTTCATGATGGCCGCACGGGAGGCCGGATTCAGCATGCGCCGGTTCAGGAGCGATCCGGAAGTTATTTCCACGTCGTTCATTCGTTCGGTGGAGAGGTACGGATTCGACGGGATCATCGTCGACGTGGATACCGTAACGCTCGCGGGGGCCGTGGGCGTCCCGGTGGACGCGCCCGAAGATGACCCGGCGCGCGCCAGGGGGGGGCTCATCGCGTCGCTGGAACAGGTTGCCGGTTTGCCTCCTGTCGACGTGCGGGAGTATCCGGGGGTGCAGGTCTGGCTCGAAGCCGTGCGCCTGCTGAAACGGCATTTCGGCGACGAGGTGTACATCAGGGGGAACTGCGACCAGTGCCCGTTCACGCTCGCAAGCCTTATCCGGGGGATGGACGGGTGGATGATGGATCTCCTCGATCCGGAGAACGAGGAAAACGTCGTCGCACTTCTTGAATACTGTACCGCCGTGACGACGCAATTCATCCGTCTTATGGGAGAGACGGGGGCGGACATGACGTCGAACGGGGACAGCGTCGCCGGCCCGGAACTGGTCTCCCCGGCAATCTTCCGCAGGTACGCGCTTCCGTATGACCGCCGGATTGCGGACGCCTCTCATGCCGTCGGATTGCCGTATGTTCTTCACATCTGCGGGAACACCTCTTCCATACTCACCGATATGATCGCCACGGGGGCGGACGGGATCGAAATCGATTACAAAACCGATCCGCGCCTCGCGCATGAGAAGACGAAGGACCGGGTGGCGTTCCTTGGGAATATCGATCCGAGCGGCGTTCTTGCCCTCGGGACGCCGCAGCTTGTGGAGGAGAAGACATCCGAACTCCTCGGCATTTTCGCGGATACGCCCAGGTTCATACTGAATGCGGGATGCGCGCTCCCCCCGTCGACCCCGCCGGCCAACCTGGAGGCGATGATCCGGACCGCGCGAAATTTCAGAACCTGACGCCGGTGCGATGCACGCAAAAGATGATTTGTTCGCTTGCCGGGCGTGAGAAGAAACCCGCCGCAATGCGCAGATATTTCGGCGCGATCTTCACCCCCACGGTGTTGATTATGCTCCTTTTTCTCTTTACTCTGGCATTGCCTCATCACCCCAGGTCCGAGCGCAATTCCACCGGACAACGTTCATTGAACCCTGAAGCTCCCGTGACACTTCCCGAAGAGAATTGACACCACTATAATGGAGGATTCACGTTATGACAGATAAGCGCGCTGACCTGGCCGGTCCAGGCATCGGCAATTATGACGACCTTGAGAAGATACTCCCGGCGGACTATCACTCACTCCTTTCCCCGCGGGAAACACAGAAAGCGATATTCGAAGTGAAAGGGTACATCGAGGACCATCTCTGCAAGGAACTTCACCTGATGATGGTGCAGGTCCCCCTTATTGTCGACATCGAAAGCGGCGTGAACGACCTTCTCGACAGGGACGGATCACGAACCCCGGTACAGTTCCACATCTCCAACGACTACGACAAACATCCGATCGATGCGCAGGTGGTTCAGGCGGCAACGAAATGGAAACGGATCGCGCTGAAGCAGTTCTCGATGAAGCCCGGAGAGGGGATATGCACAGACATGCGCGCGGTCCGGAAGGATTATTTCCTCGATCATGATCACAGCTGCTACGTCGATCAGTGGGACTGGGAGCGGGTGATAAAGCCGAATCAGAGGAACGTCAGGTTCCTCAAGGAAGTCGTCGGAAAGATCTGGAAAGTGTTCAAAGGGGCCGAACGTCACGTTCAGAAGGTCTATCCGAAACTGAAGAACAGGAAATACCCGAACCTCCCGGAGGAGCTCACGTTCCTTCATGCGGAAGAAATACTCGAAATGTACCCCGACCTGCCGCGCAAGGCCCGCGAGACGGAGATACTCCAGAAATACCCGGCCGTGTTCATCATCGGAATCGGGTGGCCTCTCAAGGACGGGTATCCTCACGAGAACCGCGCCGCGGACTATGACGACTGGGTGACCGAGACGTCGTCGAAGGGCGGCAGGACGCTTCACGGGCTGAACGGCGACATACTCGTCTGGAATCCCGTAACGCGCCGCCGGCACGAGCTTACGTCGATGGGGATACGTGTCAATGCGGAGACTCTCAGGCTCCAGCTCGAGATGGCCGGCCAGTCGCATTTCCTGAACCAGCCCTATCACCACGGCATCGTGACGAACGAACTTCCTCTGAGCGTGGGAGGGGGAATCGGACAATCGCGGACGTACATGCTTCTACTGAAAAAGGCGCACCTGGGCGAAGTGAGCGTCACCGTGTGGCCGAAGATCCTCAAGGAAATGTGCGCGAAAAAGAAAATATTCGTTCTGGATTAGGGGACGAACGTTTCTTTCAGCACACGGCAAGCGATCGGCCCGCCCCGTTGCGTGATCTTCCGACGCGGGGCGGGCTCATTTTTTCCCGCTATGCCCGCGAAAAGACGATTGTAAATGTCCCGCAGAATGCGCTAATTGACCGGGTCCAGCCCTTCCTACCCCCAACATCACAACGTTCAACCGCATGACGCCGGGAACAGACCGCAAACAGGAATTTATCAAGGGCCTTCGTCAGGCATGGCTCGACGAGATGAGAAGCGCCCGGAATTACCGGGCCCTTGCAGCGCGCGAGATGAACCCGGAGCGGCGCGCGATACTCGAACGGATGGCGGAGGCGGAAGACCGCCATGCGGAAAGATGGGCGCATAAACTCCGCTCTCTCGGAGCGGATCCCGGTGTGTACCGCGAGTCCGTCATCGACCGGATAAGACGGGCGGTTCTCCTGAGAAGCGACACCGCCGCCGCGGCCGGCATTCTCGAGGCGGGGGAGTCGGAGGCGGACAGGCTGTACGAATCGCTCATGACGTCCGCCCCGACCGACGCGGACAGGGGCGATCTCACGGCGGCCGCGCGGGAGGAGCGGGCGCATTCCCGCGCTCTTGGCGAGTTCGAGTCGGGACCGGGGAACATACAGGGGAAACTCCAGCGCATGCTGGGGCGCGAACGATGGCACGTCCGGGGTGGAGGCTGGATCGGTCAGGCGATATACGGCGTGAACGACGGCCTGGGAGCGGCATTCGGCGTTGTCAGCGGCGTCGCCGGTGCGACGCACGCAAATGGTGAGTTCGTCCTCCTGAGCGGGCTTGCGACGGCAATCGCCTCGGCCCTTTCGATGGGGAGCGGGGCCTACCTGGCGACGAAATCGGAGCGGGAGGTATACGAAGCGGAGCTCGACAGGGAACGTCACGAGATTGCGAACAACCCGGAGGAAGAGAAGGAGGAACTGGAGCTGTTCTACCAGCTGAAGGGGTTCTCCCCGGACGAAGCGAAGACGATGGTGAGTCGTCTGGCCGAGCAGCCGGGGCAGCTCCTGAAATCACTCGCGCATGAAGAGCTGGGACTATCCGAGCAGACGTTTCCGAACCAGTGGCTGGCCGCCTCCAGCGCCAGCATCAGCACGGCCATAGGCGCGGCCATCCCCGTCATTCCTTTCTTCTTTGCGTCCGGCATGACGGCGCTCGTTATCTCATTTGCTGTGAGCACACTGGCGCATTTCGCCGTGGGTGCATCGAAGGTCCTCGTCACGGGGAGATCCTGGATCAGAAGCGGTACCGAAATGACGTTGATTGGACTGGGGGAAGCAGGGGCTACGTACCTTCTGGGAATCCTGATCTCGCCGTTCGTAGGATAGCAGCGACACGCAAAATCTTACGATTGACTTTGAGAGAATCCGAACTGAATCCTGTGCGCGCGATTCTTGTGAACCGCATCACGATGTGACGCAAGTCTCTTTGTGTTCCCTCCGCGTTCTTTACCATGGTGCATACCGATCCAAGGACGTCACCATTACGGGGGAATATATGCGTGCTATGCTCGCTCTGATTCTCGTATTTGCATGCGCCTCAATCGTGCCTTCGCGCCTCGGTGCCCAGGACAGGAAATATGACGTGAAGTCGGGAGTGATCACGTATGAGACAATGACGCTCGAGGGGAGGGTGCAGATCGCCGGCAGGATCGTGCTGTACTTTGACGAATACGGCCGGCTTGAGTGCAAGGACACCTATGTGAACGGGATGCTGAAAGAATCGGTCCTCTGCGACGGAAAGACCGTCTATACGCTCTGGCACGATAAACGCGTGGTGTTCAAGCGCGGGCCCGCGAGCCGCGGCACTGAAATCAGATTCGACTGGGATGCGCTGCCGGCGAGCGAAAAGACGGAAGGCCTCGTCAAGAAGATGCCCGCGATGATGCTTGCGGGAAAGTTGTGTGACGCGTTTGAACGGACGACCCCGGGAGGGGTAGTGCGGTACGCCGGGGCCGATCACATACTTATGTATTGCGAACGGAACCTGAAGGGGGAAAACTCGATGATGAAAGCAGTCTCCGTCGACGAGTCGAAGAGCGTTCCCGCATGGAAGTTCGTTCCTCCCCCCGGATACGTCGAGCAGGAAACACATTTCTGATCCCGCCGCACTCCCGGACGGAAACTCTCACCGTCCGGGATGGCGAGGCGGGGTCGTCTCATCCCGGTGCCTGAAGCTTCGTGATCTCCTTCCGCGCCTTTTCCTCCGTTGACTTCTGGAAGTCGTAATCATCGAACGTGAGCACCCTGTTGAACGCGGCGCGCGCGTCGCTCATGCGGCCGAGCTTCATAAGCGTAGTGCCCAGCCCGAGGAGCCCCTGCGGAATCAGCCACTTTTCCGTCTCGGGCTGGAGCGCAGTCAGTTCTTCGCCGGTGCGGAGGGCGGACGCGTAGTCCTCGCGTGCCATGTACAGCTGCTGAAGGCCCAGGAGCGCCCGGCCACGGAGATCTGCCGGCGTCCCCTTCATGTCCAGGACATTCCTGTACAACGCTTCGGCGCTGTCGTATGATTTTCGTCCGGCGTCGTTTCCTCCGCGTAAGAGAAGGGACTCGGTCGCACTGATAGGCTCCTGGAGCCGGCGCGCGGCAGTCCGGTAGAGATATGACTCGTTTGCCCGGTCTCTCTCGTCAACATGTTTCAGCCGCCTGTACGTCCCCAGCGCTGCGGCCCGGTCCCCGCACATCTCCTGGGCCACCGCAAGCCGGTAATACGTCCAGTTCGTTATGTAATCCTCGGATGCCGCCCTCCGGACATATTCCTCCAGGTTGATCCGGGCGTTCGCGAAGTCGTTCATCGCATAGTAGATCGCTCCCAGCGTGCTGTACTCGAATTCCTCCCCGTAGCGGACGCGGCTCCTTGCGTTGATCCCGACGGCCCTGCGGGCCGCGCGGAGAGCGGCGTCCGTGTTCCCGAGTCGTGACTCCCATGATGCGTACGTGATGACGAAGAGTGCGTTGTCCGGATACGCGGCGATGAGCGTATCGAGTATCGGCAGTGCTTCTTCGCTCTTCTGCTCGGCAAAGAGAAACTGTGAAAGATAAAACCTCGCTTCGGTCCTTGTGTAGAGCCCGTGTTCCGCGGCGCGGCGTACCATTGCCAGGCCGCCTTCCGCGTCTCCTGTAAACCCGACGATGCTCAGTATCCAGCTGAGCGATTTCGGCACTTTTGCCACAAGGTAGGTGAACAGCCCGAATCCCATCTGGGCGTCGTACAGGTCGGGCTTCAGTTTTACCGCCTCCTTGAGAGAGAGGTATCCCTTCCGTCCTTCGGTGACCGCTTTGAACATGGAATTGTGGGCCTGGTGCGCCAGCCCCCTGTACCCGTAAATTCCGCCCAGGTAAAAGAGCGACACTGCATCGGTGTCGCTGGCGTTGAGGAGGTTTTCGCACACGGTGATCACGTCGTCCGATTTCTCGAGGAACGTCCGGTATTCCTTTTCGTCCCGTGTCAGCGTGTAGAGCCAGAAGTGGACCATGCTTCCGAAGAAATAGCCGCGCGGATCGCCGGGCGCCATTCTCCGGACGGAATCGAATGTGGCGGTCGCTTCATCGATCTTCATGTTGTACAGCCTGTCGATCCCCCGCATCGTTGCGGCGTGGACGAGCCCCCAGTCCGTCTCGCCGGCCGCCGACGGAGAGGGGCGGAGGAGGAGCAGGCCGGAGGCAATCACGATATGTCGGAAGATGCCTTTCATCGCCATGAAAGATACCGTGCGGGGACGCGAGAGGCAAGTGCGGACCCCGCGGGGCGTTTCACGCGAGGCGTTTCATGATTGACTTCGTCCCCTTGAGTGCGTAGTATTACTTGCCACCTGCGGGGAAATGCAATGATGCAGAAACGCCTGACCGCAATTCTGCTGGCCTCCCCTGCGCTTACCCCTTCCGCCCTGACTGCCTGCGACGCGCTCCCCGGGGACGGGTTCGATATCACACCGCGCCCCGCGCACGCTGAAAGGAAAAAAGGGGAGCGTACGGTCACGTTCCGGACCTCTTTGCGCGGTATGCCGCCGGAGGGCCCGCCTCGCTCGCCGACGGTCTCATCGTCCGATGATTTTTCATACACCGATTGAGCACCTACACTGGAGACGCACATGAAGCAGATCCTGTTCTGTCTTGTTGTCCTTTTCGCCGGGCGTGCGCTGGCCGGACCCGGAAACGAGAGTGCCGCCGACCGTGACGCCAGGATGCAGTGGTGGAGGGAAGCCAGGTTCGGACTCTTCATTCACTGGGGGCTCTACGCTGTTCCGGCCGGGGAGTGGGGGGGGAGAACGGACTACGGGGAGTGGATACGGGAGAACGCAAAGATACCTGTGAACGAGTACGAAAAATTCGTCGCGCGGTTCAACCCGGGC
>PMJQ01000100.1:10393-17626 GCA_003157485.1 Ignavibacteriota bacterium
CGCCGCTACATCCGGTATATGAAGGCGGAGTTGAAGGAACTCCTGACCGAGTACGGTCCGATCGGGGTCCTGTGGTTCGACGGAGAGTGGGAGTCGACATGGAACACGACGGAGGGGCGGGATCTGTACGACTACGTCCGCTCGCTCCAGCCCGGGATCATTATCAACAACAGGGTGGGCGCCGGCAGGTCGGGCATGGAGGGTTTCACGAAGGAGGGGGAGTTCTCGGGGGACTTCGGAACGCCCGAACAGGAGGTTCCGCCTACAGGTCTCGGCGGCGTCGACTGGGAAACATGCATGACGATGAATGATCACTGGGGATACAACAGCCGCGACACGAACTGGAAATCGTCGAAAGAGCTGATCCGCACTCTTGCGGATGTCGCATCAAAGGGGGGGAACTTCCTCCTGAACATCGGACCGACGGCCGACGGGGTGTTCCCCGCCCCGTGCATCGACAGGCTGAGGGCCCTGGGGGCATGGATGGAAAAAAGCGGCGGATCGATCACGGGGACGACGGCGAGTCCCTTCAGAGCACTCACCTGGGGACGCTGCACGGTGCGCCGGACGACGTCCGGCACAACCCTCTATCTTCACGTTTTCGATTGGCCCGCAGGCGGAAAGCTCGCAGTCCCCGGATTGCTGAGCGAACCACGCAGGGCGTACATTCTGGGCGGCGCCGGCGGACCGCTCCCGCTCGGAAGAAGCGAGGACGCGCTCGTCGTCTCTCTTCCTCACACCCCTCCGGATTCCAGCGACCCGGTGGTCGCGCTGGAGATCGAGGGTTCACCCGACATCGGCAACCCTCCTCTCATCAGTGCTGCCGGAAGCATATTCATCGACCGCCTTCCCTTCACGATAACGCCGGAAATGCGCAACAGCGATGTCAGATACACCACAGACGGATCGGACCCCGCCGCCGGGTCCCCGCTTGCCGGGGGGGATCTGACACTCACGGAAAGCGGGACGGTGAGCGCCCGGGGATTCCGGGATGGGAAGCCCGTCAGTCCCGTTTCGCGTGCCAGTTTCACAAAGGTGGCCCCGCTCCCTCCGCGCAGTGTGGAGGGGCTTGCGCCCGGGGTTGCGTTCAGGTATTACCAGGGCGAGTGGGATACGATTCCGGACTTCGGAAGACTGGTCCCGGTGAAAGAGGGGCGCCTCAGAAACGTCGGGATATCCTCCACACGGCCTGAGAATTACGGTTTCCTTTTCGAAGGATTCATTGCCGTTCCTGTGCGCGGGATTTACTCGTTCTTCACGGATTCGGATGACGGCAGCAGGCTCTTCGTGGATGACAGGGCTGTCGTGGAGAATGACGGGCTCCACGGCATGACGGAGAAGCAGGGGGCCGTCGCGCTCGAGGCCGGACTTCACGCTCTTCGCATAGCGTATTTCAACAAAACCGGGGGGTCGGGACTCGAAGTCTCCTGGAGCGGGCCGGGGTTCGGGAAATGCCCCGTGCCGGACAGCGCACTCTTTGTCCGAAGGTAAGACTCGGCAGAGAGCGGCGGGTCCGGACGTTGCATGTTTTCCGGAATTTGTTTTCTTATGTGACTCGCAAACACCTACCCGGAACAACACACGAGATGAAAATGAAATATGCGCGCCTTGTCCTCTTTCTTGTCATCCCCCTTGCGGGGGCTCTCGCCCAGCAAAAGTCGCAGGAGGAGATCGATCGCGAAAAACGATACCTCGAGCAATCGGCCAAAGCGGCCTCGGACACGTCAAAACACTACGGATGGGTCCACACGGCCTCCGCGGCCCTGAACCTGACGCAGGTCTCGTTCAAGGACTGGGTGGCGGGAGGTTCGAACACGCTTGCGTATTCGGTCGCGCTTCAGGGGTCGTCGGTCCTCACGTCCGAACAGACGGTCTGGACGAACAATTACCATCTTGCATTCGGCCAGGCACGCCTCGGCGACCAGGGTCTCCGGAAAACAGACGACGATATTTACCTCGAGAGTCTCCTCATCCTGAGGACAGGCGGGTCCGTCAGCCCCTACGTCGCGTTGACTTTCCGGTCGCAGTTCGGACCCGGGTACAATTACAGCTCTGTGCCGGAGACTCAGGTGTCGAAAATATTCGATCCTGCATACGTGACGCAGAGCGCCGGCCTCGAGTACAGGCCCGCCTCCTGGCTTACGACACGCGTGGGGGCCGAGGTCCGGGAAATTGTGACGTCGCAGTTCAATCAGTATGCGACGGACCTGACGACGAACACCGTTCACAAAGTCTGGACGAGAGGGGGGCTGGAGTCCGTCAGCGAGCTGAATGCGAACGTCGCGGAGAACATACAGCTCGTGGGGCGGCTCGAGCTCTTCGCACCGTTTCAAACCATGGACCGGATCGTCGTGCGGAACGACTACTCGATCGTGGCGAAGGTCAACAAGTACATCTCGACCGGGCTGACGTTTAACCTGATCAACGACGTCAACGTTTCGGCGAGAACGCAGATGAAGCAGGCGCTCTCGCTGGGACTGACCTATACGCTTTTCTGAGAATTGCGCGCTTCACACCCACCACCACACATCCATCGGAGACAACAATGAGTGTCGTGAAGGAATTCAAGGAGTTTGCCGTAAAAGGAAACGTCGTCGATCTGGCCGTCGGTATCATCATCGGCGGCGCATTCGGCAAGATCGTATCATCACTCGTGGGCGATGTGATCATGCCCCCCCTCGGCCTGCTTATCGGCGGGGTGGATTTCCGCGATCTGTCGGCGACGCTGAAAGCGCCCCTTCTCGGGAGCGCCCCGGTTTCGCTCCGGTACGGTGCGTTCATACAGACATGGTTCGATTTTGCGATTATCGCGTTCGCGGTGTTCCTTCTCATCAAAGGGATCAACGCGCTGAAGCGGAGGAAGGAATCGGCGCCGGCGGAGCCGGCGCCGCCTCCCGCGGACGTAGTTCTCCTGACCGAGATCCGGGACCTTCTGAAAACGCAGGCCGGGAAAGCATGATCCAGCACGCCGGCATTCTCCTCTCCGCTCTCCTCCCGGTTCTCCCCTGGGGGGGGGCGGCGGGCGACGGTGCCGGCTTGATCCGCTCCGGAGACGAGGCGTTTGCGCGGATAGACTACCCGGGGGCAATTGCACTCTATGAAGAAGCCCTGACCGGAAATCCCGGTGACACGGGTGCGCTCTGGCGGGTTGCGCGGGCCTGCGTCTGCGAAGCGGAAATATCGGAAGGGGATGTGCGCGCAAGGGTCCTCGCCGACGGCGAAAAATACGCCAGGCGGTGCATCGCCGCAGATTCGACGCGTGCGGAGGGACACACCTGGCTTGCCGGGGCGCTCGGCTATATCGCGCTCGATGCGGGGACGGAACGGAAACTTGCCATTTCACGGGAGTTGATGCGCGAGGCGCTGCGCGCCACGGAGCTCGACCCCGGGGACGATGCCGCGTGGTCGATCCTTGGATCGTTTTACAGGGCTCTGGGGAACATCGGGTGGCTCGAGCGGGCGCTTGCATCCGTGTTCGTCGGATCGGTCCCTCGCGGGGGTTACGAGGAAGCCGAGTCAGCGCTGAAGAAATCGATCGCGATAGCCCCGGACATCATGCGCCACCGGTACGAACTCGGCATCCTCTACATCGACATGGGGCGGAAGGAGGAGGCGCGGCAGGCGCTGGAGGCGGCTGCGGCGCTCCCCGTGCGGACCGGGATCGACCGGCCCCGGCTCCTGAAGATCAGGGAGCTTCTCGCCGGTCCGGACTTCCGGTGATCACCGCAGATACTCAGACGTACAGATGGCGCTTGATTTTCTGCGTCGGCGTCTTTTCGAACGGCTCCCGCTGCTCGACAAGCTTCTGAATCCTCGAAAACGACGCAAGCCTGGCGTTGATCTGCCGGCGGAGGTCATCAAGCAGGGTGCGCATTCTCTCCCTGATCTGCGATTCCGTGAGTTGCACGCGGGAGAACAACTTGTCGAGCTCCTCGTAGTTGAGGTGGACGCGGGCCGCGAGCTGGTTCTCCTCCTGAAAGACAAGCGACTCGACGACGATGTCAAACTCGTTTATCGTCGATTCGATTTCCTCCGGATAGATGTTTTTCCCGCTCGGTCCGAGAATCAGATTCTTGAGCCTCCCCTTGATGTAGAGGTATCCGCTCCTGTCGAACATGCCGAGGTCTCCCGTGCGGAACCATCCGTCGGGCGTCATGGCTTCCGCAGTCCTTCCCGGATCTTTGAAATACCCCTTCATCACCATCGGGCCCTTGACGAGGATCTCTCCTTCTCCCGTCGCCGGATCCGGCCTGTCGATCATGATGCGAGCGCCGGAGACGGGAAAACCGGTCGACCGGAATTTCGTCGACGCGGGAGGCGATCCGGCGACGAGCGGCGAGGTTTCCGTCAGCCCGTAGCCGATCGCGTACGGGAAGCCGGCCTCCCGCAGAAAGAGCTCGACGTCCGGCGAAAGCGGCGCCCCTCCGATCGTGAACATCCTCAGCCGTCCGCCGAACGAGGCAAGGAGCTTCCTTCCGGCGGCCACGTGAAGCCGTTTGCGGAAGAAGGGAATTCCGTACAATCCGCGCACGACCGGATTTCCGGTCAGCTTCGGGTGTATCCTCCCTTTGAAGATCTTCTCGATGACGAGGGGGACGGAGAGCATCACGGTCGGCCGGACCTTCGCCATTGCCGGCATGAGGACGCCGGCCGACGGCGGCTTGTCGAGGTAGAACACCGTGGACCCCAGCATGAACGGCGCAATCATGCCGAGCGTGCATTCATAGGAGTGGGAGAGGGGGAGTATCGACAGGAACGTGTCCTCCTCGGTCACGTCCACGAGCACCGATGTTGCGAGCGCGTCGGAGACGAGGTTTCTGTGCGTGAGCATCACCCCTTTGGAGTGTCCGGTCGTCCCCGACGTGTAGATGATGGAGGCGACGTCCTCTTCGCGGACATCAGGTGAGATCCTTCCTGTCACGCGCATCGCCGCCCCCTTGAGCCTCGCGAGTTCCCTGCTCCCCTGGTCCACGATCTGCCGAATCCGGTCGGGCGTCGCGTCGGGGGGGACGGGCGACAGGTCGTCAAGCAATATCCGCGTTGTCAGGTGCGTGAATTCCTTCTCTTCAAGCGTGCCGAGGAGTTTTCTCGAGACGAAGAGCGCCTTCGACTCCGAGTGCCTGAGTATGTGCTGGATCTCATTCGGATGGAAGTCAGGGAGGATCGGAACGGCGATCGCCCCCATCGTGGTGACGGCGAAGAAGGCGACGCCCCAGTTCGGCCTGTTCTCCGAGAGGATGGCGACCCGGTCGCCCGGGATGATTCCCCGGTCATGAAGAACACGCGAAAGTTCTTCGACCCGCTCGCCGAAGCGACCGAACGTCATGGAATCCCCGTCGACCGTAGAGAATGCGATCTTGTCCCTGAACCGCCGGGCGCTCTGCCTGAGTATGCTTTTGAGTGTGAGGCTTTCGAGTGCGATCATGATATGTCGTGTGCCGTTGATACCGCAAAAATACAAATCCCCCGGCCAATATCCAAGGCTCGGAGTTCCGGAATCCTCCGTTCGCGCGCCGGTTTGGGAATTCACGCATTCTTTGTATATTCCTCTCCATCGCACAACAACGGAACGCGCATGCACCCCCTTCTCAGAAGACCGTTCTCCTTCCTCGTTCTCCTCCTGGCACTGGCTGCCGCGGAAGCCCCTTCCCAGGAAAAGACGCTCACGATACTCCATACGAACGACATCCACGCGTCATTCATGCCTCACGAAGCGTACTGGGTGAAAGAATCCCCGCCGCCGCTTATAGGGGGGCTTGCAGAGCTCAAGTTCATCGCCGACAGCGTGCGCGCCTCGAAACGCGCCACGCTGATGCTCGACGCCGGCGACGTGATGACGGGCAATCCGATTACCGATCGCCGGTTCGGCGGGGCGTTCGGAGGCGCCCTCTTTGCTATGCTGGATTCGATAGGATACGACGCGTGGTGTCCGGGGAACCACGACTTTGACGTTTCGCAGGACAACCTGCGGGCGCTCGTCCGCATTGCCGATTACCCGACGGTCTGTGCGAATCTCGTCGACACGGCGGGGGGGTATCCGGTCGGAAACGTCCCGTACGTCATCCTGGAACGGGGAGGGCTCAGGATCGGCGTCATCGGACTGATCTCGCAGGAGCTCTACGAACTGGTGAACCAGAACAACCTGACCGGGATCAGGGTCCTCTCTCCCGTGGAGACGGCGCAGAAATTCATCGATGAGATCGCGCCGCGCACGGACATCGTCATCGCGCTTACGCACCAGGGTGTGGACGCGGATGCGCAGCTCGCCGCCGGGGTGCACGGGCTGGCGCTCATCGTCGGCGGACACTCGCACACGCGTCTCCGTCATCCGAAGGTGGTCGACGGCGTCCTCATCGTGCAGACGGGATCAAATGCGGAAAATCTGGGGGAACTTGACATCACCGTCGAAGGGGGGCGTATCACGAAGTACGACGGCAACCTCATTCCCCTCTGGGCGCAGGGAAACCGTCCGGGCTCGGGCGTCTCGGCGATCGCGGATTCCATGCAGAAGGAGATCGACAGGGAGTATGACAGGGTGATATTCACGCTCAGGGGAAACTGGACCCGGAGCGAATCCCGGCAGAGCGCGATCGGGACATTTCTTGCGGACGCACAGCGCGAGGCGGCCGGGGCGGAGGTGGGGTTCATGAACAACGGGGGGATCCGCCGCGACGTCCCGGAGGGGCCCGTCTCGAAGAAGACGCTGTTCGAGGTCATCCCGTTCAGGAACATCCTCACCACGTTTCAAGTGACGGGCGAGCAGCTCAGGAATATCATGGTGTACAACATCGAGAAGAGGCCGGGCATACAGATCGCCGGGATGTCCGGGCGCTGGAAGAAGTCCCCGGACGGGGGCGTTGTCTTCACGTCGATCAAGGTCGGGGGAAAGCCGCTTGACCTGAGCCGTTCCTACGCCTGCGCGGCGAGCGATTTCTTCGTCGGGGACGGGAAAAAGTATCTGGGGGAGGAGATACAGAACAGCATCTCCCTGCAAAAGACGGTATTCGATGCCGTCGAAAAAATCGTGCGCGAGCGGAAGGAGATCGTTGCGGGAGTCACAGACATTATCGAACAGGTGCACTGACAATTTTCGGAGCCGACAATGAACCCGCTCAATTTTCCCGTCCTCATACTCACGGGCCGGCCGGCGGCAGGAAAGTCGGAGGTGATCGCCTTCCTGAAATCCACCCCCCCGGCGGAGCGGCTCGGGAGATTCAGGATCGGCGAGTTCGA
>PMJQ01000204.1 GCA_003157485.1 Ignavibacteriota bacterium
ATGTAGCCGATGTTCAGTTTCACCGCCTCAGGCTGCGTGCGTATGTCACACCCGGCGACAAGGGCGGTCCCCCCGCTAGGGGAGAGGAGTCCGCAGAGCATCCGTATTGTTGTCGACTTCCCCGCGCCGTTCGCCCCGAGGAAACCGAATATCTCCCCCTCCCGGACATCGAAGCTCACGTCATCGACGGCGGTGAATATCCCGAACTTCTTTGTCAGATTCCTGACCTCAATCGCGCTCCCACTCATTGCGTCTCTCCCGGAACGGGTAGATGTGTAAGGAGCGAGATAAAGACGTTTTCCAGCGAAGGCTCGACCCGGCGAATCCCCGTCACGTGTATCCCGCCCCGTCCCAGCCGCCTGCGGATCGCCTCCTCCCCCGAAGCAGCGGCCGTGACGATCGCGTGGATCCGGTCACCGAACGCCTGAACTTCCCGCACGTCCGGCTCCCCTTTCAGGAGGGCGGCTGCGTCCCGGACGCGGTCACAGACGATCTCCAGGATCTCCCCGACCATCGCGGATTTCATACCTTCCGGTGTGTCCTCGCGCATGAGGGAACCGCGGTTCATAAGCGCCACGCGGGTGCAGCGTTCCGCCTCATCGAGGTACGGCGTCGTCATTACGATCGTTATCCCCTGTTTGAGGAGGCTCTGGAGTATCGTCCAGAAATCCCTCCGGGAGACAGGGTCGACGCCCGTCGTCGGTTCGTCCAGAAATATGAGCCGCGGCCGGTGTATGAGCGTGCAGGCCAGCGCAAGCTTCTGCTTCATCCCCCCGGAGAGCTTCTCGGCAAGCCGGGCACGGAAAGGGGTCAGCCGGGTGAACTCGAGCAATTCCTCCCGGCGGGGACGGTAATCATACACCCTGTTGATCTCCGCGAAGAACTCGATGTTCTCGTCCACCGTCAGGTCGCCGTAGAGCGTGAACCGCTGCGAGAGGTACCCGATCTCTTTCTTGACCGCGTCTGATTCGCGGACGATATCATGCCCCAGGACCGACGCCGTCCCGCTCCCCGGCNNTCGCCCCCTCTTCGACTTTCAGGTCCAAACGGTCGACGGCCGTGACGGCGCCGAAAGAACGGGAGAGGTCGTATGTGACGACGGCGTTCGGCACGGCTATCAGCGGGCGCTCCCGGATGTGAGGAGGATGGCGTCGGCCGGGAGGCCGGGCTTGAGCGCCCCGTCCGTATTTGCCGCCTCGATCCTGACGCCGAACACGAGCTTCGTCCGCTCTTCCTTTGTCTGGACGTTTTTCGGCGTGAATTCGGCGAGGGGGGAAATATACGTGACTTTTCCTTCAACCGACTTCCCCTTCCCGAACGAATCGATGCTTATCAGGGCGGTCTGCCCCAGGCGGACGTTCCCCAGGTCCGCTTCATTCACGTAGATCATCAGCTTAATCCTGTCCAGATACGTAAGACGGAGAACGGTCATCCCTGTGGTCACGAGCTCCCCCGGCTCGACGCCGCGGAGCGTGATGATGCCGGCGGAGGGGGCGAGGACGTTGCAGTCCCGCACACGTTTCTTCAGCAGATCAGCCTGCGCCTCAGCCTGGTCGCGGCGGACGCGCGCGCCTTCGATTTCCACGGGCCGGAGACCGGTCTTCAGCTTCCTGTATGTCTGATCGGCCGCGACGAACCGGGCATAGGCATCGTCGTAGCTTTTCTGGGTAACCGAGTGTTCGGCAAGAAGGGCCTTCATCCGCTGGAAATCGGTCTCCGCGGTTCTTAACGCCGCTTCCGCCTGAACGACGTCTTCCTTCCTCGATCCCTCAACGGCGAGCCGATAGGCCGATTCGAACGACGCGAGATTCGCCATGGCCTGCCTGAGCTGGATCTGGTACTCGGTGTCGTCGACGACGAGCAGCGTATCCCCCGCACTGACGCGGGAGCCCTCATCGACACGCAAGACGGCGATTTTCCCCGAGACTTCAACACCGATGTTGACGTCGGTCCCCTCGATAGTCCCCGAAGACTCTATCCGCCCATCGGAAGAACCCGAACATGATGAGAGGAGAATCGCAAATGCGGCGGCCGCAGGAACAAGAAGTCTCATGATACACCTGGTAGTTGTGAAATCCGGTTTACGCCGATCCGGGACTGTACACGCGCATATTCCTTCAGGGCGGGACCCGTAAGTATCCCGCGGAGAAAGACTGTCATAATCGATCGGATGATCTCCCTTACCGAGAGCGGGTGCTCGGCGAGGACGGCGGGGTTCACGACTGCTTCCACCGCTCCGATGAACGCCATCAGGAAGAGATCGATGTCGACGTCGCTGCGGACGTACCCCTCTGCCACGCCCCGCAGGACCAACCCCTTGAAGTCCGTCGAGATCCGCTCGCGCCGGAACTTCTGCACGCGGCTCCATATCCCGGGAGAGTGGCGCTGGAGGTCCCGCATCATCGGCCTGCTCAGACGCGTGAGGCTCTGCCCGATAAACGAGATAAGCGCATCAAGTTTCTCCAGGAAAGGGGTGTCCCCCCCGACGATGGACCGGAACTGTCCATGGATCCCCTCCAGGAGGCGCTCCGTCACAAGGAGGAGGAGCTCGTCCTTGCTCGTGAAATGCTTGTAGAAGGTCTTCTTGCTGATCCCGAGGCCGGCAGCGATCTCCTCAACGGTGACGCGTGAGAAACCTTCCTCGAAGAAACGCTCTGAAGCAGCGGCGATTATCCGTTCTCTTATGTCGACTCTTTTTGACCTGTCCGGGGCTTGCATAACGTGAGGACTCCAAGGAAACCACGTCAGTTTTCATAGTTTCCAATATAACACCGGAACCGAACAAAGTCAAGTGTGCGGGAGGCGCTACCAACGAGAAAGCCGGCACCGAATGGGGCCGGCTTCACATGAGACCGGCTCGTAACCTGACGCTTGCGCGTCGTGCCGGGTGCCTTAGTACATGTCACCCATGCCGCCGCCGGGCATCGGAGGGATCGGCTTCTTCTTCTCCGGCTTCTCGACGATCGTGGCTTCGGATGTCAGGAGGAGCGAGGCCACATGACGGAAACGGGAGTAAAGGCAGCCGAGAATCCTCTCCCAGCGATATTCTCATTTAACCAAAATTATCCGAACCGATTCAACCCAACAACCACGATCCGCTACGCCCTGCCGCAGGAGTCACATGTCCTTCTGGCGGTCTACCATACTCTTGGGCAGCAGATTTCGTATGCCTGTCATCTTGCCAGAACCCGCACCAACTCCAACAGTCGGGGGTCGAGCGCCTTCTTATGTGCTACCACATCTGCGAGAGGCGTCGCTGCAACTTCGCCCCTGACCAACCCCAAAAGAACTCCTTGGTTGCCCTGTGCAAGCGCCTCCGTTGCAGCCGCGCCAAGTCGGGTCGCCAGAAGGCGATCAAATGCTCCAGGGGTGCCGCCTCGTTGAACATGTCCAAGAGTCGTAGCGCGCAATTCGAATCCCAGCCTCTCCCGGTGTTGTTGGAAATACAATCCTAAGCGTTCGGCGTTGTAATATGCCCCTTCGGCCACGACGACGAGTGCATGGCTTTTCCCCCTCTCATAAGCGGAGCGGAGCTCCTGTGCGACACCCTCTGGATCTGTGTCGACCTCAGGAATGATTACCGCCTCGGCCCCGCCGGCAATACCTGCCACCAGCGCAAGGTAACCACAGTCTCGGCCCATGACTTCCACAAGGAAGGCGCGCTGGTGAGATGAAGCAGTGACTTTCAACCGGTCAATTGCTTCGAGTGCAATATTGAGAGCAGTATCAACACCAATGGTCATTTCAGATCCGTAGAGGTCATTGTCTATCGTGGAAGCCACTCCTACTACGGGAAAGCCCATCTGTGAGATTTCATATGCACCAGCCTGGGAGCCATTCCCTCCGATAACAACCAACGCTTCGAATTCATTCTGCCGAAGAACTCGGACCGCCTTCATCCTGCCTTCTTCCGTCTTGAATTCAGGGCAACGTGCACTTCCCAACATTGTCCCACCACGCTGGAGGATGCCACCCACATTTCTAGCGTTGAGCTGGACGAGGTTCTCTGAAAGCAGTCCGGCATAACCGTTCCGAATTCCGAATACCTCCCACCCCTTGTCGAGTCCGGTTCGAACAATTGCCCGTATGGCTGCGTTCATACCGGGCGCGTCGCCCCCGCTCGTCAGCGCTGCAATTCGTTTCATAGACGTTTATGATTTCTGTCTTCGAAGCTCTGCCAGTTGCCTGAAGAGGCCAAACTCCTTATCGGTAAGTGATTTCGGCAGCTGAACAATGATCTTCACATACAGGTCACCACACTTCTTCTTCTCTTTGTAGTGGGGGATGCCCAGCCCCCTGAGTCGCGACTCTTTGCTATTTGGTGTATCCTTCGGAATGTCAGTTTTCATATTTCCCTTCAGTGTTCTTCCTGTCGTCTTACGTCCCGTGATCGGGTTATCGCTGCCATAGGATTTGAGCGGCTTCCAGAGGAACCGCAAGGCCCTCGCAGTATGGTATGATTCGCGCCGTATAGTCCGCCGGCGGCCGTACGGCAGACACAGCCGCGCTGTAAGCATAGCTACCCGACGCGCCTGCCAGTTGGCGAATGCGCTGCATCTCCTTTCTCACCGGAGCGCCATCGCCAATAGCATCGGCATAAAGCTCAACCCGCACGGCCTTCGGTTCGAGATCAGCGAGATGGATCTGAACGTCGAAGTAGTGCTGTCCGCCACGAGTCTCAACCTTGACTTCGCCGAAGTGGAGCAAGGCCCATTTCTGGTCGAGTCTACGCTTCCAATCGACCATTTGCATGGCGATTGCGCTTTTGTTGTCAGCGCGCAAACGGTAGGCGGTAGCAGCAGGGATGTATCGTTGCTCGGTGTATTCGCGCACAGTGCGGCTGGCTGAGAATCGGGGCGTCAATCGCGCCATGCTTTCCCGCATGCGCCTGACCCACGCGGAGGGAAAGCCGGTCGCGTCCCGGGTATAAAACTCCGGGATCACCTCCCGCTCAAGCAGGTCATAGAGCGCGTCGGCTTCAACAGCGTCCCAGGAGGGATCGTCGCCATGCTCCCGGCCGTCGCCCAGCGCCCATCCCACCTCCGGGCTATACGCCTCGGCCCACCAGCCGTCCAATTCGGAGAGATTGATGCCTCCATTGACGAGTATCTTCATGCCGCTCGTTCCACACGCCTCCCAGGGTCGTCGCGGCGTGNNGGCGTGTTGATCCAGACGTCCACACCCTGCACCAGCTGCTCCGTCAGAAGCATGTCGTAGTCACTCAGGAAGACGATGTGAGGTCGGGTTTCTGGCCGGCGGATGAAGTCAATCCATTCTTGGATCAGCGCCCGCCCCGCCTCGTCGTCCGGATGGGCCTTGCCCGCAATGATCAATTGCACCGGTCGCTCGCGATTCGTCAGAATACGAAGCAAACGGGCCGGGTTGTGCAGCAGCAGGTTCGGTCTCTTGTAGGTTGCGAACCGGCGCGCAAAACCCAGTGTCAATGCGTTTGGATCAAACAGATGCTTCGCGCCGTCAACTGCCTCCGGCGATGCGCCTGAGGCGGTTAGTTCCCGGGACAATCGTCCGCGGGCGAATTCAACAAGGGACCGGCTGGCGGCGACTCGGAATTGCCAGAGCCTGGCGTCGGAGACGCGGCGAATGTCCTTCTCCAAGGTTTTCATCCCCCCCAGCCAGCGGTCCTTTCCGCAGGCTTCCGTCCAGAGATCATCGGCCGGAGCCGAGTCCCAGGTCGGCATGTGAACCCCGTTGGTTACGTGTCCGACGGGCACTTCGTCTGCCGGCCACTGAGGAAACAGAGGCTCAAAGAGGTGTCGGCTCACCTTCCCGTGCAAGCGACTCACGCCATTGACCGCCCCGCTCCCGCGTATCGCCAGATAGGCCATATTAAAACTCTCCGACGAGTCATTCGTATTCTCGCGGCCGAGCGCAAGCAAATCGTGGATTGTAATGCCAAGCTTCTCCCGGGCGTACTGACCGAGGTATTGCTCGATGAGGGGCGGATCGAAACGGTCAAAGCCGGCAGCCACGGCCGTGTGGGTGGTGAAGACATTCCCCGCTCGTGTGACTGCCAGCGCGACTCCGAAGGGCTGTCCAGTCTCCTGCATGAAACTGCGGGCACGCTCCAACACGGCAAATCCCGCATGCCCTTCGTTGAGATGACAGACCTCCGGCTGAATGCCAAGTGCGACGAGCAGTCGCCATCCGCCAATCCCGAGGAGCAGCTCCTGCTTGAGGCGCAGCTCCNNGCGTCGTTGCTGTCCAGCAGGTAGAGCTTTACTCTTCCGACCTGGACCTGCCAGGCCCGGAGCCAGACCGAGTAACCGGGTAAGTCGATCTCCAGCCGCAACCACTCGCCGTTCGTCTGGCGCAAAGGCGTGATCGGCAACTGTCCGGGGTCATTGTACGGATAGAGGGCTTGTTGCGCTCCATCCTGGTCGATCACCTGGCGAAAA
>PMJQ01000224.1 GCA_003157485.1 Ignavibacteriota bacterium
CTCGAGCACATTGACGACATCATCGAGGACTTCGACACCGCGCTGAGCGCCGCAGTGAAAACCGGCTCTCCGGTGAAGGGCTGATCCGATGCATGTCCTGACATCCGGCCTGACGCCGGCCGGGACCGTCGCCGGTTCAGGGACGGTCCTGAAGGATGGGGGGGCCAACGCTCGGATCTCCGCACCCCCCGGAAGCAACAAGATTGCAAACACGCTCGAATTCGCGTACTATGAGAAGTTGAGGAACCTGGGGGGGAGGAGGGGGAGCCGTTATCTCTATGAGACGACGGTGGGCGCCGCAACCCCGATGCTTCAGGTACTCAGGGACCTCAGGCGCACGGGCGATGCGATACACCGCGTGGAGAGCCTCGTCCCCGGGGAGCTCAAGGGGATCGCCGACCCGCACGAGTTTCTGAACCGCCTTGCGGATATCGTTGCATCATGGTCCGCAAGGGCGCTTCGCTCAGCCGGGCGGAGGAACCTGCTCGCATATATTGCGCGCTATGACGGGACGACCGCCAGCGTGGGGGTCGAGGAGGTGGGGCGTGAAAGCCCGTTTGTCCGTCTCCGCGCATCCGAAAACGCGGTCCATTATTATTCCGACCGGCATAGACCCATACCGCTGACGATTCAGGGGATAGGCGCCGGTCCCGAAGTGACGGCACGCGGCGTGTTTGTCGACCTCATACACACGGCGGTCGACCTCGCAGCGTAGCCCTGAATTCTGTCTCTCTCTGCATCCGATCCCGATGACCCGCCCACAGGGAATTCCGTTTACTCCCGGTACGACCCGGAACGGCAATATCTTTTCTCCCGACGGGCCGTTCCGCATGGAATCCGGAACGGCCCTCCCCTCAATTGAAATCGCCTACACGACGCTGGGCCACCTGAATGCATCAGGGACGAATGCGGTTCTCGTTTGCCACGCTCTGACAGGAAACGCGCATGCAGTTGATGCGCACCTGCCGGAGGGAGAGACGATTCCCGGATGGTTCAATGGTCTTATCGGGCCCTCACGCGGGCTCGATACCGACCGCTATTTCGTCATCTCCTCGAATATACTCGGAAGCTGTTACGGAACGACGGGGCCTTCAAGCATCAATCCCGCCACGGGTTCGGCGTACCGCATGACGTTCCCGCAGATGACCGTGCGCGACATGGTCAGGGCGCAGAAGCTCCTTGTCGATCACCTGGGTGTGCGGAAGCTTGTGACGATAATCGGAGGGTCTCTCGGAGGGATGCAGGCGCTCGAATGGGCGGTGATGTACCCCGGGTGCGTCGGGTCGATCGTTCCGATTGCGACGGCGGCGGCACACTCCGCATGGTGCATCGGCATCAGCGAGACACAGCGGCTTGCCATCATGAACGACCCGGCGTGGCAGGGGGGAAACTACAGCGCCCAGCCGGAGCGGGGTCTCGCGATCGCCAGAGGCATCGCCATGATAACCTACAGGAGTCAGTTCTCGTTTGAGGGACGGTTCGGACGGAGCGGCGTGGCGGCGGGGGACGGTCACGAGCGGGTCCGCGTGTTCCCGGATGTCCCGATGTCGTTTGCCGTCGAGTCGTATCTCCGCTACCAGGGACAGAAACTCGCGGACAGGTTCGACGCAAACTCCTATCTCTACCTGACGCGCGCAATGGATTTGCACGATGTGAGCGCGGGGCGGGGGTCCGTCCGTGAAGTGCTGGGGGGGGTGTCGGCGAGAGTACTCTCGATCGGCATCTCCAGCGACGTCCTCTACCCTCCGGCGGAGCAGAGGGCGATCGCGTCCGTGATTCCGGGGGCGGCCTACGCCGAACTGGACTCACCGCATGGACACGACGCCTTCCTTATCGAATTCGAGAAGATGAACGGCCTCCTTAGAGATTTCCTCGACTGAAGAATTCCGACGGGAGTACAATTTCTGGGATCCCCACGGGCCGACCCCCGGCGCCGCGACGGCACCGGGGGTGACCGGCCCTTCGTTCATTCGTAGACGGTCGTCAGCTCCGCAGGCGCAGAGGCCGGCGTCCCCCGGCCGTCTCCGTTTTCCTGCGCGTCCCGAACCGCCATTGCCGTGACGTTGACGATGTCGGCGACTTCGTTTCCGGGGATGAGGAGATAGACCGGTTTGCGGATCCCCAGGATGATGGGGCCGACGCAGTCCGCGTTGCCGAGCTTGGCAAGCAGCTTGACCGCGATGTTCGCCGACTGCAGGTCCGGACACACAAGCAGATTCGCCCCCCCCTTCAGCGAGCTGAACGAATACAGGGTTTCCAGGATCTCCGGAACCACCGCGGTATCGGCCATCATTTCGCCGTCGACCATGAGGTCCGGCGCACGCCTCTTGACGAGCTCCGCCGCCCGCGCCATCTTCTGCGCGGACGGATGCCGCGTGCTGCCGAAGTTGCTGAAGGAGAGCATGGCGATCCGGGGCTCGATGTCGACGCTCCGGACCTTCTCCGCCGCGAGAATCGCGATGTCGGCAAGCTGCTCCGCCGTGGGCTCAAAGTTCACCGTTGCATCCGTGATGAACCGGACGTCGTTTTTGAATATGAGCATGTAGAGCCCCGCCACCGTGAGCGTCCCAGGCTTGGGCCGGATGATCTGCAGCGCGGGACGCATCGTCTCCGGATAATGCTGTGTCAGCCCCGACACGAGCCCGTCGGCGTCCCCCGTGTGCACCATCATCATGCCGAAGTCGATCGGGCGGCGCACGTGATTGCGGGCGATGGTCTGCGTCACCCCTTTGCGCTTCCGGATATCGTAGTACTTGCTTGCGTATTCATCGAACTTCGGACTGTTCGCCGGATCGATGATTTCGATCCCTTCCAGGTTGAGGTCGAGCATCGTGATCTTTTCCCGGATCAGTTTCTCGTCTCCGAGGACGATCGGTTTCGCGATCTCTTCATCAAGTATAATCTGGCTCGCGCGGAGGATCTTATCTTCGCTCCCCTCGGGAAACACGATGCGCTTCGGCGCGCGCTGCGCTTTGTGGATGAATATCCGCATGAGCTGTTTCGAGCGGCCGAACCGGCTTTCCAGATCGTCCCGGTATTTGTTCAGGTCCTCGATCGGTTTGCGCGCAACGCCGCTCGCCATCGCCGCTTTTGCGACGGCGGGGGCCTCCCAGAGAAGAACGCGGGGGTCGAGCGGCTTGGGAATGATGTAGTTCCGCCCGAACCTCAGGCGTTCGCCCCCGTAAGCCTTGATGACGGAATCGGGGACGTCCTCCTTGGCAAGTTGCGCGAGCGCTTGCGAGGCGGCAAGCTTCATCTCGTCGTTGATTGCCGTCGCCATGCAGTCGAGCGCACCCCGGAATATGAAGGGGAAGCCCAGAACGTTGTTGACCTGGTTCGGATAGTCGGATCTCCCCGTCGCCATGATGACGTCCTTCCGCGCATCAAGGGCGTCTTCAAACGTGATCTCGGGGTCCGGGTTCGCCATCGCGAAGATGATCGGGTCTTTCGCCATGCTCCGCACCATATCCTTCGTCACGACCCCCTTCACCGAGACTCCGGCGAAGACATCGGCGCCCTTCATGGCGTCGGCAAGCGTCCTGCACGGCGTGTCGAGCGCGAAATATTCCTTGTACGGGTTCATGCCGTCTTTGCGACCGCGGTAGACGACCCCCTTTGTGTCGCAGAGGATGAGATTCTCCTTCCTGATGCCGAGCGTGAGGTAGAACTTCGCGCAGGCGATGCCCGCGGCGCCTGCACCGCTGAACACCACGTGCACCTGATCGATTCTCTTTCCGACGATCTCCAGCGCATTCAGCAGACCGGCGCCCGAGATGATCGCCGTGCCGTGCTG
>PMJQ01000015.1 GCA_003157485.1 Ignavibacteriota bacterium
TATATGGGGTTGCTTTATCAAGCACAGGGAAAGAACCAACTTGCCAGGGATCTTCTCGAGAGGGCATATGAACTGAGCTCCCGTCTGGGACAATTGCCTTCAATTTTGATCTGCGCAAGGGGTCTGTCGATGCTTGCGGAGAGCGATCACAGGCTCGGCGCAGCGGTCGTGTGGCGTGAAAAAGCGATTGCCACGACGGAATCGATGGGGTTGTGGCATGAGCGGCTTATATCGCTTGGCTGCATCGATCGGGAGTTGCTCAGGGACTATCACGAATACGTACGGCTTCTTTGCGCAATCCGGCGGCCTGACAGAGCTTTTGAGGCAGCGGAAAGGGCAAAGGCGCTCTCATTTACGAAGCTCGTGAACATCCCGCAGGTGGAAAAGAACCTGTCCGGCACCGATCCCATCCGAACCCGTCTTTTGTCCCTTCAACAGGAGATCATAAATCTCCACTGTCTCCTGGCGGCGGAGAAGGCACCGCTCGTGCCCGCCAATAGCGCGCACTCTTCACTGAGTCTCATAAGCAGGCTGAATCATCTTGAAATGTCATTTCAGCGGACGCTCGATACACTCCGGTCATACAATGATCGGTTCTTCAGTGTTCTCAAGCCGAGCGTATACTCAGCAAGGGAAATTCAGGAGTCGCTGCTAAATCCGCGGACTGCCCTGATCGAATTTGTCGTTGGAGAGAAGAGCACGTCGGTGATCGTGGTGGGGAAGGACACGATCGGAAGTTATGAGGTGGACATTTCCGATCGAAATCTGAAACAGTTGATGAGCCGGATCAGCAGGGTTCTTACCGATGGGAAGAGCCGGATCCCGATCATGAATGCGGCAATCGCGGACTTCAATACGGACGCGCTTCATAACGCGTTTCAACTCCTCATCAGATCCGCGCTCCCTTTTGTCAAAGACGCTGATCATCTGACAATAGTCAGCGACGGAGTTCTTCTGAATCTCCCGTTCGAGCTTATGGTGACAGGGAGGGAAAGGAGGAACAACACACGCCACGGTCATGATCCAGCCTTCTTGATAGAAGAATTTGAAGTCAACTACGCATTGTCCGCAACTCAGGCGTTGAGAGCGAGGTACAATGTTCACAGGGCCGGCAAAACGATGTTAGCTATCGGAGATGCGGTTGCAATGTCTGCAAGGACCGAGTCCTCCGGGTATTCGGAAGGCGAATACGCGTCTGTGATGCCACAGAAGTACTCCCCATCGTTCCCGGGAGTCCGGCGCGAGCTTGCCGCAATAAGGCGGATATTCGGCGAAAGGTCGGATATACTCTCACAGGCGGAGGCGACTCCGGGTGCATTCCAGACCGAAGCACCCGATTACCGGATTCTCCACATAGCGGCACATGTTGAGTTCGACGAGACACGGCCGCTCTACTCATTGATCGTGTTGTCGCCCGACAGGCTGAGACCCCAGGCCGGGGGATTGCGGGCCATCAATTTTCTCTCAATGGAGTTGAACGCCGAGCTCGTTGTTCTAAGCGGATGCAACACCGGAAGGGTCTCCCCCGGAACAGATCAGTCAGGCATGACGAGCTCGATAGTGCTCTCGGGAGTACCGACAGTCGTTGCAAGCCTGTGGAACGTCGACGACGAGGTCACTGCGCAGTTGATGGAGTCATTCTATTCCTATCTGACGTCTGGTCATACAAAAGGGGAATCATTGAGGATGGCAAAGCTCGACATGATGCGTGGCGGCAGATCGGATCCTTTTTACTGGGGAGCGTTCGTGTTATGCGGAGACGGTGGACAGATTGCTCTTGACGCTGAGCCTCTGCAACCTAACAATGCAGCCGTGGGCGTCTATGCGATCGTCGGATCGCTGATATTACTTCTCTGCGGCGTTGTTTTGTTCAGAAAGCACAGAACGATTAGAAGTGATTCGCAGGTATGAATTCCTGAATCCGCAGGGAGTCCTCTTATTGCGAGACAGGGACGACTGTGAATGAAAGGATGAATATCAGCCCGCAAATCCATCCGATGAGCTCCCTTGCGGGGCCGATATCTTCAACGTCTTCCAGCGCAGGGTGTCTGAACCTCTTGCTCTTGAGCAGAAGCGCAAGGATCATGCTCCAGATCAGCCATCCGGCCCAGCCGAACGTGATAGGAATCCCGAGGAACGGGAGAATTCCCGCAGTTCCAAGCACCAGCAGCGCCACCAGAACAACCTGGGCCAGGAGGTGCGAACGGGACCCGAACATTGCATAGGCAATGTGCCCTCCGTCCAGTTGACCGACGGGGAGGAGGTTGAGGGCGGTGACCAGCGCGCCGAACCAGCCGACGCACAGGAACGGATAGTGATATACCTCATTCATGGGGGGGAGGAACGCAGAGGGAGGAGCGACAAACTTCTCCATGAGCATGAAAAGAATAGGTCTCCCGAACGTCAATCCCTCGGTCGGGATCTGAGCCATGTTCCGATATTCAGGGTGTATGCCATACAGATACTCAACCGGCGGGAGGTGGGTCATACCCCAAGCCAGCAGGAATATGCAGACCACGAACCCGGATATGGGGCCGGCTGCACCGACATCAAAAAGGGTCTTTCTGTCCCTCAGCTCGGACCGGATCCGGATGACGGCTCCAAGTGTCCCGAAGGGCATCAGTCCGAAGAACGGGGGGAAGGGGAGGAAGTAGGGGAGCGTCGTGTCCACCCCATGGATCCTCGCCGCAATGTAGTGCCCCATTTCGTGGGTCCCAAGGAACGCGATGATCAGGTAGGCGTACGTAAGCCCGAGCGAAAAGGAAGCGAGCTCGAAGGGGTCCTTATTCAGCCATTGGACCCCCGCAAACGTTGCAGTGATGAACGTTACAATGAGCAATCCGCTGTGAATGGACAGTGTCCTGAAATTCATCTATCGTTCGTTCCGCAAGTGTGATTCTTCAAGATACGGAATTCCGG
>PMJQ01000162.1 GCA_003157485.1 Ignavibacteriota bacterium
AACATGAAGCTCTCGCAGGCCCGTGCCGAAGCCGTCGTCCAGGCCCTTTCCGGGAAATACGGCATCTCCTCGTCACGGCTGCGGCCGTATGGCGTCGGTCCCCTCGCCCCTGTTGCTTCGAACGACAGTGAAGAGGGACGCGGAAAAAACAGACGGGTGGAGCTCGTGAAACAGTGAGCTCCCCGCGAAGTCCCGATGTTCAGGACTTCGCACCCCGGGCCCGGATGTTCGCGGCGTTGTCCTGTATCTGCTGGAGTGAAACTCCCGCCGCGGCATACATCGCGAATATGTTGTCGAGGGGTGTTTCCGGAGGGACCGAATGGGATGCGGCAAGTATGTACCCGCCCCCCGCGGCCATGATGTCGATGAGCTCCTTTGTCGCGCGGAACACTTCGCCGGGGGTCCCTTCCGGGAGGAGGTGCTGCGTGTCGAGCCCTCCCATGAANNCCATGGCGATGAGGTCTGGGATGATCGGCCTGATCGAGCCGCAGGAGTGGTACGCCACGCGAACGCCGCGGGACTTGCCCGCGGCGATGATGCGGGCGAGCTGCGGACCGATCATCTCGCGCCAGCGTTGCGGGCTGATCATCATTGCGCGCTGCCCCCCCACGTCGTCCCCCGTCCAGAGCCAGTCGAGCGTGAACCGTCGGCACGCCTCTCCGGCCAGATGGATCGAAAACTCCGCGGCCTTCTTCAGGAAAGCGAGTGACGTCTCCGGCGATGCCGCAATGTCAAGGAGCGCGCCTTCCATCCCTCTGACGCGGAACATGAGTTCGAGAAGGCAGGGGGATATGTCGCACCCGATGAATCTCTCTCCTCTCCGGTCGTCCACGGCGTTCATGCCGGAGAGGAGCTCATCCGTCTGTCCGTACGGAAATTCGTATTTCCGTATCTCCTCCTCCCCCGCATCGGCAAGCGGGGATTTCGCCACCTGGTTGAACCCTCCCTGACGGACCCACCGGATTCCCCAGGGATCGGTGTGTCCCTCCCCCTCCCGTTCGTGGACGATTCCCTCCATGGCATGGTTGTTTCCCACCCAGGTCTGGCGGATGTCGTCTCCCAGCGCATCGGCGACGGCCTCCGGCGGGAGTGCCAGCGCAGAGGCGAGGCGCCTCGTCGTTTCGGGGTGAAACCAGAACCAGATCGGCACACGGTCCGTCGGCCGGCGGTCCAGTGCGGCATAGACGCGTTCTCGTGAGGTCACACTGCGGGCCTTTCATGTCAGGGGGAACGCCGGCGGGTATCCGGCACAGCCAAACTTACCCTTCACGTCCTCCAGAATCAAGAAGAGAATCGCTCTTCCGCGCTCCCGGCCTTGATGTTCCCCGTCGTGATATGTACATTGACTTGGAACAAAACCATGATCCCACCTTCTCCTTCCGCCCGCCCTCTCCGCATCATCAACAGCGTCGCCCCGATCAGGGTGGCCGACAACGGCGGGTGGACCGACACCTGGTTTGCGCGGCACGGCCGGATATTCAACATCGGCGTGTATCCCTACGCCGAGGTGCAGATCGGGATATTCCCGTTCGACGGCGAGCCGAACAGGGTCATCGTCCGGGCGGAGAACTACGGCGAGGAGTTCGCCGTCGAGCCGGAAAAAATCCTGTTTGACAGGCATCCGCTTCTCGAGGCGGCGATCCAGCACATGGGCGTGCCGAAGGATATGAAACTCCAGGTGACGATATTTTCCGAGGCGCCCGGAGGGGCGTCGACCGGCACATCCGCGGCGGTCTCCGTTGCGCTTATCGGCGCGCTTGACATGCTGACGCCGGGGAGGATGACCCCACACGAGGTGGCGTATGCCGCGCACCACGTCGAAATGAACATGCTGGGTCTTCAGTGCGGGATCCAGGACCAGATCTGCTCCGCGTACGGCGGAATCAACTACATCGAGATGCACGAGTTTCCCCATGCGACGGTCTCTCAGATCGTGATCCCGAATGCCGTCTGGTGGGAACTGGAGCGCCGGCTGGTCCTGATTTATTTCGGGAGGTCGCACAGTTCCTCGGACGTCCACAGGAAAGTGATACGGGAGCTGGAGAGCGAAGGGTCCGAATGCAAAAAAATAAACGACCTGCGCCTCACCGCCGGGCGTTCGCGCGATGCTCTGTACGCGGGTGATTTCGCTGCGCTGGGGCGGGCGATGATCGACAACACCGATGCGCAGGGGAGGCTCCACAGTGACCTGATTTCCGCCGATGCCCACAGGGTCATCGCGATCGCGAAGCAGCACGGGGCGATCGGCTGGAAGGTGAACGGGGCGGGAGGGGAGGGGGGATCGCTGACGATTCTGTGCGGGTCCTCGTCGTTCGAAAAGCGCCGGATGATCGGCGACATTGAATCGGAAAACAGGCTCTACAGGCACATCCCCACGTATCTGAGCCGGTACGGCCTCAGGACGTGGGAGGGAAGCGACCCGGTGCACGTCTGAACGGGGGTCCCCACGCGGGAACACGGGCCCGGCCGGGGCGGTACTTGTCTTTCCTGTGGCGGTGATGTACATTTCAAACACCAGAGAAGAGCTGGAGAACGCAGTCCGGCGAAGCGGGGAAAATCCGGTGAGAAAGGGCGTGACGAAGTGAAGTCTGGCGTGGTTCTTGTTCTCTGTGTTGCGGGGCTCATCGGGCTCTCTGTGCGGGCGGGTGCACAGCAGGCGACGCGTGAAGAGCTGAACCATGACTTCATTTTCGACCTGTCGGGGATCACGAAACAGCAGATCTACGACAGGACGATGACCTGGATTGCGAACAATCTCCGCTACCCGGGTGCGGTTATCGCGAGCGAGGATCCGGATGTCGGTTTGATAGTCGCCAACGGCGTGGCGACAATGACTGCGGACGGGGACTCGGTGGCCGTCAGCCTGTCGTTCCGGATGAGCGTCGATGTCCGGGAGGGGAAGGAACGTGTCAGGTTCCTCAGCCTTCAGATTTCGCGCGGTGCGGATAAGAGCTGGGACGACATGCCGGGCGACGGCGCCTGGCATCGGGGTGCCCAGAAGAGGCTGATATTGCTCTCCCGGGCCCTGAACGAATACGTGAGGATGAAGGGGGGGCCCTGATACTCGCTGTTGTCTGACACGTTCTTTGCCGTCCGTCTCGTTGTGCCATTCCGATCGCTGCAGACCGTCAGTTTCCACTCTCTGTCCCCACTGAAAGGAACAATGCTATGCCCCGGATCATATTCAGGGCCGCTCTCTGCCTCTGTCTCGCATCTCCTCTCCTCCCTGCACAGGGGGTGAGGAAGGACAGGGCGGTCTTCGACACGACGAAAAGCGAGTTCTATGAGAAGATGTCGGCGGCGTCCCGCGCCTTTGAAGCGAAGGAAACGGTCCCACGCAGGACGCTGAAGATGGACTTCTCGGGTGTCGCCGCGCCGGCGTCGCCTTCGGAGTTCACGCAGTACTGGCACAATCCTCCCGTTTCTCAGGGTCTCTCGGGGATGTGCTGGTGCTTTTCCGCAACGTCCTACTTCGAATCGGAGGTGTACCGTCTGACGAAGAGGTCCCTCAAGCTGTCGGAGCTGTACACCGTGTACTGGGAATACGTCGAGAAGGCGAGGCGTTTCGTCCGCGAACGGGGAAACTCTGAATTCGGGGAGGGCTCCGAATCGAACGCCGTTCCCCGGATATGGAAGAAATACGGCATCGTCCCGGAGGAGGACTACACAGGGCTCCGTCCGGGACAGAAGTTCCATGACCATGGCCCGCTTTTCACCGAAATGCGGAACTATCTTCAGTCGGTGAAATCGCAGAATGCCTGGAATGAAGAGGAGGTGGCGGGGACGATTCGTCAGATCCTGGACCACTATCTTGGCGCTCCTCCCGCCGCGGTGCTGGCAGGGGGAGAGAGCCTGACGCCTCAGGAGTATCTGAAAAAGGTGGTGCGGCTGAATCTCGATGATTACGTCGAGTTCATGTCGTTGATGGAGAAACCCTACTACGCCATGGCGGAATACCCCGCAGGGGACAACTGGTGGCATAATGGCGATTATTACAACGTTCCACTCGAAGAGTTCATGGCGCTCATCAGGAAAGCCGTCAGGTCCGGGCACACACTCTGCATCGGCGGTGATACCTCCGAGCCGGGGATCGACGGCCACGCGGGCCTTGCCGTGATACCGTCGTTCGATATCCCGTCCAACGCCATCGATGAAAACGCACGTCAGTTCAGGTTTTCAAATGGGACGACGGGGGACGACCACGGGATACATGTCGTCGGATACGCCGAAAAGGAGGGGAAGGACTGGTACCTGATCAAGGACTCCGGATCGGGTTCCCGGAATAACAGCCACCCCGGGTACTACTTCTACAGGGAGGACTATGTGAAGCTGAAAATGCTCACGTTCACACTCCACCGGGAAGTCGCGGAGGATATCCTGGCGAAGTTCCGGAAGTAACGGCGGGACAACGCCGAGCGTGCGCGGGTACCTGCGGTACTAGGTGTGCTGCTCTTCCGCGGCGGGGAAGCTCCCGATCGCCTCTTCTCGCGTGTCGTACACCGAGAAGATCTTCATCAGGTTTGTGATGGCGAATATCACGTGAACATGCTTGTTCATCGAGCAGAGCTTCAGGTGCCACTGGCGTCTGGCGTACGTCGTGTGTGCGGCGACGAGGACGCCGATCGCCGAACTGTTCATGTACTTCGCCTCGGCGAAGTCGATGAGAAGCCTGCGCCAGCGCCTGTCGACGAACTCGGCGATCGCCCGGCGCAGACCCGCAACTTCCTCATCCGACAGAAGTGAGCCCCGGACTTCGATAAGGCCGACGCCGCTGGGAAGCGTCTCGGTTCTGATTGCCATTGCCGCGGCCCCTCGTTCGTGTGATGATCGGCTACTCCACCAATGTAGAGACTTCCCATCCCAGTTACAACTTCCTCAGCGTGAGTACACGAGAAACACGCAGCCGCGTTTCAGAGGAACGGTCAGGTTCAGCTCATCCGCCGCCGCGGTGACCCGCCGCGTGACGGGCGACGCTTCTCCCGGGTACCACGCCTCCACCCTGAGTGATGCGTCGAGTCCCAGTGCGAGGCAGTGCCTCAGGCGCACTTCGGCGGTGTCCGCAGTTCCCATCATCACCGGCACGATCACCCTGTCTCCCGTCCTGAACACGTTCGAGAGCGCTCCGCCGCGAATGACCTCTGTCACGCCCGGCAGGAGGACCCAGGTCCGGC
>PMJQ01000126.1 GCA_003157485.1 Ignavibacteriota bacterium
GGTCATGATGCAGACCGGAATGTTTCCCGCCCCGACCTGCGCGATGAGAGTCCCGAGGGCCGCCGTATCCATGTTCCCCTTGAAATCCGCGACAAGCTCGGGGTCGAGTCCCTCCGGGGCCGGAAGGTCCACGGCCTCAGCGCCGGAGAACTCGGCGTTCGCGCGGGTCGTGTCGAAATGCGAATTGTTCGGAATGATTTTTCCGGGGCCGCCGAGAAGGGAGAAGAGTATCCGCTCCGCCGCGCGTCCTTGGTGCGTCGGAATGATGTGCCGGAAGCCCGTCAGCTCGCGCACTTTCGCCTCGAACCTGTAAAAGCTCCTTGCCCCGGCGTACGATTCGTCCCCCAGCATCATCCCTGCCCACTGGGCGGCGCTCATCGCGGACGTGCCGCTGTCGGTGAGGAGATCGATGGTGACATCCTCGGCGGGAACAAGGAAGAGGTTGTAATGCCCGCGCAGAAGCACAACTTCCCTTTCCTCGCGCGTGCTGAATCTGATCGGTTCGACGGACTTGATCTTGAACGGTTCGATGATTGTTTTCATGGAAGGACTGTGCCTGGCATCATGTGGAGGAGGGGAAAAGAGACGTCACGCTCCGCGCCCCTATTCCCCTTCAAAACTGAGGAGGGAGAACACATCATGCCCCGCGAGGCAAAGCCTCCCTTTCAGGGCGGGGAGTTCGATGAGGAACGAAACCCCGACGATCGACCCCCCGAGCCGCTCGACAAGCCTGCACGCGGCGCGCATCGTCCCTCCGGTGGCAAGAAGGTCGTCATGCATGAGGATTCTCTCCCCTGGACTGATGGCGTCGGCGTGCACCTCCACCGTGTCTGTCCCGTACTCCAGCTCATACGTCTCATGGATCGCCGGGGCGGGGAGCTTGCCGGGTTTCCGGATGGGAACAAACCCGGCGCCGAGCCGCGAGGCGAGCGCGCCCCCCAGAATGAATCCCCGGGATTCCACACCCACCACCTTCCCTATCGCCGCCCCCGTGTAATGCTCTTCAAGCAGGTCCACTGCCCGCCGGAGGGCCGGGCCGTTCTTCAACAATGTCGTGATATCGCGGAACATGATTCCCTTTTTCGGGAAATCGGGGACTGTCCGGACAGCGGCGAGGAGATCGGGATAGTGTTCCATTTCACCAGGTGATTTTTGATTTTGCCAGGAACGCCTCGATCCCCTGTTTGCAGTCGGGCGTCATTCTGGCGGCCGCGTTCATGTTGGCGGCAAAATCGATGGCGTCGAGGAAATTCATGCCGTGAAGCTTGGCAAGCATCTCCTTGCAGAGCCCCATCGAGGCGGCGCTGTTTTTGGTCATGAGCTCGGTGACGAGCCCGTCGACGGCGGCCGCGAGCGACTTCTGCGGGGCCACGATGCTGACGAGTCCCGCCTCTTTCGCCTCCTCGGCGCCGAGAACCGCCCCCCGGAGGACGAGCTCACGCGCCTTCCCCTCCCCCACCCTCTTGATGAGAAAGACCATGACGACGGCGGGGATGAATCCAACGTGGACTTCCGTGTAGCCGAATGTCGCGTTCTCGCGGGATGCCACGATGAAATCGCACACGCTTGCAAGCCCGCACCCTCCCGCGAGCGCGGGCCCATGCACGACGGCAATAACCGGTTTGCGGAGCTCGTAGATGAGTCGGTACAGTGCGGCGAGGCGCCGGGAATCGGCCCTGTGGGCTTCAAGATCGTACGAGGCGATGCGCTTAAGGTATTCGAGGTCGGCGCCCGCGCAGAAGGCGGGGCCCTCCCCCGCAAGGAGGATCACTTTCACGCCCGGGTCACGCGCGGCCGACGTAAACGCTGCCGTCAGCTCCTGCACCATCACATCGTCGAGCGCGTTCCTCTTGTCGGGACGCCGCAGCGTGACCGTTGCCCGCCGGTCGACGCGCTCGTATGAGATCCGGGTGAAATCCATGGGACGAAAATAGGGATTTCACCCCGCAAACACAAGCTGATGGGAAGGGGTAAAAAAGACGCGGCGTCCCCCCGCACACGCAGGAGGACGCCGGTGATACGTCAGCGTGTATCTCAGACGTCGTAGTAGAGGCCGAACTCATATGGATGGGGCCGGAGCGCCATCGGCTTGACTTCCTTCTCCATCTTGTATTCGATCCAGGCTTCGATGACATCCTCCGTAAAGACGTCCCCGCGGAGAAGGAAATCGTGATCGTGCTCGAGCGCGGTCAGCGCCTCCTGAAGCGATCCCGGCGTCGACGGAACGTTCTTCAGTTCCTCCGGCGACAGATCATAGATGTCCTTGTCGAGCGGTTCCCCCGGATCGATTTTGTTCATGACGCCGTCGAGCCCGGCGAGCATAAGCGCGGAGAACGCCAGATACGGATTGCATGCGGCATCCGGACAGCGGTACTCGACCCGCTTCGTTTTCGGATTCGTCGAGTACATCGGGATCCTGACCGATGCGCTCCTGTTCCGCTGCGAATAGGCGAGATTCACGGGAGCCTCGAATCCGGGGACGAGCCGTTTGTACGAATTTGTCGTCGGGTTGGCGATCGCGCAGAGCGCGGGCGCGTGTTTGAGCAGGCCACCGATGTAGTACAGGGCCATTTCACTCAGATTCGCGTACCCGTTGCCGTAGAACAGGGGCTTCCCGTTCTTCCAGAGGCTCTGGTGGACGTGCATCCCCGACCCGTTGTCCGCGAAGATCGGTTTCGGCATGAACGTCACCGTCCGTCCGCGCAGGCGCGCCGTGTTCTTCAGGATGTATTTGAACATGAGCATCGCATCCGCGCTCTTGAGGAGCGGAGCGAATTTCAGGTCGATCTCCGACTGGCCCGCGGTGGCCACTTCGTGGTGCTGGGCTTCCACATCGAGCCCTGCGGCAATCAGGTTCGCCGTCATCTCGTTGCGCAGATCCTGAAGGTGATCCGTCGGCGGCACCGGGAAATAGCCTTCTTTGTAACGGGGCTTGTACCCCAGGTTCGGCATCTCTTCCCTGCCGGAATTCCAGCGCCCTTCCACGGAGTCCACGTGGTAGTAGCTCGAGTGTTCGTTCGTATCAAACCGGACGTCGTCGAATATGAAGAACTCCGCCTCCGCCCCGAAATACGCGGTGTCCGCGATACCCGTCGATTTCAGGTACGTCTCCGCTTTGCGGGCGATGCTCCGCGGGCAGCGTTCATAGCGTTCCTTTGTCAGCGGATCGTGAACGTCGCAGATCAGGCTGAGCGTCTTCGCCTCGATGAACCGGTCGATGAACGCGGTCGAAGCGTCGGGGATGATGAGCATGTCGCTTTCGTTGATCGCCTTCCATCCCCGGATGCTCGAGCCGTCGAATCCGAAGCCTTCCTCGAACGACGACTCCTCGAGTTTGTCGACAGGGACCGAGAAATGCTGCCACTGCCCGGGGAAGTCCATGAATTTGAAGTCGATCATCGTGACCGCTTCGTCTTTGATCAGCTTGAAGACGCGGGTCAGATGTGATCCGGAGCTTTTTGCCATAGCACGTCCTTTTGTGATGGTATGAAGAGTGAGTTGTTCGATGAACCGGTGATGCCGCTCATTTCGAGGCTTCGACCCGTATGCGCATGGATTCTTTCGACGTCGAGAGGACGAGGTTGGTACGCGTGTTGAGCACCCCCGACCAGGCCTGGATTTTCGCGAGAAGCTTCTCGAGCGACGCCGTGTTGGCGGTCCTCACCTTCAGCAGGTGAGACCCCTCGCCGGTTATGGCGTGGCATTCGAGAATCTCGTCCGTCGCGTGCGCGTGCTCGAGAAACCCGGGGTAGTGCTTGGAAGAATCGACAGTGACAAAAATGAACGCGCAGATGTCCTTCCCCAGCTTCCGCGGGTCGACCGTCGCAAAATAGCCCGTGATATATCCGTTTTCCTCGAGCTTGCGAAGCCTCTCGCTCACCGATGGAAGGGAAAGGCCGACCGCTTCCGCGAGGTCGTTCCGGCGCGTCCTCCCCTTCTTCTGGAGGATATCCATGATTGTCGCATCGATGTCGTCGAGGACCATAGGGGGGGTGGACGCCGCTGCCGGGGAAGCAGGGGGAGGTTCCTGTGAAGTTTCCTAAATAAATAAGGAATAAAGTATCTATTAACTTCAAATATAAGGTGCCGCGCGGTAATTGTCAAGCTCTTTCTTGCGACGGGTGAGGCGGCCGGGATCATCCCCCCTGTGCGGTGGCCCGGAGCTTGCGGACTGCGGAAGGGATGTCGCGGGAGCCGAAGATGGACTTCCCCGCCACGAGAACGGTGGCGCCCGCCTCGACGACCGCGCGCGCCGTCGTTTCGTCGATCCCGCCGTCGACTTCCAGCGCGATGCCGGGGTGCGCGCGGAACGCCATCGCCGAGGTCCTGCGGATCTTTTCGACCGATGACGGAATGAAGGTCTGTCCCCCGAACCCGGGATTCACCGACATGATGAGGATCATGTCGGCGTCTGTGATGATGTCCGAAAGAAGGGTTTCGGGAGTTGCCGGATTGACACAGACACCGGCCCGCGCCCCCAGGCTCTTGATCTTCTGCACCGTCCGGTACAGGTGGGGGCAGGTTTCGTAGTGCACGGTAATCGAGTCGGCCCCCGCGCTCCGGAAGTCTTCGAGATACAGGTCGGGGTTCTCGATCATCAGATGGACGTCAAACGGGAGCGACGTGTGCGAGCGAAGCGAACGGATGACCGGCGGTCCTATCGTGATGTTGGGGACGAAGTGGNNCCGTCCATCACGTCGAGATGAATCCAGTCCGCACCCCCCTGTTCGGCAAGGGCGATCTGTCCCCTGAGGTCCGAAAAGTCGGCGGCGAGAAGAGAGGGCGCTATCGTGATCCTGGAACGCGGCATTCAGTTCCGGGGGATCTGTATTTCCTCGGTGGGACGGCCGACCTTGACGACGAAGAGATCGATCTTCTGCCCCCCCGTGACTGATTCCCCCGCACGGGGGAACTGCTCGACGACCGTGTTGGGGATCAGCTCATAGCTGAGCTGGTAGGTGATATTCCCGACGTTCAGTCCCTGGGACTGAAGTATTTTCTCGGCCTCGTTTACGGTCTTCCCGACGAGGTTCGGGACGCTGATGCCGCCCCCCGACCCGCCCCCGCTGCTCACGGTGATGTTGACCCGCGATCCCCTGCCGATCCGTGAATCCGCGAGAAGGGACTGGGCCACGATGGTGTTTTCCGGATAGAGCGTCGAAGGCTCGAAGCTTATCGAGCCGAGCTGGAGGCCGTACCGCTCGAGGGCGAACTTCGCGTCCCTCATCGATCGGCCCCGGAGCTGGGGCACGATCGCCATCACCTCGCCGCCGCTTAACGTCAGGTACACACGCCTCCCGTGCTTGACCATTGCCTGCGCCGGAGGGTTTTGATAAATGACGGTCCCGGTCGGATGGTCAGGGTCCGGCCTCGTGTCGGCTTCGACGGGCTGCAGACCTGCCCCTTCGAGCTGCGCTCTGGCGTCGGCGATCGGGAGCCCCGAAACGTCAGGAACGGACAGGGTCCCTCCGTGGTTTACGTAGAGCGGCAGCGCAACGTCGTCCAGGAGGAAGAAGAGGGCCAGCGCCGCCGCGACAGCAATGAGCAGTTTGCGAACCCATGGCCTGGCGGCGAACTGGACGATTTTGAGTGGCATATACTTCGATGGCTGAGTACCGGGTCCGGAAATATAGTCAAACAAACGTGAATTCACAAGATCAATTCCCGTGATAGCCGCTGTCAGCCGATCCGTCCTGCGGAGCAGGGCCGTTGAAAGTCGATTTCGCGCCGACGCAGCACGGCGCGTCCTCCTTATCCGCTTGCATGCCCTGGGGGACGTCGCTCTCGTGCTCCCGGCCGCGCCGAACGTCGCCGGCAAGACCACCGCCGGGGAGGCATTTGCGGTTCTCCTGCACGCTGCCGTTATTGTCAGCGAAGATTCCGGCCTGATGCACATGGCATGGGCGGCGGGAGTCCCGGTCGTGGCTCTCTTGGGCTCGACAAGGAGCGACTGGTCGGCGCCGCAGGGGGACCGTGCGGCGTGCCTGGATTCTGCTGATCTCGGATGCGGGTGCTGCGTGGAGCCCGCGTGCAGGTTCGGCGACGTCCATTGTCTGAGGCGCCGCGCGCCGAACGGGGTCCTTGATTCAGCGCTCGCGCTCCTCGCCCGGATACATACACAGTCACTGGAGCAGCACTCGTAATGTTCCGTCTCACGGTATTCATCATCGTCTCCGGCCTGCAGTTCCTCCTGTATACGAGGGCGCAGCGCTGGGCACGCGCACGTTTCCCGGGTGGCACGAAGGCCCGCGTGATTCTTGCGGCCCCGTTCGTGCTCTCTTCGCTCGCGCTCATAATCATGCTTTTCGCCGGGTCCATCGCATCGCGCCTCCCGGGCTGGTTGATCGCTGCGGCCGCCCCTCCTTTCTACATTTGGGAAGGGGGAACGATTGCGCTGGGACTTGTCATCTTCGCAGGGATGCTTCTCGCCGCTCCGGTGCGGCTCGCCGGGGCCGCACTCAAGCGGATCCCCCTGACAGCCCCGGCGTATAAACGGGCGGCAGTCCATCCCGCCGTTGTCCGGTTCGACGGGTCACGGCGCGCATTTCTGCTCCGGGGAATGGAGGGAGTCGCCGCGGTCTCGTTCGGGGGGGCGGCGTACGGAATGGTGGCGGGGAGGGCCGGCTATGAATTCACGGAGACGACGATTCCCGTCCCCCGGCTCCCCGCAGCGCTTGACGGATTCACGATAGGACTTCTGAGCGACATCCATTCCAGCACGTTCATGACAAAGAAACAGATGGACGTCTACTGCAAGGCGGTGATGGCGCTCGGCACCGACATCATCGTCATACCCGGCGATTTTGTGAACAGCCAGACGGAAGAGGTATACCCCTTCGCGGAATCGTTCAGCGCGCTCCGCGCGCCCGGAGGCGTCTACGGCGTCATGGGGAACCATGACTTCTACGCTCCCGACCCCGAGCGCGTGGCCCGGGAAGTGGACGGCTGCGGAGTCAAACTTCTCCGGAACGACAACATGATCATCGCCAAAAACGGTGCACGGCTCGCACTCATCGGGATCGACGACGTCGGCCGTCCCGATCGCGCAGCCGCGCATATGCAAAGCGCCGCACGCGGGGTTCCCGACATGCTCCCCCGCATTCTTTTATGCCACCGCCCGTATTTTCTCGAACAGGCCTCGTCGCTCCGGATGGATCTCGTGCTGAGCGGTCATACACACGGCGGGCAGATCGTTCTCGGACACATCGGTGCGGTCGCACTGACCCCGGCCGCGCTCGCCTCACCGTATGTCTGGGGGCGGTACAGCCGGGGGAACACACAGATGTATGTGTCCCGGGGGATAGGAACGGTGGGACTCCCCATGCGGATCAACTGCCCTCCGGAGATCACGAGGATCACGCTCAGGCGCGCGCAGAACGTCCCTGAAAGCGACCCTCACGCGCAGCACGTCTGAATTCGTCCCGCCCGCCATGACCATAGACGCCCTCCTGAACGGGCCGGAAATCCGCTCGACGATGTATGACGTCAGGGCCGGAATGCCCGCAGCGTGCGCCCCTCGGGGGCACTCATGGGAATGTTCTGAGTTCTTTTCCCGACCCCATTTTCGATCCTCGATCTTCCGTCCTCCATTTTCAATCTTATTGCTTCTCCTCCCCATTTTCGATATGTTTGCGTTACAATGGAGGGATTCTCTCTCCCCCCCGCGATTCCATTCTTCCCCACGTACCGCAGGATACCGGAAGAGTATCACCAATGACAGCACCCACAGCCCACGATTCACCCCGGAATACCGGATGGATTGAAGTCATTGCCGGCTGCATGTTCAGCGGCAAGACCGAAGAGCTCATCAGGAGGATGCGCCGCGCACAGATTGCGCGGCAGCAGGTCGCCATATTCAAGCCGGGGATCGACGACAGGTACAGCTCCGATCACATCGTCTCGCACAGTGAATCAAAACTCCAGTCGGTCAGCGTCGACGGTTCGGCCGACATACTCCGGCTTGCAGGCGACGCTCAGGTCGTGGGGATCGACGAAGGGCAGTTCTTCGATATGGGGATTGTGGAGGTTGCCGAAGAACTCGCCAACAGGGGGAAGAGGGTCATCATCGCGGGGCTTGACCAGGACTACCGTGGAAAGCCTTTCGAGCCGATCCCCCAGCTCCTGGCGATCGCCGAGTACATCACGAAGACGCTCGCCATCTGCGTCGTGTGCGGGAACCCTGCCGACAGGACTCAGCGGACGACCGCGGCGAGCGAGCGGGTTCTCGTGGGCGCAAAGGACTCATACGAGGCCCGCTGCAGGCGCTGTTTTCAGCCTCCGAAAACGTAACCGGAGCTGCATGAAAAAGATCCCCGCCGGAATCGAGAGGCTCTTCAGCAAACACCCGTTCGACGAGTCAGTCCGGTTTCTCCGGTCGAGAATCCCCTCTCCTCCTGACATCGCGCTCGTCCTCGGTTCCGGTCTCGGCGACTATGCGGAGTCACTCCCCCACAGGCTGATATTCCCCTCGGGGGCGATCCCATCGTATCCCCGGTCGACGGTCCCCGGCCACAGGGGACAGATCGTGTTCGCAGAACTGGCCGGAAGGAACGTGATCGCGTTCCAGGGGAGGATACACCTCTACGAGTGCAACGATCTTGCAACAGTCCTCTTCCCCGTCGCAGTAGCCGCGGGACTGGGCGCCGGGACGCTCGTTGTAACGAACGCCGCGGGGGGGATCAACCGTCTCCTGGCGCCTGGCGACCTCATGCTCATCACTGACCAGATCGACCTTACACTTCACTGCGGGATGCTTCCAGGGGAGTGCACGGAGAAGCGGGACCTGTACGACGCGGGGTTGATGGAGCAGTCGCTCCGGCTTGCCGCCGCACGGGGCCTCCCCGTCAGGCGCGGCGTGTATGCCGCGGTCAAAGGGCCGTCGTACGAGACCGCGGCGGAGGTGGAGATGATACACAGGCTAGGCGGGGACGCAGTCGGAATGTCAACCGTGAAAGAGGTCGCGCTGGCTTCATTGCTGGGGCTGAAGGTCCTCGGCATCTCCTGCATTACGAACAAGGCGACCGGCATCGGCGGGGCAAAGCTGAATCACAATGAGGTAACGGAGGTTGCCGGGAGGGTGAAGATCAGTTTCTCAAACTTGTTGACAGATTGTATATCACAGAGAGCAGTCTAAGCGTTTATATTTCAAGCAATTGACGCTACCTTCCTCATCTTTTCCCCGCCGCAGATTCCCCTCCGATCACGCAGGCGTGTATATCCTGTAGAGCATCAGGTAGATCACGACCCCCGTCACAGAAACATAGAGCCAGATCGGAAGCGTCCACCGGGCGATGCTCCGGTGCTTCCGGAACCTGGCGCGAAGAGCCCGTACGAGCGTGATAATTGCCAGCGGAGGGACGGCGGCGGCAAGGAGCGTATGCGAGATCAATATCGCGAAATAGAGAGCGCGGACGCCCCCGACACCCGGGAAGGGGACGCTTCCCACGTTCGCATGATATATGAGGTAAGATGTCAGAAAGATCGTGGAGCATACGAGCGCCGCGATCATGCAGGCGCGGTGGCTCCGGAATTCATGCCTCCGTATGAAATAGAACCCGCCCAGCAGACAGAGGGCGCTTGATCCGTTCAGGATGGCGTTGAGAAGAGGAAGGTCGTGCACATTCACGGCAATGCTCAGCGAAGTGCCCTGTCGATGACCATCGCCAGCAAGAGCGCTGGCAGGTACAAAAGGGAAACGAAAAAAAGCCTCCTCGCCGAGGCGCTCGAGCGCCTGGCATAGAGAAGGAGCGCAAAAAGGAGAAACCCGCCCCCGAGAAGCGCCGCAGAGACGCCGTAGATGATCCCCGCTCCCCCCCTTCCGACGAGAAGGAGTGAAACCGGAATCAGGAGTGACGTGTGAAGAATCGCCTGTGACGCGGTCTTCCTCCCACCCTCATCCGAGACCGCCAGGAGCCGGTACCCCGCGCGGGCATAGTCCTTCCGGTACATCCAGGCAAGCGAGAGAAAATGGGGCATCTGCCAAAAAAAGAGTATCCCGAAGAGAACAATCGCGCCCCCGGTGATTTCCCCGGTCGCGGCGGTCCACCCCATGACCGGCGGGAGGGCGCCCGGTATCCCGCCGATGAGCGTCGCGTACGGCGTGAGACGCTTCAGGGGAGTGTATAGCCAGACGTACGTCGCGCACGTGACAGCAGCCAGGAGGGACGTCAGCATATTCACGCATATCGCCAGGTACAGTATCCCCCCGGAAGAGAGGAGAAGGCCGACGAGGAGCGCTTCGACCGGTGCAATGCGCCCCGAGGGGAGGGGGCGGTTTTCGGTCCGCCTCATCAGGCCGTCGTAACGGCGCTCGATGTATTGATTGAGCGCGCCGGAGCCTCCGCCCACCATGGCGGTCCCGAGAAGCGTGTGGAGCAGACCCGGCCCGCCGATTATCCCCCCCGCTCCAAGGTAATATCCTGCGAGCGCCGTCAGAACGGAGAGGAACGTCAGCTCAGGCTTCATGAGCGTGATGTAGTCCATCGCGCGTGAACGTTCGAGTGCAATCGTTCCCCGCGGTGTCATGTGCGTTCTCATGTGCGTGTCGGCTGTGGGGAGACGGAGGACTGTGGCGCGGCAGAGCTCGGCGCGACAGAACGTGGCGCGACAGAACGCGCCACAGGCGCCACGGCGGCCGCCAGCGCATAGTGATGAAACGAACGGGCGGCGGTGAACACGCACGTGCCGAACAGGAGTGCCCCCGTCGCGACGTGTGCCGTCGCAATCTGGACTCCCTTTCCCGTCCAGACGGTCAGCGCGCCCAGAAGGATCTGCACGAGAACGAGCATGATCATCACGATGGCGGGCTCGCGCAGGCGCCTGTCGTCCCTGTGCGTCCTCAATACGTGAAAGCCGCACGCAAGAACGACAATCCCGGCGAGGAGTGCGCCCGCCCTGTGCGCGAAATGAATCCAGACCTGCGAAGCGACGACCGGCGGGAGATCATAGTCATCGAGCCGCTGTTCGTTGATCCATGACAGTCCCCCCGATCCCCCAGGGGGAACGAGACGGCCGTACGAGAGCGGAAAATCAGGTATCGCAAGTCCCGCATCGCTGTGGCGCATCCACGCGCCCAGGACAAGCTGGAGGAATACGGCGCCCGCGGCGGCGAGTATGAGCAGGCGCGTCTTCCCCGCCGCCGGAAGAGGTTCCGGAGCGCCCTCCATCCAAAGGCGGGACGTGACGAGCGCAAGAAACACCGTGAGCGAAAAGAACGACTGGGCAAGCGTTGCGTGCGCCACGGAGACAGGCGTCGGGAGCAGAAACAGCACCGTGAGCCCGCCGAGAACCCCCTGTGTGATAACGGCACCGAGGGCCGCGAATCCCAGGACTCTCACCCAACGCCGCTCGTCCGCGCGCCAGAGCCATAGTGCGAGTATTGTCGTGAGCAGTCCCACGAACGTCGCCACCATCCTGTGGCCGTGTTCATAGAATATCCCTCCCACCATGGGGGGCATCACCTGGCCGTAGGAGAGCGGCCAGTCGGGCACCGCAAGCCCCGAGCCGGTGCTCGTGACAAGCCCTCCCGCGATCACGAGACAGAACGTTGCGCACGCCGTGAAGAACGCGAACCTGTGCAGGGCCGGGTTATGCTTCGTTGTCACTGGGCGTTCTGTGCGTTCTGTAATTCCTGATCGGCGATCCAGGCCCTGTACTCATCCGGGGTCTGCACGGTGATGAACCCGCGCATACGGAAATGTCCCAGACCGCAGAGCTGGGCGCAGGCGATCTCCGTCGGCGTGTCGGGAGCCACTGTCACTTCTGCTATCCCGGCATCCCTGAGCGCCGGGAGGACGTCGTCCGTCAGCGATGACCCTTTCGCGAGAATCACCTGGCCGTCCTTCCCGGTGTAGTCGGCGAGCGTCACAAGCGAGGCGAGCTCCTCGGGGACGTGAGAGGAAGACACGGGAAATCTCCTCGCCATCACACGCTGGATGTCGGCGGTCGTCACCGTCGGCGTAAACCAGACGCGTATGCTCTGGCCGGGGATCGCGTCCTGCTTCACGCGGAAGAGGGGGAGATTGAGGCTGTGGATGACGTCCTTGGAGCTCAGGTGGATGATGACCGGCTTCCCGACCGGAAGATTGAGCTGGTTGATCGTCACGATATCGTCCTTGGCCGCGGGATCGTTCCTGTCAAGGCCGAGCGGGTTCTCGGGGGTGATGAGGCTGATATCCGACTTTCCGAACACGCCGTCGGGGCCCGGATAGTGAACGTTCCACGCGAACTGTTCAGCGACGATCCTGACAACCGTGGCGTCGGCCTCGGGCGGAATGTCGTTGACGCGCATCGACCAGAGAGGGATGGCGAACCCGATCAGGAGGACGGCCTCGATGACCGCGACGACCCCTTCGATGTAGCTTGAGGCGTGGTTGCGCACGCCGCGGTAATCCGCGGAGGCGTTCCTTCCCTTGCGGAACCGGAACAGCACATACACGAAATATGATCCCCATCCGATGAAAAGCACGAGCATCAGCCAGTGGACGAGTATGATCATCCTGTCGATGAGGGGGCCGCTCGCGGAAGCGTCAAACGGAAGACCGAGAAATTCACCCATGAGATTCAGCCTCCTGTCGTGTCGTGTTCTGCGCGTTCGCCCCGGGTGCGGCCTGTGCGAGGATCAACCGGGTGCGCCTGCGTATGCGGAGGAACATCGCGGCGAACGCCGCCAGGACGCCCCCCGTGACCCCGAGAAGGCTGAAGATCGCCGCCGTCATCCCCTGCGTCGAGCTGGAATCGGGGGCCCCGTAGCAGACCGGACACGCGCCGGCACGGGAGAGCGCGAAGACGGTGAAGGCGGCCAGAAACACGAAAATGCGGAACAGACCCCTCTTCATGCTGCACCCCATCCTTTCAGTTTTGTGCGGACCCTTATGCCATAGACCACCAGAGCGGAACCGAAGAGGATTGAGAGAATCCCCAGCACGAGGCTCCCTCCCTCCCCCCGCGACGCATACGCGTCTATCCCCCATGCCCCGAATCCGAACGCCAGGATCACCGAGGCGGCCACAAAGAGAAGGTGAAACGCTTTGAGCGACATGTCAGAGTCCCCTGTCTGCGAAGTGGGACACCGGGAGCACCATCAGCACGAGAAAAAGAACGACCGTCAGCGTCAGCGCCGCGACGATCACTTTTTTCTCGGAGATGAGGTGCATGAAATACGCCGCGACAAGGGACGCCTTGATTCCTGCGATGCAGAGCGCCACAACGATCGCGACCGGCGTGGCGAGGTGGAGCGTCGATAGTGTCACCGTGATAAGCGTGAGTGCCATGAGCGCAATAAACACCGTCACGTAAACCCGGACGTGTTTGCGGATGCTCTCGTCGACGGCAGTCTCCATGTGTACTCCTAGAGTAAGTAGAGGACGGGGAACAGGAATATCCAGACGAGATCCACGAAGTGCCAGTAGAGGCCGGCCACCTCGACGCGGTTAGTGAACCGCGCCGGGTCGGTCTTCCACATCCTGCTCCCGGGTCCCAGAAGATAGCTGTTGACGATGACTCCCCCCACGATGTGAAGCCCGTGAAGGCCGGTAAGCGTGAAGTAGATCGCCATGAACGTGCTCGCGCTCGGATACAGTCCGTGCTCGAACTTCGCGGCGTATTCGAATCCCTTGATGACGAGGAAGACGCACGCAAGGGCGATTGTTGCACCCATGTAGAGGCGGTACCGGCGGATGTTCTTCATCGCCAGCGACGCCCACGACATCACCATCGTGACGCTCGACGTGATGAGGACAACCGTATTGACGGTGGCAAGAGGGATGTTCAGGTGCTCGTACCCGTGGGGCCACGTCGTTGCGCCGACCCGGAGAAGGACGTACGAGGAAAAAAGCGCGCCGAAGAGCATGACCTCCGATGCAAGGAAGAGCCAGATCCCGAGCTTCGCGTTGTAGAGCCCGGTGTCGGGACGCGGTTCGACAGTATACGGTATTTCCATCGTTAGTGGACCTCGGCTTGTGTGTTCTGAGGGAGGAAGTCCCTGCCGTTTCCCGGCACGCTGTATTCGTACGGGCCCCTGTACACTTCCGGCAGCGGGGAGAAATTCCCGTGCGCCATCGGCGGAGAGGTCGTCGCGGCCCAGTCGAGCGTCGTGGCGTCCCAGTAATTGTCGGAGACCTTTTTTCCCTTCCGGATGCTCCAGAAGAAATTCACGATAAACGGTATTTGCGCGAGACCGAGGCACCAGGCACATACCGACATGAACACGTTCAGGTGCATGACGCCCTGGGCGTGCGAGTACATCGCCCCTCCGTCGTACAGCCGGCGCGAAACCCCGGCGAGCCCCTGGATGAACATCGGCATGAAGACGCCGTTGATAAATGCAAACGAGAGCCAGAAGTGGATCTTGCCCAGTGTGTCGTTCATCTTCCTCCCCGTCACCTTGGGAAACCAGTAATAGAGTCCCGCGAAGAGGGCGAAGAGCGTCCCGGGCGCCACGACATAGTGAAAGTGGCCGATCACGTAATAGGTGTCATGCAGGTGGATGTCGGCAGGGGCGAGTCCCAGCGGGAGGCCCGTCAATCCGCCGATCCCGAACATCGGGAGGAACGCCAGCGCGAAGAGCATGGGGGTCGTAAACCGGATCGACCCCCCCCAGAGCGACAGGAAGAGCGCCGTGAGGATGATGATCGAGGGGATCGAGATGATCATCGTCGTCGCCTGGAAGAAGGAGCTTATGACGGTCCCCATTCCCGTGAGAAACATGTGATGCGCCCATACGACAAACGACATGAAGCCGAGGAAGATCGTGGCATAGACCATGGACCGGTAGCCCCAGAGGGGCTTGCGCGTGTTGTTGGCGATGATTTCCGCCACGATCCCCATTGCCGGCAGTATCAGTACGTACACCTCGGGGTGCGCGAGAAACCAGAAGAGGTGCTGCCAGAGAAGCGGGTTCCCGCCGCCCGTGTTCGCCAGCGCCTGGCCGCTGACGACAAGCCCGCTCGGCATGAAGAAGCTCGTCCCCGCCAGACGGTCCATGAGCTGGAGAACGCCGGCGGCCTCGAGGGGAGGGAACGCCAGAAGGAGGAGGAACGACGTGACGAGCTGCGCCCAGACGAAAAACGGGAGCCGCATGAACGAGAGCCCCTTCGCCCTGAGCTGGAATATCGTCGTGATAAAGTTGACGGAGCCCAGGAGCGACGACGTGATCAGGCAGATCATCCCGAAGAGCCAGACTGTCTGCCCGACCGTCGCGATCACCGACAGGGGGGCGTACGAGGTCCATCCGGATGCCGCCGCGCCGCCGGGCATCAGGAAGCTCGAGAGCATCGTGACGCCGCCGACGAAGTAGATCCAGTAGCTCATCATGTTGAGCTTCGGAAACGCCATGTCGGGCGCGCCGATCTGCAGCGGCATCACGTAGTTCCCGAACGCACCCACCGCCAGGGGAACAACGCCAAGGAAGACCATGATCGTCCCGTGCATGGCGCCGAGCTGGTTGTAGAACTCGGGGAGCATGATCCCCTCGGGCGCCCTGGAGTCGCCGAAGAGTTTGCCGATGAAGGGGATCGCCTGGCCGGGATACGCAAGCTGCCAGCGCATGATCATCATCAGCGTGAATCCGAAAAGAAGAAAGAGCAGGGCGGTTATCGCGTACTGTATCCCGATCGTCTTGTGGTCCTGCGAGAAGACGTACGTGCGCCAGAATCCCTGCGGCGCATGCTGGTCCGTGTGGACCACCCCGTGTGCGCCCGGTGCGGCTTCACTCACGTGTCGTGTCCCTTTCCCCGTTGTGTGCGTGGTGTGCTCTTGTTGCCTGTTACTTCCCCGCAAACGCGAAGTCCGCGGTTGCCGCACCGCTTGCTGCGACCTTGACCTTCATCGTCTGCGTGCCGTACTTTTCGTGCCATGCCTCGATCGTGTAGTCGCCTGCCGGGAGATTCTTGAGCGTGAACGAGCCGTCGTCCCCTGTCACGGCGAAATACGGATGGCTGAAGACGCCGATGTACGCGCCCATCCACGTGTGCACCTCGCACTTCACCTTGAAGACCTCGGGCTTGTCGAACTTCTTCGTCAGCTTCATCCCCTTCATCGGCTGGGCGACGTTGAACTGGGCGTTCTCTTTTGACAGCGAATGGACATTGTGGAGCGTCGGGTCGCTGTTCACGACTTCAAGCTCCTGTCCCGTCTGGATGCCGAGGACGTGCGGCCAGTACTGACAACCCTTCTGATTGAACTCCACCTTAGTCGACGGCGGGCTGAACGTTTTTGCCCCGAGGCCCTCCTTGACGTAGATGAGGACGTTTTTCAGCGTCGAGTTCTTGTTGACAACGACCTCTTCCCCGGTGACCGGGGCCGTGTGCTGCTTCACGCACACCGGGTCGGCATTCATCATGATCCTCGCCATCTTCGGGGCGGTCCCTGAAAACGCCACCTTCCCCGTCACGTCACCCGCCGCGGACATACCCGCGCACGCGATGAGGAGTACCGCCACCGACAGGAATCTGAAATTCATATTGCTCCCTCCATGAAAAGTGTGAGTGAATGTATGTTGTTTTTCCCAACTCGTTGCCGGTGCCGGCGCTCAGCGCGCGCTCACCTGCGGGCGCGCAGGCTGCCCTATGCTTATGACGTAGTCGCGGATCGCGCTCATCTGTTTGTGCGCGTCGCCCCCCAGAACGTCGGACAGCGGCGACTGGCCGTCGGGGAAGAACGTGGGCATCCGCGTCCCTTCCTGAAGTTTGTTCGGATCCGCCAGCCATTCCACGATCCATTCCGGCTTGAGCCGGTCGCGCGCTTTCGTCAGGTTGGGCGCAAGATCGGACGTCGATGCCTCCCCCGGTTTCGGGGCTGCGTTCCCCGCAGGGTGGCACTTCAGGCACTGGAATTCCGTGAATATCGTTTTTCCGACCGGGAGAAGAGCCGGGTCGGGCTGATATGCCCTGTAGTCCCTCAGCTCGAGCTCCTGGTTGCTCAGGCGGAGGAAGTACTTCGTGAGCGCGGAGATCTCGTCGTCCGTCAGCGAAAACGTCGGCATCCTCGTCTTCAGCCATGGCCGGATCGTGTTCGGAGATCCGACGACAGAGGGGCTCCTGAGGAAATCGTGAAGCCACGGCTCCTGGACTTTCTTCCCCTCNNTCAAGCTGGTGGCACTGCTGGCAGTTGTACTGGTATGCGATCCTCCGCCCCGCCTCGATCTGCTGCTCCTTCGCGTCAAAGGGCTGTACGTACCTTGGATCGGGCTGGTCCTTCGTCTCGGAGAGGAGAAAGAGCCTCAGCCGGGCGATCTCATCGTCACTGAAAGAGAATACCGGCATCTTCTGCGCGATCCGGTCCGTCTGGAATACCCGGGAATTCTTCAGCTTGTTCGACACCCAGTCGTGCCACGTATGGGGGACGTTCGTGTCGCCGAAATCCATCTCCTCGACGCGCTTGCGGCCGAAGTTGGAAAGGGAGACCGATACGCGGCTTTCCCTCTCCATCCCGGGAATCAGGTGGCACCCGCTGCATCCGTACTCCCTGATGAGCCCCTCCCCCCTCTTTGTCGCCGCCGGGGACGCAAGATCCAGCGTCTTCTCTTCAAGCACCCGGCCGTCCTTCATCGTCGAAAGGTACGCGGTGATGTCGCGCGCCTCGGCGTCCGTCAGCCGTAGATTCGGCATCTTCGTCGTGGGGTTGTAATGGCGCGGATTGCGCACCCAGTCGTAAATCCAGTCGGGCTTCACTTTGCTCCCGACGCGCGTCAGCTCCGGGGCGATGTCGTAGCTCGTCCCCCGGAGCGCGCGCACTTTCGTGTTGTCGCCGATCGCATGGCACGCAAGGCAGCCGACGGATTCCACGATCTCCTTCCCCTTCGAGGCGTTCCCCCCCGCAAATGCACCGCGGGCCATCGCGAAGGGAGCGCGCGACGAAACGCCGACAAGATAGGCGGTGATCGCCTCCGCCTGGTCATCCGTGAACCTGAAATTGGGCATCCGCGTGTGCGGGTTGTAGTCCTTCGGGTTCCGCACCCAGCGGAAGATCCACCCGGGGTTGGTCTTCTGCGCAATGCGGCCGAGCTCCGGGCCGATCCGCGGGAGGTCCGTGTATCCCTTGATCTCGTGGCATCCGAAGCATCCCGACTCGATGACAAGGCGGCGCGACGAAGAATAAACGGGGGCACCGTCAAGATGGCTCTCGTTCTCGTGGCACGTCGTGCATGACGCCCAGACGTCGATCCCCTTCAGCATCGGGTTCTCCCAGAAGGGATCCCCTCCCCCGTGTGCCGTCTCCGCGGTGAGCGCAGGTCCCTGTCCCCTGTGGCACGTCGTGCACCCCATGACCTCGGGTTTATGCAGTGCAAGGAGGGCGGGATCCGGGTGCTTCGTGAACGGCGGCGGGGCGCTGTCCATCACGTCCTCGTTCCAGCCCAGGTGGCATGTCTGGCACCTGTCGATGCGCGCCTTGGGATCGTTGAACGGGTTCTTGTCGTAATCCAGGAGCATCACCTGCCTGATTTCGATCTGCGCGCCCTCGGCCTTTTTCACCTTCGCATCCCACTTGTCGATTTTCTTCCGGAGATCGCTCAGCGCGTTCTGGTTCTTCCTTACCTCCAGACGGTACGTGTTCATCACGGCCAGGACCGAATCCCTCTCCTTTTCAAGCCCGGTGATGAGGGACTGGTGGGCCGCCATCTCCGCCTCGTTCTTCGCAAGGAGGTCCTTCGCCTTCGCATCCTCCGATCCCTCGTGCACGGACTTCTTGTAGAAATAATACGCCTCGTCCCCGCGGCTCTTGGCGAACTGGAATCGCCGGTTTTCCTTTGCGAGCGACTCCAGCACCCGGTCATACGCGGCGAGCGCCACCGTGTACGCGGGGGAGGACATCGAGTCCTGCGCCGCGTTCAGTTTCGCGCTCAGGTCGAGGTACGCGGAGGAATCAAAATCCGCCGCCGCTTTGTCCTCCTGTTCCTTCATCTTCCGCGCCGCAAGCTCCTGATATTCCCTCTGCACGTCCTTCCAGGGGCGGCGTGTGACGACCTCGTCGACGACCGCCCACATCGTTCCCAGGAACAGGAAGCCGGCGAAGATTATATAATAGATGCTGTAGTTGCGCTCCTCGATGGGGCGCGACGCGCGCTTCATGGACACGCCTCTCTCCTTCGGTTACACGTCAGATATTGAACCAGGGGGTGACGAGAATGTACTTGATATTCAGCGTCAGCCGGAGGATGATCTTGACCGGCAGGGCCGTCATGATCAGGAACAGGCCCGCAACGATGGAATAGCGGAGAGGCCCGAGCTTCCGCACCACGTCGCTCTTCCGCTTCCAGAGGTAAAACACGAATCCGAGGCTGAACCATGCGAGCACCGTCGCCGTGCCGATAGCCATCGCCGCAGGATTGAGCGAATCATCCACCCTCCTCGTCGGCACACCGAAGAGCTCCGACCAGTCCACGTTCGTCAGCGCCACGACACGGTGCGTGTCCCACTCCTCCCAGGGCATGAAGAGGTTCCACCCGGGACCCCGGAAAAACGTTCCGAGGACGATGAGCGAGACCCAGAGGACGAGAAAGCCGAAACAGAATGTGAGGATCGCAAAGCGCCGCTCCCTGAACGTATAGTAGCCGTTCCCCTTCGGGTTGACGTCGATGTAGGGAATCGCGCAGAGCCCGAGGATGATGAGCGAGGGGATCGTCACGCCCGCGATCCAGGGATCGAAATAGACGAGGATCTCCTGCAGCCCGAGGAAATACCACGGGGCCTTGGATGGATTGGGCGTGAGCGACGGATTTGCGGGTGCTTCGAGCGGCGCATTCAGCGTGATGGACCACACCGTCAGGAGCCCCATGACAAGAAGGGCGGCCAGGAACTCCACCTTGACAAGATACGGCCACACCTGCACCTTGTCGGAGAGCATCGCTTCGTCGGGAGATCCCTGTCTGTCGTTCCTCGCCGCCCGTGACATCGAATGCCAGGTGTAAAAAATCGTCAGTACAAGCATCAGCACGATCGGGACGTTGTCGGGCTTCGAAAGAATCGATATCAGGTGGTGCATAGTCGGTACGCGCGTCTGTGTATGTGCGTGGCGTCAGCTCTTCCTTGCATCGGTGTCGGGCCCGGAGATCCCGCCGTCCTTCCTGATGCGCCAGAAATGGACGATCATCAGCGTGGCACCAACAAGCGGAAGAAATATGCAGTGAAGCACGTAAAACCTGAGGAGCGTCGGCGGTCCGACCTGCGTCCCGCCCAGGAGGACGAACCGGACGTCGTTGTTGATTTTCATGCCGAGCTCCGGGCCGAATGGCCCCTCGCTTCCCAGGAATGGCGTCGCCCGGGCCATGTTTGTCCCCACGGTCACCGCCCAGATGGCAAGCTGGTCCCAGGGGAGCAGGTAGCCGGTGAAGCTCAGAAAGAGCGTCAGAGTCAGGAGGATCACGCCGACAACCCAGTTGAACTGGCGGGGCGCCTTATACGAACCGGTGAGGAACACACGGAACATGTGGAGCATGACAGTGATGACCATCGCATGCGCCGCCCACCGGTGCATGTTCCGCATCAGAGGACCGAACGCGACGTCATTCATCAGGTATTTCATGTCGTCGTACGCGTACTCGGCCGCCGGACGGTAATAAAACATCAGGATGACACCTGTGACCGTGAGAACAATGAAAAGGAGAAAAGTGATCCCTCCCATCCCCCACGTGAACCCGATATTTGTCGCGTGGCGCGTAATCCTGACGGGATGAAGATGGAGGAACACATTGTCGACGATCTGGAGCGCCCGGTTCCGCTGTGTGTCCTGATAGTTGTGGCGGAAAACCGATTTATAGACATCCGTTTTCTGCATTTTTTCGCGCAACGTATCGAATATGCCGAGCATCGGGCGGGTATCCTCCTCGTCTAGCCGTTGTATTTCAGGAATGCACCGGGTTTCGACCACTCTCCTTTTTCGTACAGGAACTTCGTGTTGCGGTCAACGAGGATCTGGCCGTCGTCATCAAGCGTGATCCTGAGACGCTCCAGGGGGCGGGGCGTTGGGCCCTCGAAGTTAACTCCGTCCTTGTGGTACCCGCTCCCGTGGCAAGGACACTTGAATTTGTTCTCGGCCGGGAGCCAGCGGGGGGTGCATCCGAGGTGCGTGCAGATTGCAGAGAGCGCATAAAACCCATCGGCTTCCCTGACGATCCAGACCCGGAAGTCGTCCTTGTACTTCTCGTTCACCTCGCCGACGACATAATCGTCCGGGAATCCAGCCTTGAACGCTGCGGGAGGCTCATACAGCACGCGCGGAACCATCAGGCGGAGCGCGCCGATCGTGGCCGTGCCTATGAATGTGAAAACCGCGAACCATCCGGCGACGTTCAGGAAGCTCTTCCTGTTCATCCGCCAGATTCCCCTGTCGTCTTCCGGCGGCTTGTCCTGCCTGGG
>PMJQ01000098.1 GCA_003157485.1 Ignavibacteriota bacterium
GCGCCGAACCCCTCGATCCCGCGGAGCACCGTCGTCCCGGCAAGCCCGGATTCTCTGGCCGCTCTCACGATCGCCTCGTACATCATCCTGCCGTTCACCCTGTCCGATTCGCCGAGAAATATCCGGAGCAGCTTGCCGTCGCCTTCGAGTTTCATGGTGTCCTTCCGCTGAACGTTTTCACACGTATCTGCCCAGCCCGAGCCCGAGCCAGGTGGCGCCCAGGCAGGTCACAACGCTTACGATGATGTTTATCCCCCCGGAGAGAATGTCCCCCTCCCTGATGAGCGCCATCGTTTCATAGCTGAACGAGGAAAATGTCGTAAACCCCCCCAGTATGCCGATCGTAAGAAATATCCGGAGTGAGGGTGAGGCAAGGAAGCGCTCCTCCATGGACGACATGAGAAGGCCGATCGCGAAGCAGCCCAGCACGTTGACGACGATTGTACCGTAGGGAAAACCCGTACCGGTGAACCGGTAGACTGCTCCCTGCAGGAGATATCTGGCCACGGCACCGAGGCCGCCGCCCGCAAATACGAGGAGTATGTTCATCACGTCATTGTAGTCAACGGGGTTCCGAAAAGCAAGAATTGTGCGTTCGGGGCGAAATACGTACATTGGGCACACAATGGATTCCCCTCCGTGACATCTCCCGTCTCCATACTCCAGACATGCTTTTCCCGGTCATGGGGAGGGCTCGAGATACAGGCCCTTGAAGTCACGGCGCAGCTCGGGAAACGGGGCCATCGCGTGGTCCTGGCGTGTTCTACGGGAAGCAGGCTTGCCCGGGAGGCGAAGGAACGTTCGATTCCGGTCACGGAATTCGGCGTCCCGGGAATCTCGCTTCCCGGCGCCGTCTGGAAGATCTCCCGGTACATCCGCTCGAACCCGGTCCAGATCATACACTGCCAGCATTCGGGAGATCTGTCCGCGGTCGTCCCCGCGGCGGATATTGCAGGATCGCGTGCGAAGATACTCCTCAGCAAGCGGGTCGGCTCGTACGTCAGCAAACGGGATCCGTTTCACAGGTACACATATTCCCGGGTCGCACTTGTTCTTGCAATCTCGGAGGTGATACACAGGAACGTCCTCGAGACGACCCCCATGTCCCCGGAACGCGTCGTAACGCTTCACGATGCGATCGACGCAGAGGAGTTTTTTCCGGCATCCGGAAGAGGGACTCGTGTACGGAATGAATTCGGGTACACAAAAGAGAACATCGTCGTTGGATTTGTCGGGCGGTTTTCCCCGGGGAAAGGGCACGAAGAGCTTCTCCAGGCCGCAGCAGAAGTGGTCAGGGCATATCCGCATGTCCGGTTCCTCGTTGCAGGAGAGGCAAGCGCAGGCGAGGAAGCCTACGAACTTGAAATCAGGCGGCTATGCACCTCTCTGGGGCTCGACGGGGTTGTGACGTTCGCGGGATTCAGGCGGGATATCCCGGACGTGATGGCGTCTTTCGACATACTGGCATTCCCCTCACACGCGGAATCATTCGGCGTGGTTCTCATAGAGGCCATGGCGATGGAGCTCCCCGTCGTCTCAACCAACTGCGACGGGGTCGTGGACATCGTCGTGGAGGGGGAAACCGGACTTTATGTCCACCCCCGTGCACCTGAGGAGCTTGCGGGCGCACTCATTCGGCTTATCGACGATCCGCCCCTACGAAGACGATTTGGAGAGGCGGGGCGCAGGCGGGTGCTTGAGCTCTTCGACCGCCGGGGTCAGATTGACCGGCTTGAAGGGATATACGCCGGGGTGCTGGCCGCGGGTACTACCTGACGGGCTCCGTGTCAAGCGCGACGTTTGACGTGAGCCTCCCCACCGGGTAGACGTTGAGTCCGGGATCGCGCCACGGTGAATGCTGGTAGAGCCAGTTCAGGCGCATTCCGGGGTTCCGCGCGAAGGAGGTGTCCGACCCCACCTTTTCCTCATATTCCTTTTTGAGGGCGGGATCGGACGCAATGAGCTTTTCTCCGACGTCTTCCATGACGTAGGACTCCGCGTACTCCTTCTGCTCGAATATCGCATCGAAGAATCCCCACGAGACAAACGAATCCGGCCCTCCCGGCTCCAGGAGATTGAGTATCACCTTCCCCGTCCTCTGGGACGTGCGCACGACTATCGAACCCGCGGGGAAAGGCCGCGTTTCCCGAATGGGGCGGAGATCGTACGTGACTGCATGTCGCCCCTCGAACGGACGTTCGCGGAACTTCACATCGACGAACGCATAGGATTCCACGTTCAGGGAAGCCTCCTTTTTCAGACGTTCCATATGCACCCCGTGTGCCCGCAACCTCTCGATGACCGGCGTCCATTCCGGCGGGATGACGTATGCCAGCGGAATCGTCGCCGAGTCCGTGACGGTTATTTCGTCAAATAACGGGATGCTCAGTGTGACCGTGTCTTTCGTGTACCGGACACGATTGCTCCCCGTGAGGGGACTCATCTCCGTTACCTGCTTATACCCGAGGAAAAGGCGCTGCTCGCTTTTCGCGCCGACCCCGAACGTGAGGGGGAACTCCCGGGCCGGATGATAGGCGGAGCCCGCCTCGACGACCGACGCGTCAGCCTTCCTGACGATCCTCCGGAGCTCCGACGGATCCCTGCCGACGACCTGGATCATGGCGAGGAGAAACTGATACGTCGCATCGACCCTCACCCGGTACGGCTTCAGCATGTGCGTCTCGATCAGGACGGCCGGGCGGTTCTGGAGCGCCGCATACCCGGTGGAGAAACGGGGGGTGGAAACAGAGGCGCTAATCCCCTTGCTCAGGTCGCGGTCCTCGCGGGGGAAGACGTACATGAATATTTTGTGGCCGGATTTCTCGACGAGGGGGAGAACGGACGGCAGGAAACTCTTCTCGACCCATCCACTCACCCCCGGGTCAAGGTACGGCGGGGACTCCACGGCGTACGTGACATCGTACTGAAAGTCGATGCCGTCCGTGACGTGGCAGTCGACGTACAGGTCGGGGAGCCAGTCGGCAAAGAGGCGGAGCATCGCCCTCATCTCCGGGGTATCGGCTTTCATGTAGTCCCGGTTGAGATTCAGGTTCTGCGCGTTGACGCGCCAGCCCATCTCTTCGGGACCGTTCTGGTTGATCCTGTTGTACGGTCCGAATCTCTCATGGCCGTCGACGTTGAATATCGGCACGAAGAGGAGTATTGCGCCGTCGAGAAGGTGCGAAAGGCGCTTCGTGACTGCGATGTCGCGGATGAGCATGAGGCTCGCATCCTTGCCGTCGATCTCCCCCGCGTGAATCCCGCTCTGTATGAGCATGACGGTCTTCCCGGTCCGCGCCGCCGAAGCAGGATCGAATGCCCTCTCATTCGAGAGTATAACGAGGGGAAGATCCCTCCCCTGAGGGGACTTGCCGAATGAGGTCACGCGGATCCAGCGCGAGGCCCGTTCACACTTTCGGCAGTAGGCAAGCGTCTCTTCGTAACGGGGGGTTTTCATCCCCCCGCTCCTTTCGTAGTCCGTCACCCATGTCGTATCGTTGCGTGCCGCAGAAAGAGCCGGGGGGAGGAAAAGAGCTGCCAGGAGCAGATGGATGCGCATCAATGTAACCCTCGATGAAATTGTGACTACATCGCGCATGGGCTGGTTTTGCCGTACGTTGTCTGCTCGAGACGGGAAAGGGGAGTGAAATCCGGGCGCCGGGCGGCACCCCATCGGGTCAGGCAAGGGCTCGGTCGATCGCTTCGACAAGCTCGTGATAGTTGTACGGCTTCGTGAGGTAATCCGTGGCGCCGTACTTTGCGCACTCGCTGATGAGGTGAGGGTCGCCGTCCCCCGTCAGCATGATCAACCGGGGGGTGAGCTTCTTTTCCCTGATGAATTTGAGGACCTCCAGCCCGTCCATTACCGGCATGTGGATGTCGAGAAGGACGAGATCGAATTTCTTGGTGCTGAGCATCTTGACCGCCTGGGCTCCGTCGCCAGCAGTCTCCACCTCAAACCCTTCGAGGGAGAGATGATTCTGGACGAGGTCCCGGAGATCCGGCTCATCGTCAGCATATAGAAGATGGATTGCCATAGCGGAACAAACCCTGTGTGCCCTGTGGGCTCAACGTATGGGTCAGAACGGCGATCAAAAGCGACGCTGGCTCATTGAATACGGTGGGGCAAGACGCCGGGGCATCATTTGACCCAGATAATGGTAACACCGGGGTTTTGCATTGTCAAGTCCGGATCGGGATATTGGCCAATCTCCCTGCGAAGTTCCATCGTCGCCGGGTCGTGCAAACCGTATTGTTCACCGTAGAGAACGCTCCGGAACCTCCCCTGCCGACGGAATGCCCAGTTCCTGACTACTTCCCGGGTTGCCCCGCCTTTCCCGCCGCTTCCGTACCCGTGTATGATCTTAAGAACGCGGAGTGTCGGAGAATTCCGGACATCCTCCCATGCGTCAAGGAGGGCTGTTTCGACCTCCTCTGCCCGTCTCCCGGGGTGCGCTACATCGATGGTAAGGAGGAGGGGGTTCACGGGGCGAATCGGCGGAGTCGGAGGGAATTCGTGACGACGCTGACGGAGCTGAGCGCCATCGCTCCCGCAGCCACCACGGGGGTGAGGAGACCCAAGGCCGCCAGGGGAATTGCAACAACGTTATACATAAATGCCCAGAAGAGGTTCTGGCGTATGATCCGGAGAGTGGCCGAAGAGAGCCTGATTGCCGCCGCAATCGTCGAAAGGTCACCTTTCATCAAAGTGATATCCGCGGCGTCCATTGCGATATCGGTACCCGTTCCGAGTGCGATTCCGACGTCGGCAACCGCGAGGGCCGGGGCATCGTTGATCCCATCCCCCACCATGGCGACGGTTTTCCCCTCCGCCTGCAAGCTTCGGATACTCGCCGCCTTACCGGCAGGGAGGATCCCCGCCAGAACGCGCTTAATCCCGGACTGGGATGCAATAGCCCGGGCCGTCGTTTCGTTGTCCCCGGTCATCATTATAACGTCAATGCCCATCTGCCGGAGATCCCCGACCGCCTGAGCCGACGTCGGCTTGATCCTGTCCGCGACAGCAATGAAGCCCGCGGCCTTACCGTCGATTGCGACGAAGAGAATCGACTTCCCTTCCTCCGACAGCCGCGCGACGACCGTGAGCGCGGCAGAGACGTCGATCCCTTCACCTGCCATCATGGCATGGTTCCCCGCGGCAACGCGCCTGCCGTCAACGACCGCTGTGACGCCGAGACCGGTGAGGGAGCGGAAGGATTCCGCCTCCCGGATTCCCACGTGGGATTGGCGCGCACTTTCGACGATCGCCTCGGCAAGAGGATGTTCCGACTGCCGCTCAACAGCGGCCGCGAAGCCCAGGAGACCTTCACGCGTGTTTTCCCAGAGAGGGATGACGTCGGTAACGGTTGGCTTTCCCGACGTCAGAGTCCCGGTCTTGTCCATGACGATCGTCGAAACGGACGTCAATCGTTCGAGACTCCCGGCGTTCCGGATCAGGATTCCGTGGGTTGCGGCGACGCCGACACCGACGGTCATCGCCGTCGGCGTGGCAAGCCCGAGCGCGCACGGGCAGGCGATAATGAGGACCGCGATGAAGTTGACAAGTGAGTGCGTGAACGTCGCATCCGCCACAAACAACCAGCCGGCGAATGTCAGAAGGGCAAGCGCAATGACGGAGGGGACGAAGACGGACGCAATTCTATCGGCGAGATTCTGGATAGGAGCTTTCGACCCCTGGGCTTCTTCCACGAGCTTCACAATCTGCGCCAGAACCGTGTGCTCCCCGACGGCAGTTGCACGGAGTGTGACGCTTCCGTTCCTGTTGACGGTACCGCCCACGAGGCGGTCTCCGCTGGATTTTTCAATCGGGAGACTTTCCCCGGTTACCATCGATTCGTCGACAGTCGTAGACCCGGAGGCGACGAGCCCGTCCACCGGTATCCGCTCCCCCGGCCGGATCACCACGATGTCACCGGCAATGACGCCGGCAACAGGAATATCGGTTTCTTTCCCGTCCCGGATTACGCGGGCAGTCGAGGGTTGGAGAGCGATGAGGTTCCGGATGGCATCCGACGCGCGCCGGCGGGCACGCGCCTCGAGGTACCTTCCTGTAAGAATCAGGGTGATGATAGTGGCCGCAGTGTCGAAATAGACGCTTTCACCGTTCGCCGATCCTGCAAGCCAGCCGGGAAACAGCGTTGCCACGGCGCTGTAGAGGAATGCCGCCCCGGTCCCCACAGCTACAAGCGTGTTCATATCCGCCGTTCCGTGGCGGGCGGTCTTCCAGAATCCTTCGAAGAACCTTCTTCCTGAATACAGGAGGATCGGGGCCGTGAGGAGAAGGAGAAGTACGTTTCTCTCCTTCATGCCAAGGGGGATGACATTGTGGAACCACTGCGTCATCGAGAACATGCTGACGATCATCACGGGGAGGGTCAGCGCAACGCTCAAGATAAGATCGAATTTCAGCCGCCGCACGCCGGACTTGTAGCGCTCCGCGCTTTCCCCCGGGTTCTCCTCCCCGATCGGCTTCCCCAGCGTGTATCCTGCATCCGAAACAGCTTCGCGTAACCGCTCGACCGAGACTTTGAGGGGATCAAACGTAATCGTCGTCTGCTCGGTGGCAAGGTTGACCGATGCCGCGCTGACACCCTCCACCTTCTTCAGCGCCTTCTCCACGCGGAGGACGCAGCTCGCGCAGGTCATCCCCTCGACGGGCATCGTGAGAGTCCCCCTGCTCACACCGGCATCATGCGAATCGGCCATGAACGTTTTCCCCGAATTGAAAAGAAAGCGCCGGGCCCGGGCATGCAAGTGCACCTGCCGGGTCTCGGCGCAGAAAGACCTGCGTGAGCGACTCTACGCGAGCGTGAAGCCGGCCTCCTCTACGGCCTTCCTGAGCAGATCACCGGAGACCTTCGATTCGTCGTACGCCACAAGAGCGGACCCGATCCGGACGTCTTTGACCTCGACGCCCGGGAGTTTCGACAGCTCTTTCCTCACAGACATAACGCAATGATTGCACGTCATGCCGCTGATCTTCAGTTCTTCATTTTTCATTGGGAGTCCTGAATGGTGTTCATACGTAAATATACGCCCGGACGGGGGGAGAATCAACCGTTGGAGCTCGATGGAAATGTCACCGGCCGGAGAACGGGCGTTCCGCAGCTCGATAGAAATGTCACCGCCGGAGGATCGACACGCGTTTTGCGGGTGAGAGAGGGGTTTACTACATTTATGCATGCCTTCACAATCAATACCGGATCTCCCCGGCGGCCTCTCACGCCTGTCGCTCGCGGGGAAGCGGAACACGCTTGCGATCGAAGGATTTTACCGCGCAGGGGTTCTTGTGCCGCTCATACTCACGGAGGGGGAATCGGAACTCCTCTTCACCAGGCGGACTGATCACGTCGAGACGCACAAGGGGCAGATTTCGTTCCCGGGGGGAATGCAGGACGGTGGTGACGCCGATATCGTGCATACGGCACTCAGAGAAACGGAGGAGGAGCTCGGCATCGAGCCAAGTCTGATTGAGGTCAGGGGGCTGCTCGACGATATTGCCGTTCCATCGGGGTTCATCATCACCCCCGTTGTGGGGCTACTCAGGAGACTCCCGCCGCTCAGGCCGAATCCCGGGGAGGTCGCAGAGGCGTTCACCGTTCCCCTGGATTTCTTCCGCAATCCCGCCAGCGGGAGATCAGAAATCCGTGAATTCCGCGGAAGCTCGAGGGTCGTCTGGTTCTACCAGCACGGGGAGCACAACATCTGGGGGGCGACGGCGATGATCGTCCGGTCGTTTCTGCAGAAAACCGGGCTCGCGTGAACACGAGCGGCAAGGATCCCGCGAAAACCCAGATTCAGGTGGCGAGGGCAAAATCCACGGGGACAAACCGCTCGCCCACTTTGTATCCGCGGTCCTTCGCGTACTTCTTCAGCCGGTCGAAGAGAATCGCGCGGGCCCGGTGAAGACGCGAGCGGACCGTGCCGATAGGAATCTCCAGGGCGTCGGCAATTTCTTCGTACGGCAGATCCTGCACGTCCCTGAGAACAATGACGCTTTTGAATTTTTCGGGGAGCGAGGCGATCGCGACCGCGATCTCGTCTTCGAAGATCTCCCCTTCGATCTCGTCCGGCCGCTCCACCGCGCGCGGCATCATCTGGTACGCCGAGATCTGCTCGTCATATTCTACGAGGTCGGGGGTCCGCTTTACACGCCTGTACTCGTTAATGAACGTGTTGCGCATGATCCTGTAGAGCCATGCCTTCGCGTTCGTTCCGCGTTCGAATTTGTCGAAGAACCTGAACGCCTTCAGGTATGTTTCCTGCAGCAGATCGTTCGACTCCTCCCGGTTCCCCGTCAGGTACATTGCATACCCGTACATGAGATCCATGAACGGGATCATTTCCTGGTTAAACAACTCTTGCTTCGTCTCTCTGGGAGCAGTCATCCTTCCCTCTTGCGGTTCGCAGCCCCTGACTCCAGGCGGATTGTTATCTACGTTATAGACGTTTTGTACGTTTAAATTATAGTATTTTACGCAAGAATTGTCAAGCTAATTCTGCGAAAAAATCTGTCAATTCGCTGTATTGGTGAGATGCGCGTAAGTGCAAAAGGGGTCGATGTGCCTCCCGGGCACAGTGGGGGAGTCCGCTAACTTATTGCGGAATAGGGAGTTGCGGGAAAACGGAGTGGAGCGGACTATTTCTCATCGCCCGGCGATTCTTGTGACCCGGGATGGAGAGCCTTCTTCAGCATGCTTATGATTTCAGGAGAGGTTTCGTGTGACTCGAGATCGCGAAGCGCCTTCTCGAATTCCGGGTCCTTCCACTCGATGACAGCCCCGACCGCCGCCGCCCGGACGTCCGGATCCGGATCCGTGATCAGCACATTCATTTTCATCCGGGCGGACGTCGAATCCTTCCCCCGCTCCCCCAGGATCAATACCGCCGACCGCCGCACGTCTGCGTCATACCGGCGATCCGTGTACGGAATCGCAAGTGCGACCCCCCGGGAGTCACGCGAAGCGTCGATGGCCGACAGGGATGCGATCCGGAGAATATCCCTGTAGGAGTCATGTGACAGGAGCTCCCGTGCGGCGGCAAACGCCCGTGCGGTGTCGGCGCGTGTGAGTTCGCGGAGTGCAGTCGATGCGACACGATAACTCGAGTCGTTGCGTGCAATCGAGTCGAGCCTCGCGGCGATAGCGGGTCCTTTGAACGCTCCAAGCCGGGCGACGGCGGTGTGACGGACGAATGATCTCGGATCGCGCGTCGCACGGATGTATACGCTCTCCAGGGAATCATCCGTAAACTCTCCGAGCGCCGTCAGCGCGGCTTCCCTTACCCCCCAGAACGGGTCGGTTGCGGCCGCACGGACGAGCGCGTTTCGTGCCAGCGTATCGGTTCCTGACTCCGGAAGCGCGCGCGCGGCAGTGATCCTGTCTGCAACGCCGGCCGCGTGTTCGAGCTGGTAGAGGTATTCCTCTTCCGTCTTCTTGAACTGCAGCTCCTTCAGCAGCCGGCAACCTTTGTCGGCAATCACCATGCGCGGCGGGGCGGCAAGATGCAGGGAGAACGTTTCTTCCTTCCCGTCCATCCACAACGTCTGAGTCGTCTTTCCCGAGTCGCTCGTGCACTCAACGAGAAGGGGAAATCTGAAGTACCCGGTCAGGCTGTCAATCTGCTGGGTCTGCGTGACGGTGAGCCTGAGCGTCCGGGACGCATCGTCCCACACCTTTGTTACTTTCAGTACCGGGAAACCGGCACCGTAGATCCACTCCCTGAAGAACCAGTCGAGATTCTGTCCCGTCGCATCCTCCATTGCAAAACGGAACTCGTCCGTCTCCGCACACGCGAACCGGTACTGCGTCAGATAGTGATGGATGCCGGCCCAGAAAGGCGCCTCCCCCACAAGATTCCTGAGCATGTGCAGCACCCACGCGCCCCGGGCGTACAGGTTTGCAGGGTAACTGTCGTGACTCACGATCGGCCTGCGCCCCAGCGCCCTGTCATTCCCCCTCACAGCCAGGGATGCCTGTATCATCTCGTACTCGAAATCATCCCCGCCCTTCTCGTGCTCGGTCCAGAGGTTTTCGCAGTACGTCGCAAACCCCTCGTTGAGCCACAGGTGCGTCCAATCGCGCGCGGTGACGAGATCCCCGAACCACATGTGGGCGAGTTCGTGGGCAACAACGGGATCGGAGGGGAAATCGAGCGCCGCCCTTCGATCAACCACGCACGCGTCGTTCAGTGTCACCGCGGTCGTGTTTTCCATCCCCCCCCACATGAAATCGTCGATGATGATCTGATCGAACTTCTCCCACGGGTACGGCACACCGGTCTTCGATTCGAAGAACTGAATCATGGCGGGGGTGCGGCCGAACGATTCAGCAGCCTTCGCCGTGTCTTCCGGGTACATGTAGTAAGCAAGAGGGATACCGCGCGAGGCCCCCTTCAACACCGCATATTTGCCCGCCGCCACCATGATGAGGTAGGAGGAGTGAGGCTTCGACTCGACCCAGTGGAACGTCCTCGTTCCCTTTTTCCTGTCGACCTGCTCGCTCACAAGCCGTCCGTTGGAAAGAAGCGTCCAGTCCGATTCCACCGTTCCGATCACTTCCGACGTGGCCTTGTCGTTGGGGTAGTCATAACACGGGAACCAGTAGTGGTTATCCATGTCCTCCCCCTGGCTCCATATCTGATCGTGCCTCCCGCCCCCGCTGTCCGCGTAAATGAAATACAGGCCTTTCCGCGGGCTGCAGGAATAGTCGACGCTGACCGAGAGCGTCTCACCGAACGCATAGGTCCTGTCGAGCCGGATCGAGAGCCAGGGGCTCGTTTCGTGAAATTCGAGCGGGCGCCCCCCGGCGAGACGGACTCCGCGGATATCCATCGCGGCCGCATCGAGAACCAGAGAATCGATCTCCGCCGCAAGGGGGGTCAGGCGGATGGAGACATTTCCCGTGACTTTTTTCCCGCGGTGGTCGAGCGATACTTCGAGGCGGTAATGCAGGGCATGGAACCGGGGGCTCCGGCGGGCGCTCGAATCGGGGCCGAACAGGGACTGCGATCCTGCGTAGAGCGGGACACACAGGAGGGTTGCGAGAATCCACCCCAGGAGGCGGACGTTCATACTAACCCCGGGCTATAAAACAAAGCCGCTCCGCATGACAGGTGCAGAGCGGCGTGTGGACTGCTGAAAGACGAACGCGCCTCAGCCTACTTGCAGCCGATGCGTTCCTTCGATTTCTTCGCGTCTTCGTTCTTCGGATCGATCCGGAGGCACTTCGTGAACTCCCCGCAGGCCTCTTCGACAAGCTTCTTGTTTCCTTCCGTGTCGCCTTCGACGCGCATGAGAACCAGTCCGGCCCCCAGCCAGAAGTGAGACTGAGCGGTGCCCGGATCGAGCGCCACCGCCTTCCGGAAATGCTGAACCGCATCGGATTTCTTCCTCGTGTTCTCGTCCTGGTCGCCGGTCGGGTCAAGCAGCTGCAGCATCGCCTGCCCCCACATCAGGTGCAGGGGGGCGTTTTCCACGCCGACGGACTGCCCTTTCCTGAACGTATCTACGGCGCGCTCGAACTTCTTGTCGACGAAGTACAACTGGGCTTTCTGCAGGTAGGCCTCCCCCGCCTCCGCCTTGTGCTTATCGATGTCGGGCCCGATAAGCGCCAGGACCGTATCGTACTGGGCCACGGCTTTTTCCAGCGAGTCCACCTGCGCAAAATACCTGCCGTAATACAGGTGCCCTGCGAGGTAATCCGGTTTCAGCTCAATCGACCGGACAAGGAGCTCGCGGCAGCGCTGCCAGTTCTTGAGCGCCATGTAGCTGGCCGCGGCGTTTACATACGTGCTGAGCGACCGGGGATCGCACACGATTCTCTTCTCGAACATCCCCGCGGCATGCTCGTAATCATGCCGCTTCATGTAGATGAACCCGAGGGGGAAATAGGCGTCGCAATTCGTCGAGTCGGCCTTTATCGCCTCCAGCAGCACCTGCACCGCCTCGTCTTCCCGCCCGACGCTTTGCAGCGCCGCCCCGTAATCGCCCAGGTCGTCTGCACCCAGTTTCCCGTGGCGCTGCAGCCCGGCAAACCCGACAAGCGCCCCGTTCCAATCCTTCGTCTTCGTAAGCGAACGGGCCAGTGCCCGCCAGACCTCGGCGTTTGTGGAATCGAGTTTCAGCGACGTTTGCGCCGCCTTTGCGGCATCGGCGTAATCCTCGCCTCCAAACAGCGTCCGCGCGTACATCGCCCAGCCTTCGACGGACTTCGGCTGGAGCTGTGTGAGCTTGTAGAGAGGACGCACCGCGTTCCGGTACTGTTTCGCGAGAAGGAACGTCCGGCCGATCTCGAGATAGGGCTCGGGAAGCGTGGAATCGATCGCCACGATGCTTTGCCAGGCGTCCACCGACGGGACGTACTTCTTTTCCTTGAAGTATACCCTCGCAAGCTTCGCGCGCGTCACGATGTTCTTCGGTTCGAGCTCGATCGCCTTCTGGTAATTCGATTCGCCAAGGATGTAAACGTTCTGCTTGAGGTACGCATCGCCCAGCAGAACATACAGCGCGGGATTGTCCGGAGCGGATTCCTTTGCGCGGGAGAGCTGGACGATCGCCGCGTCAATCGAGTCGGCCGCCAGGAGCGCCGACCCGTACCCCTGACTTATCGAATTGTCCTTCGGCGCCAGCTTGATCGCCTTGCGGAACTGGGCCAGCGCCGCGGCGTTTTCTTTCTTTTCAAGGAACGCGTATCCGAGATTCTTGAAGGCGTCGAAATTTTCATTGTCGCGCTCCGTCGCCGCCTGAAGATAGCCGATCGCTTCGTCGATCCGGTGACGCGCAAGCGCGATCGCGCCCAGGGCCGCATTGCATTCCGACGCCTTGCGTCCGGCTTTGACGGCATCTTTGAAGTACGTGATTGCATTATCGGTATCACGCAGTGCAAGCGCCTGCTTCGCCTTATCGTACGGATCCTGCGCGAACGCCGATTGCATGAGCGAACAAGCTGTGAGGAGGAGAAGGATGCGTTTCATTCTCAATTGACCTGCTGTGATGTGAGATGGACAAGCCGTACCGGCATTGTTGCCGGAACCAGTCCGTCGTTCTGGAACACTTTCTGCCCTGCGGCACTTGTCAGGAAGGCGATGAATCCCATGCTCACATCCTGTTCAATATTGCGCGTATACACATAGACCGGGGCGATCACCGGATAATATCCCTGGTACACGTAGGCCGGATGCGGCGAATAGTACTCCCCGGGAGCATACGTCGAATCGGGGCGCATCGCGGATGATGCGAGTGAGATCACCTTCGCTCCCGGGTCTATCCCCCCGAGCCAGTTGAGACCGAGGATGCCGACCGCCCCCGGGGTGGAGGCCACGTACGAAATGAGCTCCGCGCTCGATGAAAACGACTTCGCCGCCGGATCGAACCCGCCTCCGCCGAGAACCGTTCTGCGGAACACTTCGTTGACGCTCGAGTTGAGACCGCCCACCGCGAGCTCGATCATCATCCTGGATTTTCCCGGCCAGCGCGTTGCACCCCCACTGAATATCGTGTCGAGCTCGCCCACGCGGAGCTGCGTCACGGGAACGCCCCCGTGGGCGATGACCGCGACGGCCGAGCGGGCAACGAGGTATTCCTGCATCGAGACTTTCGCCGCAGCGAGCGCGTCCCGCTCTTCTTTGTTTAACTCGCGCGCGCAGATTATCGTCTCGATGCTGTCGGCGGCGAACTCCGCAATTACCTCGCGGGCCCCGGCCGGACGGAGAGTCACGGCCGCTTCGGTATAGACCGCCGTGAATTCCCGGACCTCGTGCTGCAACACCGGCAGGATCGCCTCATCGCAGCCGAGGCGGAACGCCCCTTTCGTTATCGACGTCGCACCGGGCTCCTTCCCGCCGCACCCTCCGAGGACCAGCAGCATCAGGAGGACCGACGGAAGGCTCGTGCGACGAAGGACCGGACCCTGCTTCATGTATCCTTTCTCTCCGGCCGCCGGAAGTATGCGACCGTGAACCTGTACGCACCATACAGGAATATCGCCGCCCCCATCGCGATCCTGAGTTGCCCCGTTATCGCGACGTTGACGAGGAACCCCGTCATGACAAGAATCCCCGCCATTGCGACAGCCCCGGCGAGGATCATGACCGTGTACCGAACGATCCTTTCGACCGTCATATGCATGAGCGCGGGGAAGAGATGTCATCCTTCCCCGCACCGAATTGTGTTCCCGTCAGATTACTTCTTGTCCGCGAGCCTGAATTTGAACGGCACAGAGACCCACACCGAGACAGGCCCGTTGTTCATGTACGCAGGCGTGAACACGAATTGCTTCGCCGCTTCGATCGCGGGCTCGTTGAAAATTTCCGCGTCGCTCTTGAGCACGACGACCTGTTTCGCCTTCCCTTCCTTGTCGACCCAGATCTTCACCCAGACTTTCCCTTCGAGTCCCGCGCGCATCGCGAGCTCGGGGTACTTGGGCTCGACCTTCTTCACGACGACAGGTTCCTTCTCCACCGCCACGAAATCCGCGGGGGGCGCGTCGTCGTCGATCTTGATGTCCTGCTGGACCGCGACCTCACCCGCACCTGTGGCATCACCGATCGGCGCGACCTGCTGGCTCATTTCCTGCTGCGTCGCCAGCGTTTGTTCGGCGCTGACTTCCGCGTCGGGAACCGGCACAGGTGCGCCCACCGTGGGTTTGGCCGCCTGAACGGTCGTCGTGATCGGGGGCGGCGCGTTGGCGTTGGTCATGGACGGGGGCGGACCCAGGTCGCTGTACTTCAGGAGCTTCACCATCACCATGGGGGGCTCATTGTCCTGGAGCGCCTGGGAAATGTAATATGAACCGATGATAGCCGCATGGATGGCGATCGCGATGCCGAGGCCCCACCAGCGGTACTTCTGATACACCGCCTTGAGTTCAACGGCGCCGTAAGTGATTCCGGTGTTCACGGCGCCGGCACCGGCAGCAACAGCTGTTGCCATGATTTTCTCCCTCCGTACGTTAACCCTGCACCTTGGAAATAATCGACTTGTCTTGATCCGTCATCGGCGCAAGACTGAACCGCTGAACACCGGCAAGATTGAATTCATCAATCAGATCCACCATCATCTTGTATTTTCCCTGACGGTCGATCTTCAGGATCACGATCAATCCCGGAATGTTCGCAGACTTGTCTGCCAGGAAAGCGCGGAAATCCTTGAAATCAACAATCTTCGGCGCCTCCATGGCCATGCTCCAGTAGATGACGCCCTTATCGTTAACCCGCAGCGTCATCAATTTTGTCTCCGCGACTTCAACGTGGACGTTCTTGTCCGGGGGCAAATTGATTTCCATGGTCTGCGGCCGCGACATGGACGTCGTATACATGAAGAACGTCAGGAGCAGAAACGCGACGTCGACGAGCGGCGTCATGTCGATGCGGATACCCAATCGTCTCCCTTTTTTCTTCTTCCCTTTACCGTGCGATTTACTTTCAGCTACATCTCCGCCGGCCATAGGTTGTACCTCCTCAAGCTAAATTTTGTTCCCCGGTCACCGGGCAAGCTCGGTGACGAGGTTAAAACGCGTTATCTGCGTATCCTGAAGGATATTCATGACATCTTCCGCAACCCCGTAATCAGCCTCTTTGTCCCCTTTTATCACTGTCCGCAGCTTGGGATTCGCGGTCCTGGCGTTGACGAGGTACTTCGCGAGCTGCTCCTTCGGGACCTCGACGCTGGCTTTGTTTTCGTTGGCCGCCCCGAAGAGCCTCCTGCGGAGGATCTGGGAGTCCAGGCCGACAAAAAGCCGCCCGTCCTTGCTTATGTTGATCGTCATCACGTCCGACTCGGGGAGCTTGTATTCCGAATGGGACGCCGGGAGCACGATCGTCACTTCCTCCGATGGCTTGAACGTCGTCGTCAGCATGAAG
>PMJQ01000006.1 GCA_003157485.1 Ignavibacteriota bacterium
GGACACGCGATCCGGGGCGCCGACGCTGTTTGTCGAGCCCGGGAAGCAGGCCCCCCCTCCGGTGAAACGGGAGCCGGCGCGCGGGAGGACAGAAACCCCGTCGCCTGCAAAGCCCGAACGTCTGCGCCCCGCGACTCTCATTGCACGGTCGCGGAAGAAGACCTATGTGGTTGCCGGAACCGTCCTGCTCGTTGTCGCCGCCGCGGTGTTCTACAGGACGGTGCTGTACGTCCCTCCGGCTCCGCGCGGATACGTCGCGCTGAACATACTCCCGTGGGGAGAAGTGTCGAAGATTGTGAGTGAGGGGGGGCGCGAGGTCCCGCTCCCGGGGAAAACGTGGACCCCCTGCCGTCTGGCGCTTCCGGAAGGGCTGTACTACATTCACGTGGCGAACCCCATGTTCGCGAAGCCGCTCATTGACACGGTCACGATCCGGCACGACGAAGTCCAGCGGGTGACGAGGAAATTCGCCGGGTTTGACGACAGGCAGGTATCGTCGACATATCAGTGATGCAAATCCGCGTGCAACGCTCTACCACCATACAGAGGAGGTGTCTGATGCACCGTGCCAGGTCCAGAGCATTCCGTTTCATCATGATTGCCGGCGCGGCGTTCGCCGCGGGGAGCTGTTCGAAAGACGATATTCCGACAACGCCACCGGGTCCGTTTCTCTTCACCGATGTGGCGGTCTCGAAATTTGTCACCCCGCCCACGACGAGCGTGCTTCATCCCAACACGCCCTATGTCGTCCGGTTTTCGGTCAACTACACGCTCGACCCCGACACCGACGCCCAGCGGAGCCTCTACGCGGTGTACGCGGACGTTGCGGAGTTTGACGCAAACGACTCCCTCATCAGTGCCATCGGGTTCATTCCGTCACCTCCGCCGCCCCTGACCGCGGCGTCGGGCGTGATATCCGATTCAATATCGTTCACCGTCCCGGCCTCCGGCACCCCGTACATCCGACTGATAGCGGGGGTGGCGCTGAGGACGGATCCCACGTTCTTCTTCAGACGCGGACCACGCTGGACTGTCAACTAACAAGGAGAGCAATCAATGCGCACGACACTCAGTACACCTGCCGTCACGACGATCGCCCTCCTTGTCGCGATGACGTGCCTCGTCGCGTCGGGGCCCGCGCAGACAAACATGGAGAACTTCGCCCAGTTCCGGTTCAACTTCAACAACCCGGGCGCGCGAGCCACGGGGATCGGGGGCGCGTTCATGTCGATCGCGGACGATGCGACCGCATCGGAGGCGAACCCTGCGGGGCTGACAACGCTGCTTCGTCCCGAATTGTCCATCGAGGCAAAAGGGATCCAGTTCACCACCCACGTGGGGAATTTTTCCTCGGTCGGGACTGAGACGAATTTCTCGCTCGTTGAAAAGGACTTCAAGAGCGCCGTCGTGAGCCCGTCGTTTGTTAGCGTCGTCTACCCCGCACGGCGTTTCACGTTCGCACTGTACCGGCACGAGCTCATGAACTTTGAGAGCAACTTTTATACCGAGGGGAGCCTCGCTCCGGGATTCACCGACGGGAGATTCTTCTTCCCTGCAAAATCCAGCACGCGTATTCACGTCGACAATTACGGCGGGACCGTCGCCTACAAGTTCAGGGAGTTTCTCTCCGTCGGTGTTTCGGGGGGAATCTCTCTCATGAACATGCAGTCGTCGATCGCCCGCTATTTCGTCGCGGTGTTCAACGACGGGTCGCTTGCCAACATCGCGACAATTGACGATCACGAATCGGATTTCTTCCTGAACGCCGGCGTCCTCGTGAGGCCCGTTGAGAATCTTGCGATAGGGCTGACGTACAAAAGGAGGCCGTCGTTCAAGGTTCAGCAGACATACCGCTTCACGAACTACCCCTCGGACTCCGTCAAACAGAGCCAGATCAACTTCAATGTCCCCTCGTCGTATGGCATCGGCGTCTCGTACAGACCCACGGACCTTCTCACGATCGCGTTCGATGTCGTGCGCGTCAATTATTCGAGCCTGACGAAGGATTTTGTTGTCACGCTGACGCCGGAATCGGTACACCCCGCCGACTTCACCGTCGACGACGGCACGGAAATCCACGGCGGGGCGGAATACGTGTTTTTCGTCAAGACGATCGGGATTGTCGTCCGGGGGGGCGGGTACCTGGAGCCGGACAACCGGATCCGGTTTGTCGGCGATCCTGGAAACGACATCAACAGGAAGATCATGAAGGGGCTCTTCCAGAGCGGGAGCTCGTATGCCCACGGGACGTTCGGGTTGGGGTGCATATTCTCGAACAACGTTCAGTTCGACGTGGCCGGAGACCTTTCCTCGGTCAGCAACACGGCCGTCGGCTCGCTCGTTGTGCGGTTTTAGAACGGACCGTTCCCTATGAACTGTATATTCCGCCTGGGGCCTGTCGCAGCGCTCATTCTTCTTGCCGCCGTCACCGCCCCCGTCAGCGCGCAGACCCCCTGGTATGTCTCCTATGAGAAGGCTCTCTCCGCGCAGGAAATGGGGGACTGGAAGGGCTCACTCACTCTGCTCCGGGAGGCGGTGGCCGCGAAAGAAACCCCGAAACTCAAAGCGAAGACGTACGGTCTCCGGTTTGTGAATTATTTGCCGTACTTTCACATCGGCGAGGCGTACTACCATCTGAAAGAGAAACAGAAAGCGGTCGACAACTTCGACCTGTGCCTGAAGTACGGCGAGATACAGCAATCTCCCGAGGATTACGCACTCCTCGAGTCTCTCCGCGGCGAGCTGTCGGGGGAGCCGCCGCACACGGCCGGCATACCGCCGGCAACGAAGGCGGAGACCCCCGAAGCTCCTGTGCAGGCGGCAAACGGGGGACTCCCGTGGTACGTGAACTATGAGACCGGGCTCGCCTATATCGAATCCGGGGACTGGCTTAACGCGATCGAAAACCTGAAGCTCGCCCTCGGCTCAAACGGCATCCCGCGCAGGTATGCGAGGACGTACGGGATGTGGTTCATTACGTACATCCCCTACTACTATCTCGGGCTGGCGTACTATAACCAGGGGATGTGGCAGCTCGCGGCGAATTACTTTGAAACCGCCGAGCGACTGGGCGAAGCGAAGGATCTGGAGCCGGAGTCCGCCAATCTGAAAACGTTCCTGGAGGAAGCGCGCAAGAAGAGCGCCGGAGGGAGAAAGGGTTTCGTCTCTGAAGAGCTCAAGGCGGCGGTGAACAATCAGATCGCCGACGCCGTCCGTCTCTTCAACCAGGAGGAGTACGCAAAAGCCGTGACGGTTTTCCGCTCGGTCCTCGTGATCGATCCCTACAATTCCGTCGCGAAGAGCTACATCGCCCGGATCGCGAAGCAGTCCGGGGGGGGAGAGCAGGAGGCGCCGCCGCGGGAATTCTCCAGCGGAGTGCTCGAGCTTATCAAGGGACGGCACGAACAGGCGATCAGACTTCTCAAAGCGGCGCAGCCCGGGATGGATCAGGATGCGAGCCTCCACGCGTACCTCGGCGTGGCGTATTGTCTCCGGCACAGGGCTGCAGGGAAAAAGGACACCGAAGCGCTCAGGAGCGCGCGACTCGAATTCCGGCGCGCTCTAGAGATTGAACCTTCGTATCAGCTCGACAGGACGCTTTTTTCGCGGGATGTGATCGT
>PMJQ01000095.1 GCA_003157485.1 Ignavibacteriota bacterium
AGGAATCATGAAGTCAAGATTGAGATCGACCGCCAGGTCGTACGTCCGTTCCGAAAGTTGCGCGAGGAAGGTGTGGCGCGGAAGAAAGAATGCGTTCACGTCCGCCGGACCGATCAGGACCACCCGGCAGCGCGGGAGGACGCGCTCGACGGGCGTTCCTCCGGCCGGTGCGACGACGGTAATGTCGGGTTCGTAGAAATGCTCCCGCAGAAATGTCAGCACGCGGCTCTGTCCCTCCTCGGCGGAGTCGTGCAGCGGCATGACAACGAGAACGCGGTCCGACGTGGCGATTGAATGGCCGAATGAGATTACCTTCTCGCGGGACGAACGGAAATGAAACCGCGCTGCGCGGAGGCCTATCGATCTCCGGAGTGATTTCAGCATGGCGTCGTTACCTGATCATCTTTTTGAATTCAGACTCGGAGAGCACCGTGATCCCGAGCGAGCGTGCCTTCGTGAGCTTTGATCCCGCATCCTCCCCGGCCAGTACGTAGGACGTGTTCTTGCTGACGGAAGAGACAACTTTCCCGCCGTTCTCCTCGATGATGCGGCCCGCTTCCTCGCGCGTATATGAGGGGAGTGTCCCCGTCAGGACAAATGTCTTCCCGACGAGCGTTGCCTTCTTCGCCCGGGACGCCCCCGTCATCATCAGCCCCGCCTCCTTCAGGCGCCGGACGATCTCGCGGTTGTGCCTGTCCGCGAAGAAATGCACGATGCTCTCGGCGATCTTCGGTCCCACCTGCGGTGTGAGGTGAAGCTCTTCCTCCGTTGCGGCCGACAGCGCGTCCATCGACGGATATGACTCGGCAAGGACCTTCGCCACTCCCGCTCCCACGTGACGGATCCCGAGAGCGAATATCACCCGGTGAAACGGTTGTCTCTTGCTTCCCGCGATCCCGTCGAGGAGATTTTGCGTGCTCTTTTCCCCCCACCGTTCAATCGCAACGAGAGTCTTCTTCTTCGCCTGAAGCGTATAAAGATCCGCGACGTTTTTGACGAGATTCATTGTCACAAGCGTCTCCACCGCGGCCTCCCCGAGCCCTTCGATGTCCATTGCGCCGCGGTGCGCGAAATGCTCTATGCGCCCGCGCACCTGCGCCGGGCATTCCGCGTTCTCGCAGAAGTAATTCGCCTCCCCTTCGTCCCGGTATATCTTCGACCCGCATGCAGGACACGTCGCGGGCATGACGAACGCCGTCGTACCTTCAGGGCGGAGGGACGGAACGATCCCGCTCACCTTGGGTATAACGTCTCCCCCTTTCTCCACGACAACAGTGTCGCCGATCCGGAGGTCGAGTTCGTTGATGTAGTCGATGTTGTGGAGCGTCGCGCGCGAGACCGTCGTCCCTCCCACGAACACCGGCTCCAGCTCCGCCACCGGCGTCACAGTGCCGACGCGCCCCACCTGGAGCGCGATCCCTTTCAGGCGCGTCTGCCCTTTTCGCGAGGCGAACTTGAACGCGACCGCCCAGCGGGGGCTCTTTGCGATTGTTCCAAGAGTCTCCTGNNCCAGCGCTTCCAGAACTCGATCACCTCATCGATGTTCCTGCAGACTTTGCTGTTCTGATTGACCGGAAAGCCGAGCGAGCGGAGCGTCTCGAGATTCGACGAGTGACGGGTGAGCTCCTTCCCGGCGCCGAGGAGGAAATACGCGTACATCTGTATCGGTCTGGAGGCGACCACCTTCGGGTCCTGCATCTTCAGCGTTCCTGCCGTCGCATTGCGCGGATTGATGAAGGTCTTCTCCCCTGCGGCGCTTCGCTGGGCGTTCATCCTGTCGAACTCCGCCCGGTGCATAAACGCCTCGCCCCTGACCTCGATCGTCTTTAGGGCCTTGTCCTTCGTCCTGAGCACGAGCGGGATCGAACGGATCGTCCGGAGGTTGTTGGTGATGTCGTCCCCCTGCGTCCCGTCCCCCCGCGTCGCTCCCTGCACCAGCGCGCCGTCCCTGTATTTCAGCGCGATGGCGATGCCGTCGAACTTCAGCTCCGCGACGTAGACCGGCTTCTCTTGCTCGAGGAGTTCCCTGACGCGCCTGTCAAAATCCCTTATTTCCTCCGCGTTGTACGTATTGGCGAGGCTGAGCATGGGCGGGTCGTGCGTCACCGTCCGGAATTCCTTTGTCGGCTCTCCTCCCACCCTCTGCGTCGGGGAATCCGGGGAGCGGAAATCGGGGTACTCCGCCTCCAGATCCAGCAGCTCCCTCATCAGGCGGTCGTATTCCTCGTCCGCGATGACGGGGTCAGCGAGAACGTAATACCGGTAGTCGTGGTCGTGAAGCTCCCTGGCGAGCTGTTCGGCGCGGCGCTGGGCCTGTCGGGGAGTCTGCGTCATCCTCACTTTCCTGCGATAGTCTGCCGGGTCAGCGGCACATTGCGCACGACGTTTCCCCTCCGCCCGAGTGTGCCCAGTTGCTGCCTGTCAAGCACGAAAGAGACGGCNNGGGAGGCTGTCCACGGTGATCGTCATCCAGACGGTGTCGGTCACGGAGGCTGCGAGCGTCAGGCTGTCCGCCCGCCGCGGATGGGGAGGGGGCACAGGGTGGTCCGCGGCGGACTGCTCCTCCTGTTCCTTGACGATATTCTGGAACGGAATCTCGGTCACAGGCGCCGTCGTTCCGGGTGTGAAGAGATTCCACGCGAGTATGGCCACGATGGCGATGATGGCGACAGTTGCGCCGATCGTGGCCATACGCGGGGTCAGGAACGTTGCAGGCTCGAGCGAAAACGCCGGCCTTTTCTGAGGAACAGGAACCTGTGCCCGTTCCCGGGGGTGCGCGGCCTCGTCCGCGGCCCGGCGTCCCTCGTCGAACCGCCGAAGAGTCTCGTCGCCGTCCAGACCGATCGCGGCGGCGTATTCCCTGATAAATGCCCGGACGTAAGCATCAGGCAGTATCGCGGTGTCTCCCCGTTCGATCGCCTCAAGGTACTTGATGTTGATGAGAGTCCTGTCGGCGATGTCGGCGAGGCTTACCCTCTTTTCCTCCCTGGCGCGTTTCAGCTCCTGAAAAAAGACGTTCATGACGTCGCGGGCTCCGCAGGCGCCGACGCACGGTCGTCCAGGATTTCCCGTACCTTGAGCGCCAGCACTTCGAGCTGGAAGGGCTTTTGCATGAATGCATTCACCTCGGCGGAAAAATTGGATGTCTCAACCCCTTCGCGGCCGTAGCCGGTCATGATAATGATCCTGCAACGCGGATTGATCGACCGGAGAACCTCGAACGTCTGCTTTCCTCCCATCACCGGCATGTTGATATCGAGGATTATCAAGTCGATCGTCGCCTGGCGGATGCGGTACAGATCCACCCCTGATTTCCCGTCGTGCTCCACGTACACGGTGTAGCCGAGCCCGGCAAGCATGTCCCGCGCGATCTCGCAGACGCTGAGCTCGTCATCGATGACAAGTATGTTCTCTCTTCCGTGCGGGAGCCGCTGGCGTCGCTGCCGCGCCGCCAGGGGCGCGGTGGCACTGGCGCGGGGGAGGTAGACCGAAAACGTGGTTCCCCGTCCCACCTCGCTCTCCAGGTTGATGAATCCCCCGTGGCTCTGGACAACGCCGTAGACGACGGAAAGTCCGAGCCCCGTGCCCGAGTCCTTTGTCGTGAAGAACGGCTCGAACACCCTGTTCTGGATTGTTCCCTCGATGCCGTGTCCTGTATCGCTTACCGTGATCAACACGAACTGGCCCGGTTTTATCGATGAAAACTGATTCGCGGTGTGAGCGTCTGCCATCGTGACCGACGTCGCGACGCTCAGTTTTCCCCCCTCGGGCATCGCATCCCGGGCATTCAGGAATATGTTCAGAAGGGCCTGCTGGATCTGTCCGTCGTCGCCGTTGACGGACGCGCCGGAATCGGTCAGGTGCGTGACGACCTCGATCTCTTTTGTCACGCTCCGCTGAAACAGGTGGAGCGTCTCCTCGATAAGGGAGTTGATGTCCACGAGTTTGACGATGGTCTCCGTCTTGCGCGCGAACGTCAGGAGCTGGCGTGTCAGNNATGTTGTTGAAATCGTGCGCGATCCCCCCGGCGAGATTGCCGATGCTGTCGATCTTCTGTGCGTGGAGGAGGGCGGACTCCATCATCTTCCGTTCGGAAATGTCGCGGGCCACGATGCGGGCGTTGACGGTCGCCCCTTTCTCGTCGAAGACAAGCGACGAGTTCAGCGTCACCGGAAACGGCGGGGCGTTCCGTTTCAGCATCTGCGCCTCCGCATCCTTGAGCCCGCGGCCCTCGGTAAACATCCCCTCGACGAGGTCCCTGACGGCGGGCCGCCGCTCTTCGACGAAGCAGTGTTCAAATGGTTTTCCGATCAGCTCTTCCTTGGGGAGCCCGAGCATTGCCGCCCCGGTCGTGTTGCATCCGAGAATGATATGCCGTCTGCTGACGCTCAGATAGATATCGGGGGCATTCTCGAACAGGTCGATGTACTCTTTCTCGGACTGTTTCAGGCGCTCAAAAAGCCGGGCGTTGTTCAGGGCAACGCTGATCTGATTGCCGAAGGCCTCGGCGAGTTCCGCCTGCTTGCTCGTGAACATCTCGTATTCACGCCCCGCGACGATCAGCGCGCCCGCAACGGACTCCTTCACCCTGAGGGGGATCGACGTCCAGAACTGGATGCCCATCGCCTTGAACTGGGGATCGATATCCCCGAGATCCTCGGTCAGCCGCTCTCGCTGCACGCGGGGCTGCCGGAGCCATGCGGCGGGGGTACCGGAGGAGAGGTCATTCAGGGGGAGGAACCTCATCGTCGTCCCCTTGGAGCACTTGAGGACGAGGGAGTTCCCCTCCTGCATATAGATCCAGCCGTATTCCGTCCCGAGGAGTTCGGTGATCTTGTCAAGAGCGGACTGAAGGACGATATCGAGCTCGACGACACGGTTGACCGCCTCGGCGATCGTGTTCATCGCGAGGAGCTGGCGTCTCTGCTCGTCAAGCTGACGGCTGTAGCGAAGCGAAAAATAGACATTGGTAAAGCCTATCGTCCCGACCGTGAGTATGCTGATGAAATCCATCAGCCTGGG